>CAZCZP010000147.1:0-10000 GCA_964502895.1 uncultured Bifidobacteriaceae bacterium
CGTTAGTTTAATTCCTGTCCGAGGATTAATCGGACGAATTGCAATTTAAAACTCTCCAGACTTAGGCACTAACTGCCTGAGCCTGAAGGGGCTCTCACTTATCGCACAATTCAATTTTCAAAGAGCAGCGGTGTTTCCACCCAAAACTTTTTTATGCTCAAAACTCGAATCCGTTTTCCCATTTAGGGGACAAAAAACCCGAGCGCCGAATTACATCTTTAAACTCGGCATCTCAGATTCGAGTTACTGGAGCGCGGAGATTATATCAGCCGCACCGACTGTCAACAGGGATTTTTTGACTAGGTCTATTCCTTCGATTTCAGAAGGAACAATGTCAAATTATCAGCAGTCAAATTACCCGCAAGAACTTTTTGAACTTTTTTTTGCCGTGGAACTTTCGGGAACCGGACCCCGCCGAAAACCTGCAGATTCCCGCCGAGAAACTGAATTCATTTCCAATAAAAACTCAGCACCTGCACATCTCTTGGATTATTGCGCCCGATAATTGCGATGAATTGGCGGCGGTATCCATTAACTTCCGTGTCCACCTGAACCTCGAATGTTCGGCTGCGGACGTCACAAATCCTCTGCAATTGTCCCACTGCTTGTCGGCTGATCCCTGGCACATTGATCAGTTCGCCGGCGTTCCGAAATGGAGTGTCGTCTTCCGTGCCGTCTGCGCCGTCCAGGCCAGACCGCAGGCGGATGATTTCAGCTGCAACGTTTTCGTCAACAAACGGGATCATCTGCAGTGCGGTAAACGACGCGGTGTTGATGTTGATGCGCCCGGTGGAAATTGGCGTAAAAAGTTCCACGAGCCCGACCGCGTAGTCCTTTCCTGCATTGTGTGAAGCATATCCAGGCTGATTTCGAAAAAAAGCGGCACGCGGATGATCGGTGGAAACCCCACCCCAATAAATTTCCGGCGTGACTCCGTTGACGAGAAGTAACTCCGACAGGTCGTCCAACGGTTTGTTCTTTGCATAGTACGGCGGATCAAGCGATTGATAATGCTCACTTTCCGTCCCGCCTATGTGAGTGTTTTCGTCCGGGTCAATCCAATCCAGGATGGATCCCGCTATCGAGGAAAAATCTCCCGCATCCACGCCCACCAGACGCAAGGCCTGTTCGAGCATGGGCTCGTCCGCGATGTTGATGTTAACCTTTCGTTCGAGATCCGTGATTTTCAGTTTGCCCGTACCGTTTCCCAATGCGAAATCGAGGCTTACGCCAGCCAAGGGACTGTTGCTCGTAGTCAGGCTGCCGGGGCCACCGGCCCAGACTTGATTCAGAGAATCGTAAGGCTCCTGAGCAATGGAAAGCTGCTGCGCAAGTATCCACTTCGCTTTCTCCACCCCGGACAAACCCAGCCAGGTCAATTCCGTTTCCGAGTTGGCATTCATGGCCAGCCGGGTTTCCACCTTCATCGAATAGGCGAAGCCGGCCGCGAGAAAGGCCAGCACCGTGATACAAATCATCACAATGATCAACGCGATCCCTGATGCAGAATTGCGAGCGACAGTTTTCATCGCGTTGCCGGTGGGGGAAGCAGTCTGTTACCCGGCGGTGGAACCGTGCCAGGCGGGGGCACAACACCGGGAGCGCGTCCTTGTGGCGTGGGCACCTGCCAAGTCGCCGGCACGGTGATGGACGGAACCGCAATTATACGAGTTACTTCATCCTCTCTTTGAGAAGAGTTCGGATTCGTGGAGCCGAACCGCACCGAGACCTTAATGAGTTTTGGAATCTGATTGGTTTGCGTCCATTCGTCCACCCAATCCTTCGACCGCGCGTCCCAGAATTCAAACAGCATTTGCCGCACGCCTTTTGCCAGCACGAGCGGGTGATTCTCCTCGTCCTTGTCGAGGTCCGTTAGAATTGGCTGTTGTCGGAGCACCAGTTCGCGTTCGCCGTAATTCCGTCCGCTTTCTACTGCGAAAGTTACTCGCCTCACGTCGAAATCCCCGAATCGGCCACTGCGCGGAAACGATTTGGGCAAACGCGCCACGAAACTCAGCATCGCATTGTCGCCGTTTTCAGCTACGAACGCATAATGCTGAATATCCGACGCGAAGGACCGCGTGGACACCAAGGCCTCCTCGATGACACGGATGGCGACGCGCTCGCGCTGCACTTGTGCGGTGGCGGCCTCCCCGACGTTCTTCGATTTCAGAATCAGCGTCCAAGTCGAGTAAATCGCGGCCAGCACCAGCCCGAAAACGGCCATCGCCACAAGGATTTCGACCAGCGTGAATCCGGGAGCAGGCTGTTGAGTTCGCGCCTTCATCGGAGATTGGGTGGATTCAAACTACTACGCGCATTGGGATCGAAGACGAAGAAGCTCAATTGCGATTCTAGCTTTCCGGGGCGACGCATTACGATGCAATCCACTCGCCACAGTCCGTTCGTCTCGACTGGCTGCGCGTCAAAAGTCCACTCATAGTTCGAGTATTCGTTCCCAAAATCACCGAAATCCTCGAACGTTCCCGATTGTAACCCTTCCGTCAGTTGATTGGTCACCGACAGCAAATAGGCCGCGACCATACCTGCGTCGGCGGGCTTCCGGTTTTGCAGCGCGCGTGCGTTGCTAAGCACCGTCGAGAGCAACCCGAGAATTGTGAACACCGCCATGAAAAAAATCGCCAGCGCCACCATCACTTCCACCAGCGAAAACGCGGCGATGCGACTCCTGCGATTCGCAACCGATGCTTCGACTGCTTTCCGCGTGTTGCTTTCAGGTCTCATCACTTGTCGAATCTCTGCGGATCGCTTTCAATGCTCACCCGTCCCGTGGTGACCTCCAGGGAAATCATGCGCCATTCGTTCCGGGCTGAACGTAGAATCAGCGTCAACTCATCACACGTGCCATTGGGAAAAAATCGGACTCGCGCCACATCGGACTCGCGGTACTCCAGCAGATTGATGTCCAGCATCTCGATGATTATGTCCTCAGGAAATTGCCCCGATTGGCCCTCGACCGGTCTGGGAGCAGGATTCTCCACAATAAAGTCAGGGCCATCCTGCGGTTGTGATGCAGCGCTGCTGCCCACTGCAAACCGCCGCTCGTTCGGATGAAAAACAACCTCCACCGGCGCGCCCCGAAAAATCGCCTGGGCCCGGGCGCTGTTGCAGACATCCCAAATGTCGCCGACCGCCCGGCGCATGCCTTCTTTCTTTGAGAGTTGGTAAATCGAGGGAATGCCGATCGCCAAAATGATGCCCATGATCGCCACCACCACCATGATCTCGATGAGTGTAAACCCGGAGGACCACTCTGGAATCTCAACCCACGAATCTCGCCGCACTTTCTTCATCGCGCCCCCATCGAGTTGCCGACGTTGGAAATCAACGAAAACATGGCCGACAAAACGCTCAACAGGAGAAAGCCCACACCGACAGCCATGGCGACGATCAAGACCGGCTCGATCATGTTGGTCATCACTCGCAAGGCGATGTTCAATTCGTTTTCGTAAGTGTCCGCCACATTTTTCAAGGCCGCCGGCACGTCCCCGGTTTCCTCGCCGATCTTTACCAGGTCCACCATCAGTTGCGGGAAAATTTTGCTCTGTGCCAGCGGTTGCGCGAGCGTCTTGCCATCCGTCACCGCGTCGCGCGTCTTGGCGATGGCCTCCTTGATGACGCGGTTCGGCAACACCTGCTCTGTGATTTTCAGCGCCGTCAGCACCGGCACGCCGTTTTCCAGCAATGTCGAAAGCGTTCGAGCGAATTGCCCGTACAGATTCAACTTCATCACCTTCCCGATGACCGGCGCTCTCATCTTCCACTGGTCAATCTTCCGCTTGCCATCCTCCGTGGCCTGGAAACGTTTGAATATGATGTAAACGGCGATGAGAATCATCGCCATGAGCCACCAGTAACCCGTGAACGCGTTGCTGATCTTGACCAACATTTGCGTCATCATCGGCAATTGCATCTGCATGTTCTGAAACAGCGACATGAACTTCGGCAACATGTAGGTCATGAAAAAAATGATGATGCCGATGCCCACCACCGCAACGAATGCAGGATAAACCAGCGCCGAACTGAACTTTGCCTGCACCTGCGCGAACCGCTCGAAGTGATCCGCCATGCGCCGCAAAACGACTACCAATGCGCCGGATTGTTCTCCCGCCTTCACCATGTTCACGTAGAGGTCCGAGAAGATCAGCGGTTGCTTGGACATCGCGTCGGACAGACTTCGGCCTTCCATGACCTCCTGTCGCAATTGCTTGCTGACCTCGGAAGAAATGCCCTTCGACTCCAAGTGCGTCATGCTGTTCAGCGCGACGGTCAACGGCATGCCGGCTTGCAACAAATTCGCGAGCTGTTGCGTGAACGTCGCCAACTCCTGGAGCTTGGGTTTGCGCTTCCGCAAGAGCGCCTGCCGCAACGTCGGCGGCAGCATCGCCGCAAACGCTTCTTTGCGGTTCTCCGGTTTCTCTGCCGCCACCACGGCCGCTCCGCCTTTTGCGGCGTCCACTGCCACGGGGAACAACCCGAGACGCTCGATCTGCGTCAACGCCGCGGAACGATCAGCGACATCCAAAACGCCCTGGACCATTTCACCGCTGCGTCGCCGGGCTCGATATGAAAATTGTGGCATAGCGCTAAGCTCAACTCTTAATAACCCGACCATGCCGAAAGTTGCGGCCGGATTCATCCAATCCTCACCCACCCTTCGCCGTCGGTTGACCAAAAATGCTTGAGAAATCCGGTCCATTCAACTAAAAGCTCATTTACCTTCGCAAAAGGTAATCTGTCCGCGGAGCGATGTATGAACCCGCCGCCCATTCCAAAATCCGCAAACCGAAAGTCGTTTCCACAACAAGCTGCGCTGGCCAGTCTGCTCGCGCCCTTGCTGGCGATGCTGGTGACATTCGCTTCCCACGCTGTGACCCAGAGTTCGCAACCACGACCCCGCGCTGCTTTGTTGATCACGGGCGTGGTTTGCGCGCTGCTCATTCTCGCCGGATTCGTGCTCGCCATCTTGGCGCTGTGCGCCATTCCAAAACACGGCTCAACGGGAATTTTGGGGCGCGGCATTGCAGGATTGCTCCTGAACGGGCTGATGGTGGGCCTCGCCGCACTCGCTTTCGCAGGCGGTGTAACACGTGGAATGAAATCGCGGCAAGCCACACAGGATTTGAAAGACACAGTGGAAGACATGCAAACCAGCCTCAGAGAATCGTACGACCCCGAACAGGGCATGACGAATCTCGGCGCGGGAGTGGACCAATTGGGTCGCTTGGGAAACCAGATGCAAGAGGCCTCACAGAATTTCTCCGGCCACGATGCGGTCATCATGCAAACCATGGCCCTCTATCTGAAGCGCCTGCAAGTGGTCGCGAAAAAATACGAAGTCGCCGGCGAGAACTTTCAAGCGGGGGCGGTCCTGAACGTAGGAACCTTGACGAACAAGTCACAGATTGAACCGCGTCGAGAAGTCGTCCGCCAACTACTCACCGCAAACGCCGAGCTCAAGAACGCCATTCTGGGTTCGGAAAAAAATCTTCGCACCGAACTGGCGAAAGCACGGGTGCCCGAGGAACAAATCGAGAATGTCATCAAAGGTTTCAAACGCACGGCGGCGCCCAAGCACGCGTTGATCCGCCAGATCCGGGAATGCGACGAGCGGATTGGCGATGCCGCCCTGGGCGCGTTGGACTTGTTCGAAACACAATGGAGCAAATGGCATTACGACTCCGCCGCCAACGAACTCACGTTCGAGACCGACGCCGCCAACGAATCTTACGGCGTGTTTCTAGACACGATCAACACCGCCTCAGAAGAACAGGTAACACTACAAGGCCAACTCCTGAGGCTTCAGCAATAAAACCGCGCGCCGGACCCCTCTGCGTTCAGGCCCGAGTTGCACTGTCCAGTTTTCCGGACTTTACGGTTGGAGCCGCCTTCTCGTTCAAGCTCCCCCGGCGATACCCCTGCAAATCCAACGTCACGTGCGCGTATCCGATCTTCTTCAACGCCTCAGCCACGCGGCCCGTCAAACCATTGTCGAGAAATCTAACCAACTCCGCGTGCCCGACCTCGATCCGCGCAAGCTGCGGCCGTTGGACGTTCGATGTTCGATGTTCGATGTTCGATGTTTCCGCAGACTCCGGACTTTGGACTTTGGACTCCAGACCCAACTCATGATGCCTCACGCGCACATCATAAAACCCGAGGTCCTTCAACACATTCTCCGCCGCCTCGATCATCCGCAGCTTCTCCGGCGTCACCGGTTCGCCGTAAGGAATGCGCGAACTCAGACAGGCCATCTGCGGCTTGTCCGCCGTGGGAAGGCCCAGTCGCGCGGACAACTCGCGGATCTCCGACTTCGTCAACCCCACTTCCTTGAGCGGCGCGCGGACTTGAAATTCCTTGGCCGCCTGGGCGCCTGGCCGAAAATCGCCTACGTCGCTCGCGTTCTCGCCGTAAACGATTACCGCAAAATTCTCCGCCCTCGCCAGCGGCGCCAGCTCCTCGAACAACTCGTGCTTGCAGAAATAACAACGGTTGTTCGGATTCGCGAGATAGTCTGGATTCTCAAATTCCGCCGTGTGAACCACGCGCACGGGAAAATTGAATTCACTCGCTACCGCCAGCGCTTCCTCCAACTCGCGCCGCGGCAAACTCGGTGAATCGGCAATTGCCGCCAGCGCCCGTTCCCCCAACTCCTCGTGCGCTACCTTCGCCAGAAACACGGAGTCCACCCCGCCCGAATAAGCAACGAGGCACGAACGATACGAGCGCAGCAACGCGCGCAGTTGATCCAATTTATCCAACGGCACAACCTCAGATTGACATCACTGCCACGCGTTGTCGAGCCTGCCCGCAGACGATAACCGCGATCCCGCACAACATTCCTGCGTTCCTTCAATCGAGGGCGATTACACAACTTCCGCCGCTGACACGCACAATGAATTCCAGACGCCGGCTATTCCTCTGCCAACGCTTTGACCCGGAAGAATGCCGACGATTGATCCATCGGCACCAACCACGGACTCGTGGCATTGGTTGCATCAAGCCAGGGCCCGTTCATATTCGTTGCGTGTTGCAGTGTTCCTGCATGCCATCGCAACTCCAGGCCGCTCGGTTTGCGTTCGCTCTCCAGCCGCGCGGCGATGTCGGCGATGTTCCAGAGCCGGACGATGTCGCTGCCCGTGAGGATGCTTGTGCCGGATGCGTTGAAGGCGACGGAGGTCACGGGCGCAGCATGATCGGCAAAGACGCGGAGTTCTTTCCCATCGCGGGCGTCCCAAAGTCGTGCGGTGAAAAAGGGCCAGCCTTCGCCGCCTAGAATGAACCGTCCGTCCGGCGAGAACACCGCGGCCTCCAGAAACGCCGCGGGTGTAATGGAATCCAATTTCAATTCTCCGGTGGCCGGGTCAAACGTCCGCAGGAAGCCATCTGCCCACGCTACGAGCAAATCTCCGGTGGCTGGCGAAAACGCGAGGCTCGTCACCGCGCCAGCGTTCAGTTCGAAGGTGCGCAGCAGTTGACCATTCGTGGCGTTCCACAGACGGACGATTCCGCCTGAGTCGCCGCTCGCGAGATACATTCCATTGGAAGAAACCGCCACGGAACAAACCAATGTGCCCGGACTCGTGAACGTGCGAATGTGAGCACCGGTGGCGACATCCCAAAGGCGGGCGGTTCCATCCTGAGCGCCGGTGGCAACGCGTTGACCGTCGGGCGAAAAGACAGCGGTGTATAACCAACTGGTGTGTCCGAAGAATTCGCGTTCGACCAATCCAGACTGAGGATTCGAGAGCCGCGCGGAATAAATGGGCGCGCCGAATGTGGTGAGGATGTAGTTGCCATCGGGTGAGAACGTGGCCGTCTGCGTGCCGGCGCCGTGCCCCGGCACAACGGCATGTGGTGCGGCATTGGTGCGATTCCAAAGTCGCGTAAACACTTCGACGCCTCCCGAAACAACGTAGCGTCCGTCCGGAGAAAATCCAACGCCCATGGTCGTGCTGGTGGTGTGTCCGCCAAACACGCGCAGGTTGTCACCGATCTCGGATTCCTTCACGCGTGCCAGGTTGTTCGGATGCCCGGTAAGTATATGGTTGGTGCCGGGAATAGCGGCGATTGCAATAAGCGATTCGCCCATGAAGTCATGCACGATGTCGCCCGAGGAAGTGTCCCACGTGATCACCCGCCCGTTGTGACAGCCTGCAATGACCAGCGCGCTGTTCGTGGCGGTTTCCAAGCCGATGACAATTTGCGCCGCCCCCGTCAACGGGCGAACGACTTCGCCGGTCTCGGTATTCCAGACCTGCACCGCAAGGTCGCTGCCTGCCGTGACCAGATGGCCACCGGCCACGAAAGCCAGTTCCTGAACCAGATAGCCAAAGCTCCGAATCGTTTGACCCGTGCTCAAATCCCAAACGCGGACGTTGTTCGTCAACGAACCATCCGCGGTCACGAGCTGGTTGGTATTCGGCGCAAACAGAACGCGCGTGATGCTCGCTCCGGGCACCGTCAACGTGCGCAACAAATCTCCCGTGGCCAACGCCCAGACGCGGGCGGTGTTGTCGCCCGCAGAAACAAATGATTGCCCATCCGGCGCGAAAACCAGATCAGAGATTGATCCCAGATGTCCGGTGAAAGAACGAATCTCCTCGCCCGTGGCTACATTCCACGCGCGGATCACGCGGTCGTAGCCACCCGTGAGCAACACTGCGCCATCGGGCGAGAAACAGATCGCAGAAACGCGCGCGCGATGGGCTTCCAACCGGTGTAGGACCGTGCCGCCCTCGAAATCCCAAATAAATGCGCCGCCCGAACCGGCGGTCGCCATCCATTGTCGGTTCGGCGAGATGGCTACTTGCAGGAGATCGCCCAATCCGAATTTGCGGAGCGGCTGGGTGACGATGTCGGCGCGCGAACCAGCCGTAAAAACCAGGCACAAGCCGGACAGCAGGATAAAAACACGGATCCGTTGCATGGGAGGAGGACTCTAATGCGGTGACTGCGGGCCTGCAAATGGGACGAAAGTTCCATGGTCGCCCGACCGAAGCATGAAACCCAAAACCGCATGTGAATAACCACCCAAATAACACGTGAACAAGAAAGGGAAATTTTGCTCGCGCAGTTGCGCGTTCGCCATCACGATTGAATGGTACAATAACGAAAGGCATAAAACGATGGCAGCAGAAGAACGAGTGCTTTGTTTCGAGCGAAAACTGTTCGAGGAACTGGGTGTGTTTCAGGGCTTGAGTTTGGATGTCGAAAAATTCCTGCCGGTCGTGACCGCTCCTTCGAATCTCCAGTACTTGAACCGGAGCGCCGCCGAACAGGACCGCCGCTACAAGCAACTTATCCCCTACGTTCTCATACTCTGCGACGGCAAAATCCTGCGCTACCGGCGCGGAAAAGGCGGCCAGGAAACCCGGTTGCACGGATTGTATTCTGTCGGAATCGGCGGACACATTGCCGAGGAGGACCACGGGCTTTTTTCCACCGCGCAAGGCTACCACGACGGGATGCGGCGCGAATTGATCGAGGAAGTCGCCATTGAAGATGCAAAGGACGCCGCCGTTGCCGTAATCAATGATGACGGCACCGACGTTGGCTACGTGCATTTTGGAGTCGTGCATATTGTTCATGTGCCTGATGAAGCCGTGGCGGGCCGGCGCAGTGGAATTGTCGGGCCGGAGTTCGTTGCCATTGATGAAGCGATGAAAGACGTGACGGGCTACGAATCATGGTCGCGCTTCTGCCTTGAACATTTGGGTGTGTTGCTGCCAAAAGCTGCGGTGCTCGGTGTCACGATTCCTGAACGGGCAATGATGCTCGCCAGCCGCCAGCCTCAACCGGAAGGCGCGCTCCTGGCATCCGCAAAATGAAGACTTTTGAAGAATACCAGGCACTCGCCGCCAAAGTGCCGGTATCTTTGGCGACGCACAGCCTCGCTCAGTTGCAGGAGAGAAAAGAGCGTCTTGATACCGACCAGCGATGACGACGGTGGAATAAACCCCCGCCGCCAATGCCCCGC
>CAZCZP010000148.1:0-9951 GCA_964502895.1 uncultured Bifidobacteriaceae bacterium
AATGTTCGAGAGTTCGTAGCGTTGCGCGAGACGGTGGTCGCTGGCCGCACGATACTGGGAACGCCCCAAGGTTTCGTAGTATTTCAAATCCGGAAACCCGCGCTTCTCCGCGCGGAAACGAATCCGCTCGGGAAACACGCCCGAGAGGAACAGCGAATGGTTCCCAATGTGGACGCGGATATGGAATCTCGTGCGATCGTCCGCGGTCTGGAGGGCCGCGAGCATCTCGAAAAAGTAATCCAGTGGATTCGGCTGGCCGGGCACGACACAGCGCGAGCGTTCGGTGCGCGCGAATTCCGCGAGCAATTCGGCCACGTAATCGGCCACGGCACGGTCTTTGATGTCGGAACGAAGGAAGACGTGGCGGACGAGCACGTAGAAATAAAAATGCGTGGAAACTCGCAGACAGCCTCGACGTTCGAGCAACGCGCGCAAGAGCGCTTCGTCGTCGAGGATCAAGTCGCGCGATTCCTCGTCGGCGAGCAGTTGAATCAGGCATTCGGCGTTGCCAAGCTTGCCGCCCAGCACCGACAGGATGAAGTCAATGTCTTCCGCCGCGAACTGCACGCGGCAGTTGGGTTGAATCACTTTCATCGTCATAGTCGTTGACCGTTTGACGCTGCGGCCACGCATTGCTTCACGCGGGGCGACGCGCAATACTAGCTGACAACGATGAACATAGCAAAATCGGTTCCACGCTCAGCCCACGAATTTCCAGACTGGATGCCAGAACCGACTTTGCTTGAATTGGTATGGGTTCAATCGCAATTCCAGCCCGCGGCGTGTGCCATCATCCGCGCGTGCTGTGCTGGTGGTGAACTGCTGGACACTTTTGCCCAACCTGCCAAAGGGAAATCCCGCACGGAATGAACCCGGAACCGCCGCAAACCCCGAATGCCGTCCGCATTGCCGCGCGCACCAAACGGCAGGCGATGGACTGGAGCCTCGCCCTCGCCAGCCAGGGAGTCGAACCGGTCATCGAGCAAGGCGAAGACGGTCGTTGGATGCTTGTAGTCGCCCCATCGGATTATGACGTCGCCGTTTCAACCATCCGCCAATATCGCGTGGAAAACCTGGGCTGGCCGTGGCGCAAACCCATCTTCAAGACGCACGAAATATTTGATTGGGCGAGCATGGGGTGGTTGCTTCTGGTCGTCGGGATCTTCTGGCTGACCGAAACGCGCACTGCCTTGAAGGACGCGTGTATCATGGACAGCGCTGCCGCGGCCAAAGGCGAGTGGTGGCGGTTATTCACGGCAGTGTGGTTGCACGGCGATGTCGGGCACCTGGCCACCAATGGAGCATTCGGCGCCCTGTTGTTGGGGCTGACGATGGGGCGTTACGGCACGGGTGTGGGCTTGCTCGCGGCCTACCTGGCCGGCGTGGGCGGCAACGTGCTGTCGTGGCTCATCCACGGCGAAGGACATCGCAGTCTCGGTGCATCCGGCATGGTGATGGGCGCGCTGGGGTTGTTGGCCGTGCAGTCAGTGGGAATGCTCAAGCGTGCGCCGCGCGCCTGGAGGTTCGGCGTGGGCGGCGTGGTTGCGGGGATCATGTTGTTTACGCTGCTCGGGCTTTCGCCGGGAACGGATGTCGCCGCGCACTTCGGCGGGTTTGTGACGGGCTTGGTGTTGGGCGCGTTGCTCGTGATGGCCAGCGACCTTGCGCGGAATGCGATCGTCAATTTCGCATCCGCACTGCTGTTCGCGACGCTCGTGGTTTGGACGTGGCTGCTCGCGCTCGGTGTAAGATGACGATTCGACTGGAGAAGCTCTGTGCGCGCTGCCAACATTTCTCGCGTCATGCGCCAATACCGATTCTCAGTGGCCAGCCTTGGCGCAATCATACGCTGCGCCGCGCAAGCCAGCAGAATTCTCCCTGCTGTGGCGTGCCTTTGCTTCATTTCCATGACTGCTTCCAGCCAAACCTTCGATGCCCGCGGTGGACAATTCATCGCCTTCAAATCCACTTCCTCGTTCAAGAAATCCGCGGGCGAGCGGCCCGGCGAAGTCGTGCTCACTTCCAGAAAAATACGCGCTCGCATTGCTTGGGATGAACTCATCGCGTCCTGGAACTTTGAGATGCCCGCGAGTTGCTATTTGAAGGTCGAGGCGCGGGCCATTTATCCCGGCCGCACCACCAAGTGGTACGTGATGGGCCTCTGGTCCGGCGATCCGGCGCGGCATCCCCGTGAGAGCGTGCGCCGCCAACGCGACGAGGACGGCGACGTGAAGACGGATACTTTGGTTCTGAAACAGCCCTCCGAGTGCGTCCAAGTGCGGCTCACGCTCGGGGCTGAGGGCCGGGAAAAACCCAGGCTGAAATTTCTGAGCCTCACTCTGCTCGACAGCAATGCCTCGCCGGCACCGCTTCCGCCGAATCGTACCGCGTGGGGAAAAATTCTGGAGGTGCCGGAGCGCTCGCAAATGGCTTACGAAAACGGCGGCGTGCTTTGCAGTCCCACGACCGTTTCGATGTTGCTCGCGTATTGGAGCGACGAATTGGAACGACCCAGCCTCGACCATGACGTGCCAGAAGTTGTCAAAGGCGTTTACGATCCCAACTGGGAAGGCACGGGCAACTGGGCTTTCAACACGGCCTACGCCGGCTCGCTGCCGGGAATGCGCGCCTACACCGCGCGCTTGAGCGATGTCACGGAACTGGAGGACTGGATCGCGCGCGGCATTCCGGTCGGACTTTCGGTTTGCTACAACCGCTTGCGCGGAAAGAGTCGCGAGCCGAGCGGCCACTTGGTCGCTTGCGTCGGCTTCACGGAAAACGGTGACGCCATCATCAACGATCCCGGCACGAGCAAAAATGTGCGCAAGATTTTCCCTCGCGCGAACCTGATTGACGCGTGGGCTTACTCAAAGAACGCGGCTTACTTTATCTACCCCGAGAAAATTTCCGTGCCACGCGACCAATTCGGACATTGGGATTCGTGGACCTCCAAAACGCGAATTCGGGCGCTGCGTTGACTTTCCTTTGCCCCCGTCACTCACGCTCGTTAAGCTCCTCGCGATGTCGAAAACAGGCACAGTCTATCTCGTCGGCGCGGGTCCGGGCGACGCTGGATTGCTGACGTTGCGCGGGGCGGAGTTGTTGCGCCGCGCGGACGTCGTGATTTACGACGTGCTGGTCAATCCCGAGCTGTTGCGCCATACCCGGGCGGCGGCTGAGTTGATTTCGCGCGGCAGCCGCACGGCTGACGAGGCCTTGTCGCAGGAGCAACTCAACGCATTGATGGTCACGAAAGCGCGCGAAGGCAAATGCGTCGTGCGGCTCAAGGGTGGCGATCCTTACATTTTCGGCCGTGGCGGCGAGGAGGCCGAGGCGCTGGCGGACGCGAAAATTCCCTTCGAGGTAGTGCCGGGCGTTTCGTCCATCGTGGCGGCGCCAAGTTATGCGGGCATTCCGCTCACGCATCGCGACCATTGCTCCAGTTTCACCGTGCTCACGGGCCACGAAGGCGTCGGCAGCGAGGGGAAACATTTCGACCTCGACCAGATTGCGCGCATCCCTGGCACAAAGGTGATTTTGATGGGGCTGAAAAAATTGTCCGAGTTGACTGAGGGTCTGATCACGCGCGGTTTGCCGCCCAAAACGCCGGTGGCCATCGTGCAATGGGGCACAACTGGCCGGCAACAATCCGTCGAAGGAACACTCGCGACCATCGCAGACATCGCGGCACAAAAAAAACTTACCCCGCCGGCCATCACGATCATTGGCGATGTGGTGAAGCTGCGTAAGAACTTGAACTGGTTCGAGCGTCGTCCGTTGTTTGGCCAGCGCGTCGTCGTAACTCGTTCGCGCAATCAAGCCGCGGAACTCACCAACCGGCTGGCTGAACTCGGCGCGGACGTGCTTGAGATTCCTTGCATCAAAACGGTTCAACCCACGAACCTGCAAAACCTCGGTGACGCGTTGTTGGAATTGAATTCCTACGACTGGCTGGTGTTCACCAGTCCGAACGGAGTCGCCTCGTTTTTCGAGTTCTTTTTCAGAGCCTTCAAGGACACGCGCGACATTGGCGGCGTGCGCATTGCCGCGATTGGCCCGGGCACGGCGGCCAAATTGAGCGAGTTGCATCTGCAAGTGGACTTGATGCCGGAGGAAGCGATCGGCTCGAAGATCGCCAAGGCATTCGACAAGTTTGAAACCATGGAGAATCTGAAAATCTGTTTGCTTCGGGCAGAAGTGGCGAATCCCGAACTGCCCAAGGCACTCGAAGAACTCGGCGCCATCGTGGACGACATCGCCTGCTACAAAACCGTGGCCGAGACCGACGACGCGAACGGGGACGCGGCCAGGTTGCTAGAATGCGGCGCGGATTGGATCACGTTCACCAGCGCCTCGACGGTGGAGCACTTTCATGCGCGATTCGATTTACCGGCGTTGTTGAAAAAATTCCCGCAAACGAAGCTGGCTTCCATTGGTCCTGAAACGAGCAAGGCGTTGGCAGTCCTAGCAATCAAGCCGACGGTGGAAGCCCGACAGCACACGGCAGTGGGGTTGGTGGCTGGGTTGTTGAAAGCCGCAATACATTGACCGCTGAGGAAAGCAGGACGCGCTTGTCCTTGCGCGCGGACGGAGTGACGCACCTTACCTTGATCCACTTCGTCAGAGCCCCACAAATCTCATCCCAAACCGGATCCACAACGGAATTGTCAGCAGCCCGACCACAGACGTGCCGATCACTACGCGCATGGCCGTCGCCGGGTCGCCCTGATAATGCCGCGCCATCACGATGGGAAACACTGCTGCCGGCATCGCGGCTTCCAACACGATGACCCGTTTCAATTCAATCGAGGCCGGAAGAAATTTTGCCAGCAAAAGGAACAGCACCGGCAGGATTCCAATTCGCAGCAGGACCGCCGCGCTGATTACGCGCCAGCCCGAGGCGGAATGAAATTCGTGCAGGTGGTCCGCCATGATTGCGCCGATCAGGATGAGCGCCATCGGGATGGCGCATTGCCCAAGCCAGTGGACACCGGTGAGCACGACCGCGGGCACGTGCGCGTTCAAGCCAAGCGCATTCAGCATCAACGCCAGGGCGATGGCCAGCAGCGGAGCGTTGACGATTTTGCGCCAATCACGGCCCACGTTTTCGCCGCTGAGCACCACCACGCCCAATGTCCAGAGCGCCGTCTCAACTCCAACCATGAGCAAGAACAGGACTCCGGCGGTCGGTTTGTCGAACAACAACAAGGCAAGCGGCAGAGGAACGTAGCCGTAATTGTAAATACCCACACTGACGCCGAAGGTGCGAATGCTGCGGAGTTCCTTCAGCCCATGCAACGGGCGCGCTGCGAGCGCCAGCGCAATGCCCAGCGCCACGGTGCCGAAGCCCACCGCTGGCGCGAGCAGCAGATTGCTCAGTTGCGCCAGCGCCGGATTGCCGCTGGCCGAATCGAGGATGAGGCAGGGCAGGAGCAGGTTGATGTTGACCCGGAGCAGGCTTTTGTCCGCCTCCTCGGTGAGCCAGTTGAGCTTGCGAATCAAAAGGCCGACTCCGGCGATGCCGAAGATGGGCACCACCGCGCCGAGAACCGTTTTGAATTCGTCCATTTCGCACGGACCAAGCGGCAGAATTCGCCGCGTTGGTTGGTTCGCTCAACTCCCGACAAAATGTTCCAAGGCAACCTCTGACTCGATTCGTTGAATCTCGCGCAGCAGCGCAACGCGTTGGTGCGAGGCGGGCAAGTCCGCCGCGGCTTCGCACGCATCCACGAAGGCAAACGCATCCCACTCGCCGTGGGGGACGAGTTTCGCGGCCAGGTTATTTTCACCTTTCGACTTCAAGAATTCGCCAACGCGGCGCGCGAGTACGGGAAAGCACGGATGCTTGCCCACGCGCCGCCACCAATATTTCGAGTTCCAATAATCCGGCTCGCGCCGATGCATGATGGCGTGAACGAGGCTGCCGTCGGGATTTTCGATGGTCTGTGAGATGGTGTGCGAGGCATCCAGATGATCGTGCCACAACAGGATCAATGAGCGGACGAGTTGGAGATTCGTTGGCGGGAGCTTCGACTCGCGCAAGGCTTGGTCCAGACTTGCGTTCAGAGCAGCCAGCGGCTGCGCGCCCGTCCGCTTCGCCGGACCGAGTTCCGCCACCCCGGGCGTGGCAAACAGTTGTTGGAGTTTATCTGGTGCCGCTTCTGGCATCTCGCCAAGTCTAGGAAATGGCTCGGTGCGAATCCACTTTTTCCAGCGAACAAACGGCCTGTTCATTTGTCCATATAGCGTCCGGCAAGACACGTGATGCTTGCGCTTGCCGGCAACAGCGACAAAACTAAACGGACGCTCGACCGATGGCGGAAAAATTCTTAAGCCTCGCAACCAAACTGCGGCCGCGCCGATACCAAATCTGGTTCAGCGCGGCGCTGGGCGTTTGCTTCCTCGCCGCAAGCCAGTCGTGGTCGCCAGCCATTACGTTCAGCGCATCCCTGGACCGCGACACGGTGTTGGTGGGAGAAACGGTGTCCCTCACGCTCAAGTGTGATGGCGGCGCGCTCAAGGCCGTCCCGCCGTTGCCGCACGTGCCGGGCGTGCAATTCGCTCAGAGTGTTTCTTCCTCCATGAACTCCACGCTGGGGCCGGATGGAAAAATGTCTTCAGTCCATTCCTACGCGCTGAGTTTCGTTCCGCTACAGGCCGGAGATTTGACCATTCCTCCGATCACGGCCGAGATCGAGGGGCAGAAATTCACCAGCCAACCGCTGCGCCTGAAAGTGCTGCAAAGCGATCCTTCGGCCCCACCAACGGACCTCGCCACCAACCTGGCTTTTCTCTGGCTGGTTCTGCCCAAGACGCAAATTTACGTCGGTGAAATCGTCGCCGCGGAGTTGCGCCTGTACTTGCGCAGCGAAGTGGCGAACATCGCCAACACGCAAATCCCCTTGCTGAATGGCGAGGGATTCAATGTCGGGGAACGCGTCAGCGGACAACAATTCCAGCGGCGCGTCGGGAACTCCTCCTTCACAATCGTGCCGTTGCTTTGCACGTTATCACCCGTCAAGAGCGGTTTGCTTGCCATCGCGCCGATTCAAGGCAGCGTTACGGTTCTGGGTGGTCAGCGTGATTTCTGGGGGAACTACCGTCAGCGCGGACAGGCGGCGCTCTCGATTGCGCAACAGAGCTTCCAGGCGTTGCCGTTGCCCACGCAAAACGTCCCGCCCAATTTCAACGGCGCGGTGGGCAATTTTTCCATGACTGTCACCGCCGGCCCGACGAATGTTGCCACCGGCGATCCCATCACGGTACGCATCCAAATTTCCGGGCGCGGCGCGCTCCAAGCGTTGACGCTGCCGGAACAAGCTGCCTGGCACGATTTCAAAACCTATCCACCAACGAGCGAAGTGCAGACCAGCGACCCGCTGGGTTTGCAGGGAGCAAAGATGTTCGAGCAGGTCGTCGTGCCGCAATCCAGCGACATCAAGGAACTGCCGCCGGTGTCGTTTGCCTTTTTTGATCCGGACGCAAAGGAGTATCGCACTTTGACTCAGCCGGCGATCAAACTGATGGTGCGACCGGGCAGCGGAACGCCCGCGCCCATCGTCGCGGTGAGTAAGCAAGCAAACCCGGACAGCCCGCCGCCTCCGCAACAGGACATCGTCCCGATCAAGCAGCGAGCCGGTGCGCTGGCGCAGATCGAAGCACCGCTGTTGCAACAACGATGGTTTCTGGCGCTGCAAGGAGTGCCGGTACTGGCATGGCTTGCCGCGCTAGTCTGGCGGAAGCGTGCGGATTCGCTGGCGAACAATCCCCGCCTGCGCCGCCAACGGCAGGTCGCGCAGCTCGTTCGCGACGGCTTAAGCGAGCTTCGCAAGTTGGCCGCTGCGAATGACTCGGACCAATTCTTCGCTGTGATGTTCCGGCTGATTCAAGAGCAACTGGGCGAGCGGCTGGGTTGCGCGGCCAGTTCGATCACCGAGGCCGTGATAGACGAAAAACTGCGGCCTCGTGGCGTGACCGATTCGGCCGCGACCGCGCTTCACGAATTGTTTCAAACCTGCAACCTCGCCCGCTACGCGCCGATCAAAACGACGCAAGAATTGGCGGCGTTGGTTGCCAAGCTGGAGAGCGTGCTGCGCGAGTTGCAGAGGCTCAAGGCATGAACAGTATGTTCAAGGCTCGCCCTCACCCCGGCCCTCTCCCCCAGGAGAGGGTGAAGCATTCAACCGTCCCGGGTGAATATGTTCGTGAGCCAAATTCAGCCACGCAACTCGCGAAGCGCGGGAAGGCGGCATTGGCACTAGGAACGACCCAAATGCGGAAAGTTGCGGCACATTTCTCCCTCTCCCCGGGGGAGAGGGCCGGGGCGAGGGCGAGGGCGACTTCCATAATGCTGTTCATTTGCCTGCTGTTCAACACGCATTGCGTCAGCGCTGAGGATTCCACTGCCTTCGATGCCGCCAACAGACTTTACGCCGAGGGCAAATTTGTGGAGGCTGCGGGCGCTTATGAAAAAATTCTGGAGGCAGGCCACGTTTCTCCCGCGCTTTACTTCAATCTGGGCAACGCTTTTTTCAAATCGGGCCAGATCGGCCGGGCCATCGCCGCGTACCGGCAGGCCGAAAGAATTTCTCCTCGCGATCCTGATTTGCGGGCCAACCTCCAGTTCGCACGCAATCAGGTCCAAGGCCCAACGCTGCGCCTCGGACGCTTCGAGCGTTGGCTCGGCGCACTGAGCTTGAACGAATGGACCTGGCTCAGCGCAGGCGCACTGTGGCTGACGTTCGGCTTGTTGATTGCACGGCAAATGCGGCCTTCGCTGGCGCGACTCCTGAAATTCTGGACCTTCGCGGCCGGCGGCGTGGCGTTGTTGCTGGTCGCGGGTTGCGCTCTGGCATTCGCGCGCGGCGCCGCCGACAAGACAGCGATCGTCGTCGTTTCTGAAGCCGCGGTTCGGAACGGCCCGTTCGAGGAGTCCCCGAATTCGTTTACGGCACGCGACGGTGCCGAACTGCGAGTGCTGGATGCAAAGGACGATTGGCTGCAAGTGACTGACGGCGCGCAACGTTCGGGCTGGGTCAAGAGTGGGGCCGTCACCGTGCCGACAGGAGCACGCGGTTGAATCCGCCATCCGTGGTCGGTAATCAGAATTCGGTGATTACGTCGGCCCCCCGGAAACACTTGTCAATCCTGCCGGAAACCTGTTCCCTCTGCACGGATATGGACGCGACTTCTTCCCTCGTCAGGCGCGCGGCTCCGCGCAAATTGTTTTTCCAAGTTGCCACGCTCATTTGCCTTGGCGGCACGTTGCTCTTCGCCGAGGAGCTCAAGCCGATTTTTGATGGCAAGTCGCTCGACGGCTGGGTGCAGCGCGGCGGCAAAGCGGAATACAAAGTCGAGGACGGTTGCATCGTCGGCACGACCGTGGTCGGGACACCCAACAGTTTTCTCTGCACCAGGAAGGAATACGGAGATTTCATACTGGAACTGGAACTCAAGGCCGACGCGCGGATGAATTCAGGCGTGCAGATTCGCAGCTTGTGCTTTGACAGCCCAACTGAATTCCAGCATGGCACGAACAAGATCAAGATACCTGCTGGTCGCGTGCATGGTTACCAGGTGGAAGTGGAAGACAAACCCGCGCGACGCTGGGCCGGCGGAATCTATGAAGAAGGGCGCCGCGGCTGGTTGCAGAATCTCGGTGGCAACAAAGCCGCACAAGACGCATTCAAATTCGGCGAGTGGAACACTTATCGCATTGCATGCGTCGGCGGTTCGATCAAAACGTGGATCAACGGCGTGCCTGCGGCGGACCTGATTGACACAACGACACTCAAGGGATTCATCGCTTTGCAGGTCCACAGCCATAAGCAAGGCGGGCTGGAAGTGCGCTGGCGAAACATCCGCCTTCAGGACCTCGGCGAGCACGAGTGGAAGCGGCTCTGGAACGGACGCGATTTTGAAGGCGCTCATATCATTGGCAAGGGGAGTTGG
>CAZCZP010000149.1:0-9915 GCA_964502895.1 uncultured Bifidobacteriaceae bacterium
GTGAAACCAATCGTCCCGCGCAACACCGATTCGTACAGCGTCGGCACGTGTGCAGGTCTTCCGGAAGCTTTGACGCGATCAACAATGCTCTGCGGATCCAGACCAAACATAGCCGACGCAGTTCACATCTCGCGCAGTGCGGCTGCAATCGGAGTTCGGGCGGCGCGAATTGCCGGCAAGAACCCGCCGACCAAACCGATGGTCATTGCACCAACAATGCCTTGCGCAAGCAGTTGTCCCGTCACGTTGAACGCAAAAGTGACCTGGCTGAAACTCTGCCAGTTGACCGTTGCCGTCTGAAATCCGTTAAAAGCCAGATAAGCAATGGTTCCGCCCAGAACTCCTCCCACCAACGCGACAGCGAGGGATTCCAGCATCACGGCGACTGTCACGGCGCCGCCGCCAAAACCCAACGCGCGCAGGGTGGCAATTTCCCGGGTCCTCGTCGAAACCGCGTTATACATCGTGTTGACCGCGCCAAATACCGCTCCAATCGCCATCAGCGAAGCGACCAGGTATCCAAGCGTGGAAATAAGCGTGTTCAGCGTTGTGGATTGTTCGGCGTAAAAGTCGGACTGCCTTAAGGGCCTCATTTCCAGTCGAGGGTCGCTGGCAACCGAATTACTGAACTGCAGGAACGCGTCAGGAGCAGTAAGTTTCACCTGCACGGACTGAAAGCTGTTGCCGCGGTTATATGCCGACTGCAGAATCCTGGCATCGGTCCATAGTTCCGATTCGGCGGTTCCGCCACCCGCCGAAAAAATTCCAACCACTTCCCACTCATTGCGACCAACCAGGAATTTCTTCCCGACTTCCATGCCGGCAAATTCCCGCGCGGCCCCGACACCGACCAGCACCTCGTTTTTTCCACCCTCAAAAAGCCGGCCCTCAAGAAGTTTGAACTTGTCGCGAACCTTGAACGCGGTCTGCTCCACTCCACGCAGGGGTACGTTGGCGTCGGTGCCAGTGGAGCGCTTGGGCAGATTGATGATGACGAACAATTCGGCGGAAACCAACGGGCCTTCCGCTGTCCGGGCGACCCCCGGTGTATCGGCCAGCACGCGAATTTCATCCGGCTGCAGACCGCTCGACATTTCGTCGTTTGCTCCACTGCGCAACACGATGGCGGCATCCGGGGAACTGGACGCAGCCATCGTCTTCCTGAATCCGGCCGCCATGGAGAGCACTCCCACAAGCACACCCACGACGCCGGCAATTCCGAAGACGGCGGCGGCCACCGAACCCAGCCGCTGAGGGATGCTCGAAAGACCGAACCAAGTGACGGTGATGATTTGAGTTATCCAACTGCTCATGAGTTAATCACGCCCTCCTCAAAGCATCAGCCACTCGCAATCGCATTGCCGCCAGGGCTGGAAACAATCCAGTGGCAAAGCCCAGCGCCAGGCATATCGCGACTCCAATCAGCAAATCACGAATGGGAAAGAAGAACATCGGCAGCATCGCAGCCAGCGCGCCACCCACAACCGGCACGACCAGGCAGCCCAATCCCAATCCAATGGCTCCGCCGAGCACGGACACCGTGCAGGACTCTGTAATGACCAGCAGCAATACTTGACCATTGGTGAACCCCAGCGCCTTTAACACGCCCAGCTCGGACGTGCGTTCACGAACGGCCTGGGACATCGTGTTTCCGGTCACCAGGAGGATCGTGAAGAAAACGGCCCCCAGGATCAAGGACGTGATCAGGGCAATGTTACCGATTTGTTTCACCCACGCTTGGGCGAAGGCCGCCTCCGGCTGAGTTTTGGTTTCAAACTCGGAATTCATGAACTCTTGATCAATGCGTTCGGCCACTTCGCCGGCCCGGGCGGGATCCGTCACCCGGACGGTGTACCAACCGACTTGGCCTTTTACGTCCCCCCGCGCCTCATCAAAATAATCGTAACGGAAGAACATGGACATTTTGTCTATGTTCTTCTCTTTTGCGTCGTAAATGCCGGCGATTTCAAACTCCCATGTCCGGCTGCCGTCGCTCTTCCGCCAGAACGGGGAGAAAATCGGAACGCGATCGCCCACCTTCCATTGAAATCGTTGGGCGATATCCTTGCCCACGATGGCTCCGATTCGCGTGTCCAGCCACTTCTGCTTTTGTTCCGGTGGAAGAATGATTTCGGGGACGGCACGTAGAAAGACTTCTGGCACTACCGGGCACTGCATGAAGAATATTTTTGGCTGCTGTTCAAACCGGCCCCCGAACCAGGTCTGGTGGCTCGCCAATTCGACGCCCGGGATCTTTTCCATCCGCTCCTTATAACTCGCCGGCATCAACTGGATGATCGAAACCTTGTGGATCACCACCAGCCGTTTGGCCCCTTCCATTGTCACCCCACCCGTCAACGCCTGCTTGATGGACGACAACAAGGTGAACAGGATGAATGCAACGACAATGGACAAGACCGTGAGTATTGTGCGCAGCTTGCGCCGGTTCAAATTGCTCCAGATGAGGTGCAGGAATTTCATCGGTATCGCTTAATCCAAGCCGTTGGGTTGCGGCGATTATCCAGTCGCCAGTTTCCGGAACACGGGACAGGAAAGTCCCGTGAACCCGCAGACAGGAATGTCTGCGCTACTTGCCGAGTTGCGTTCATTTCACCGGTTCGTTGCTGAGTTGGCCTTTGTTGAGATACACCGTCCGCGACGCGCGCGCCGAGGCGTGCGGATCGTGCGTGACCATGATGATCGTCTTGCCGTGCTGACGATTGAGCGCCTGCAGCAGGTCCAGAATTTCGTCGCCCGACTTCCGGTCGAGATCGCCGGTCGGCTCGTCGCACAACAGCAAGGTCGGGTCCGTCGCAATCGCGCGCGCGATGCCCACGCGTTGCTGCTCGCCACCGGAAAGTTGTCGCGGATAATGTTTGGTGCGATGCGCCAGCCCGACAACCGACAGCGCCGTGGCCACGTGTTGCTTGCGTTCCGATTTTGAGAGATGCGTCAAAAGCAGGGGCAGCTCGACGTTGCGCTCAGCGGTCAACACCGGAAGCAGGTTGTAGAGCTGAAAGACAAATCCAATGTGGCGCGCGCGCCAGGCGGCGAGCTGGCGATCCGTAAGCTTGTTCACATGCTCGCCGGCAATGCTCACCGTACCCTTCGTGGGCCGGTCCAGTCCGCCGATCAGGTTGAGAAGTGTGCTTTTACCGGAGCCGGACGGACCCATCAGGGCCAGAAATTCGCCCTTCGGCACTTTCAGGTGCAAATCCGAGAGCACGTGAATGTCCTCCGAGCCGCGATGGAAAACCTTCCCCACGCTGTCCAAGTCCACCAACGCGCCATTGGTCTTGATTTGTTCGCTCATGGTTTCGTTTCCTTTAATTTCGTTCCGCTCGTCAAACCGCTCGGCACTTTGGCCACCACCTTTTCGCCGGCGGCGACGCCGGCACTGAGCTGCGTCTCTTCCCCGACCGTAAGGCTGACGGTGACAGCGCGGCGCTCGGCTCGCCCGTTCTGCGCCACCCAAACCACGTCGCGCCCGTCCTGTTGTTGAATCGCCGATTTCGGCACGATCACCGTCCGGCTGATTGGCGAGCCGGCGACACTGGCTTCGCGAAAAGCCACCTTTACACCCATCTCGGGCAGAATTTTCTCATCCAGCTTGTCGAATCCCACGCGCACTTTCACGGTGGATTTCTGCCGGTCAGCGGTGGGAATGATCGCGATGACTTTGCAGGGAATTTTCCACGCGGGATAAGCGTCGAGCGTGGCCTCGACCGGTTGGCCGGACTTAACGCGATTGATGTAGCTCTCGTTCACGTCAATTTCGACTTCGAGCGAATCCATGTCCACGATGGTGCAGATGCCAGTGCGCGTGAACCCGCCACCCGCCGAAACCGGAGAAATCATTTCACCCGGCTGCGCGTCCTTCGAGGTGACGATGCCCGGGAAGGGCGCGCGAATAATTGTATCGTCGAGTTCACGCTGCCACAAGGCCAACTGCCGCTCGGTCACGGTCACTTCCTTCTGCTGTTGCTCCAGGCGTGCCGCCAGCGCTTTGGCTTCGGCCTCGGCGCGGTCCAAATCAGCCTGCGGAGCGATGTTGTTCTTCACAAGCTCAGTGGCGCGCCGAAATTCGATTTCCGCCTGCGCCAGACGCGCGCGCGTTTCTGCCAGTGCGCTTTTCGCTGACTCCACTTGTGATTCGGCAAGTTGCAGGCTGGCCTTCACGTTCACGTCGTCGAGCCGCGCGAGGATCTGCCCTTCCTTCACTCTCATGCCTTCTTCGACGAGCACTTCAATGACTTTGCCGGTAACCTTGGAGGAAACCGTTGCCGCGCGCCGCGCCGTGACGTAACCCGAAGCATTCAACACCGTCCGCTCGCCCGTGTTGTTGGCGGCCTGGCGCGCTACCACGGTCTGCACTTCCATTGTGGGCGACCGTTTCAACCACCACACCACCCCGGCGCCGAGCAACAGCACGAGCACCACCGGCACAATCAGCCACCCGCGCGATTTGGACGAACCCTCGGGCCGGCGATGGATTCGCAAATCGTCGAGCGAGTGTTTGGGAGTTGTCGTGGGTTCCACTACGCGCACAGGAAACAGATTTTTCCTGCCACGGTCAAGAACGACACCGAAAGCGCTCGGGCTGGATATTTCCGCCTGCCAGAATTTCGCGGATACCTCTAATTGACGAAGGAAGTCTCGTTCGCCTGCAACAATGCGTGCGCGTATTCCTCCCAGGCGGTCAACGGAGCAGGCTTGCGGGAATTCTCGCCGCTGCGCTCGCGCATCTCTCGCATGATTTGTTTGGGGCGCGGACGCCTGCCCTCGTTCGCAACGGGCCGCACTTCGCTTTCCTGGGCCGCTGCGAGCTTGGGCGGCGGAGTCTCCGCAACGAACTCCCGTCCAATCCTGATCTCATCGGCTCGCGGCGAACGCTGGTAGATTCGTTCGTAGAGGAATTCAATCCGCGCCTTGTCGTCCTTGCATTCCTTGAATCCGGGTTGCGCAACGAGCCGCCTGGCCTGTTCAATCACGAGCGAGCTGTTCATGAAGAACAACGCCTGTTGCGGCACCGTGGTTTCGTGGCGCTTGCCGTTGGGCATGTCGGGATTGGCAAAATCGAAATTCACGAGCACGTCGTCCACATCCGAACGGTCAATCAATCCGTAAATGCTCCGGCGCGTCGAGTTGGGCGACTTTGAAAAATCTGTTGGCCTTCCGTACATCGTTCGATCCAGCGAGTCGCCGATGGCCAACAGCGAGTCGCGCACGGCTTCAAACTCCAGCCGCCGGATGTTCGCCCGCCACAACAAACGGTTGAACGGATCAATCTCGGCATAACGTGGATTGTTGGCGCTGCTTTGCTGATAGACGCTCGATAACATGATCAGCCGATGAAGTTTCTTGAGGCTCCAACCATCCTCGACAAATTTCGACGCCAGATAATCCATCAACTCCGGATGACTCGGCGGCTCGGACATCGTGCCCAGATCGTCAGGCGTCGGCACGAACCCTTCGCCAAAATGATGCAGCCACACGCGATTCACCATCACACGGGGAGTAAGCGAATTATTCTTACTGACTATAGAGTGCGCGAGTTCGAGGCGACCGCTGCCATTGGTGAACGCGGTGCGCGTCGGGCCCGACAAAATTTCCAGAAACTGTCTCGGCACGACCGCACCGCGATTGCCCGCTTCGCCGCGAATCAAAACCGGTGAATCCTTCGGCCGCGGCGCGTCGTAAATTGCCATCGCCCGCACCGGCGCGCCGGGATGCGTCATTTCCAGCCGCGCAATGGCGCTCGCCGTTTCGCGGAATTCGCGCTGCAAGCGCCGGATCAATTCACGGTCGCGGTTGCGATTGCGTTGGGCCTCACGGAATTCCGTCTCCAAGGTCTCTTGCTTCTTATCAAGCTCGGTGCGCTTCTGGTAATACTCCTTGTAATCCGCCGTCTGCGGAATTTTCTGGATGACCGGTTCGGCACGCGGCTGGATGCTGCTCGCGAAAATGCCGTGCAGCGAATAATAATCCTTTGTCGGAATCGGATCGAACTTGTGGTCGTGACAACGCGCGCACGTCACCGTCAGCCCGAGAAATCCCTTGGTCACGACATCAATGCGGTCGTTGATGATGTCGTTCTGCATTCCCATGAAACGGTCGCCCACGGTCAGAAAACCCAGCGCCGTGAGATTCGTCGGGTTCCTTGAGGTTGCCGGAAGTTTGTCCGCCGCGAGTTGTTCAATGATGAAGACGTTGTAAGGCTTGTCGTCATTGAAACTGCGGACGACGTAATCGCGATACGTCCAGGCGTAGGGATTGTTCGGGTCCTCGCGCTGTCGCCTAATCTGGCCTTTCGTGTCGCTGTAACGCGCCACGTCCAGCCAGTGCCGTCCCCAGCGCTCACCGTAATGTGGCGAGGCGAGCAGGCGATCCACCACCTTGGCGAATGCATCAGGCGAATTGTCATTCAAAAACTCCTGGACCTCCTCGGGCGTCGGCGGCAGGCCGATCAAATCGAAAGTGGCCCGGCGAATGAGCGTGCGTTTGTCGGCGGGCGGATTTGGCTTCAGGTTTTTCTCATCCAGCTTCGCGAGAATGAAATTGTCCACCGGCGATTTGGCCCACGCGGAATTCTTCACTTCGGGCACAGCCGGTTTGGTGAGCGGCTGCCAGGCCCAGTGTTTTTTATTGGGGTCCACCCACGACTTCTGCGCAGCGGTGGCGACACGCGGATCCGGCGCACCCATTTTCACCCAGGCCTCCAGATCGGCGATCTGCGCGTCCAAGAGCTTCTTGTCCTTCGGCGGCATCTGCAAATCGGGATCGGTGTAACGCACCGCCTTGATGAGCAGACTTTTTTCGGGATCGCCCGGCACTACGGCTGGACCGTTGTCGCCACCTTTAAGCACGCCTTCGCGAGTGTCGAGCAGCAGGCCGGCTCTGACTTTTTCGGCGCGCTGGCTATGACACTTGTAACAATGCTCGGCGAGAACGGGGCGGATTTTGTTCTCGAAGAATTGAAGTTGGGAGGGAGTGACTTCGGCGGCGTAACCGTGGCAAACGTTTGCGAGCGAAAACACGCCGAGAAGAACCCTCACCCCGGCCCTCTCCCATCGGATGGGAAAGGGAGAATTCCCTTCCGCCTCCTGGAAATTCGAGCGGCAGAAATTGGCGAACACGCGCTTGAATAATCTGCGACAAGCGGCTGCTGTCCCCCCGCCCATCGGATGGGAGAGGGTCAGGGTGAGGGCGTTTTGCTTTTCACTCATGCTAGGATCGCTTTCACCACATCGCCGTGAACGTCCGTCAGCCGGAAATCCCGTCCGTTGTAGCGGTAGGTCAACTTCGTGTGGTCGAAGCCAAGCAGCGCCAGAATCGTCGCGTGCAGGTCGTGCACGTGGACTTTGTTCTGCACCGCGGCGCCGCCGAATTCATCCGTCGCGCCATGAACGTAACCCCGTTTCACACCCGCGCCCGCGAGAATCGTCGTGAAAGCTTTTGCGTTGTGATCGCGGCCCGGGTTGTCATTGCCGTTACGGTCGCGGACTGGCTTGCGTCCAAATTCACCGCCCCAAATGACGAGCGTGCTGTCGAACAGATTGCGCTGTTTCAAATCCGCGATGAATGCCGCGAGCGGCTGGTCAATCTCCTGGGCGCGCTCCGGCAGGCGGTCTTCAATGTCCTGATGATGATCCCATCCTCCCGCCCAGACTTGCACGAACCGGACACCGCGCTCGATCAAGCGCCGCGTAATAAGCAGTTGATTTCCCTGCGGCGTGCGCCCGTAAAGATTGCGGACCTCTGCGGTTTCCTTACTGATGTCGAAAGCATCGGTGGCTTCGGTCTGCATCTTGAAAGCCATTTCGTTCGCCTGCAACCGCGCTTCGAGCGCCGCTTCTTTCTGGAGATTCTGACTGTGCAATTCGTTGAGCTTGTGAACCAGGTCCAATTGCCGGCGCTGTTCCTCGAGCGGCATGTGGCGATTGCGGATGTTCTCGATCAGTTGGTCAACCGCGGTCACTTTCGTGTTGATGCTCACACCCTGATACACGCCCGGCAAGAAAGCCGCCTGCCAGTTGGTGCTGCCGCCCGGAGGTGTGCCGCCCGGTCGAAGCGAAATAAATCCCGGCATGTTCTGGTTATCCGTTCCGAGACCGTAAAGCACCCAGGAACCGATGCTCGGCCGAACCAACCGCGTCGAGCCCGTGTTCATGAAAGTCGTTGCCACTTCGTGCGCCGGAATGTCCGTGTAACACGAGCGCACCACGCACAGGTCATCCACCAGTTCGCCGAGCTTCGGGAAAACTTCGCTGACTTCGATGCCGGATTTGCCCTTGCGCTCGAACTTGAACGGCGACGCCATGGCCACACCGTCCATGTCGGGAATCGTCTTGCCATCGTATTGAGCCAAAGCTGGCTTGGGATCCCACGTGTCCACGTGCGACGGCGCACCCTGAGCGAAGATGTGAACGACGTGTTTGGCCTTGGCCGGAAAATGCGGCGACTTTGGGAGAATGGACGCGACGTCAGCAGCCGACGCGTTCGCGGTGAAAAGATTTTCCCCGAGCAACGCCCCGAGGCTCAGCGCGCCAAAACCCATGCCAGCGCGGTTCAGGAACTGGCGGCGCGTAAGGAAATAATCCTCCAATCGGGCAGAATGCTCCTGCTTGTACTTGTCGTTGGCGTTCATAGTTCTAACAATACCTCTTACGACGGCGGTGCCGAGGCCGAGGTTTCGGAAAAATTGCACGGGCCGTGCCAAAAAATGAGCAGGACCAAAACTCTTAGCGGCAATTGCCAGCATTGCGGCGGGCACATTCAGTTTCCCGCGGAATCTGTGGGCCTGACGACGGATTGCCCCCATTGCGGCCAGACCACGGATTTGTTGCTCGCCACTCCGCCGCAGGAACCAACCGTGCCCACGAAGACGATTGTTTTCACGATCATCGCGGTTGTAATCCTGATTGGCGGGCTGGTAGGAGCATTGATCGCGGTGAACCGCTTGCAGCGCGCGGCTGAACGGCGAAAGGAAGCTTCGGCAAACGAAACGAATGTCGCCCCGCCAAAATCTGCCGACCCTTTCGCCAAAGCCGGATTTGGCGTTTCAAGTGTGACCTTGGAAAAAGCGCCGGGCAGTACCCTGGTTTACGCCGTTGGAACGATTCGCAACGAGTCGAACCGACGACGATTTGGCGTGAAAGTCGAACTCGATTTGCTCGACGCGTCCGGAGGCAAATTGGGCACGGCAACAGATTACCAACAAACACTCGAACCCAAGTCCGACTGGAATTTCAAAGCCCTCGTGCTCGAATCAAAAACCGCGAGCGTCAAAATCGCTTCGATTAAGGAGGAGCAGTGAGGCAATGCGGACTCAGGTAATCGGCGCCGGATTCAATTCGCCGGGACCCGTCCACACGGCAGTATCCTCCCCAGATATTGGCCCGTATAACTTTCCGCGCAGCGCGCCACGACTTCCGGCGTGCCTTGCACCACAACGCGTCCACCCGCTTCACCGCCCTCGGGTCCAAGATCAATTATCCAGTCCGCAGTTTTGACTACGTCGAGGTTGTGTTCGATGACCAGCAGGGTGTTCCCGGACGCGCGCAGTTTGAAGAGGACCTCCAGCAATTTTGCCACGTCGTGGAAATGCAAACCCGTCGTCGGCTCGTCCAAGATGTAAAGTGTCCGGCCGGTTTGCTTGCGGCTCAGTTCGGAAGCCAGCTTGACGCGTTGCGCCTCACCGCCGCTCAAGGTTGTGCCCGATTGGCCAAGCCGGATGTAACCCAAACCCACTTCCGCGAGCGTCAGTAGCGGATCGTAAATCTGCGGCACGGCGCGGAAAAAATTCACCGCCTCGTCCACTGTCATGTCGAGCACATCGGCGATGTTCATGCCCTTGTAGGTGATTTCGAGCGTTTCGCGATTGTAACGCCGGCCATTGCAGGCTTCGCACGTCAC
>CAZCZP010000150.1:0-9892 GCA_964502895.1 uncultured Bifidobacteriaceae bacterium
GTTGGGCGTCCTAGCCCATCGTGCTTTCGCGGCTGCACTTGCGGCTTGTGAGCGTTGTTTCTTGGTGAGTCCGCGCCAGCGGGCTTTTCCACCGCTGGCGCGTTTCGTGTCCGGCCATGTGTGGCCGCATTTGGGGCATCTGTTCATCGCCTCCACCCATTCCTAGACATCCAGATAGCCTTTTCGCGGCGGACGTTTTCACAGACATTCCGCAGTGTGGCGATGTCGCACATGCCTTTATTTAGTCCGTCGAGTGCGTCGAGGATTCGCCGATCCCAAGAACTTGCCTTTTTGTGCGCCTCTTTCTCTAGTGCCAGCTCGCACGCATGGGCACATGGGTCTTTGCGGAAGGTTTGCAGGCATCCTTTCATCATGCCTTTTCGCGTGCCGTCACTCATCAGGCACGTATAGATGTAGCGGCCATCTGCGCCACAGTGCGGGCACGTTGCAGTTGCTCCGCCGTCGCATGGGCCATGGTCTTCACAGCCTACTACGGCGAGGATTGTCGGACGTTGTTCGGTTGTCATCATGCCGATATGGTATGCGAGCTAGTTAGCATTGTCAAGCATCTATTTTTATTCGACCGGACGCCCAACCACTGCATGGAGCAGAACCCGGCGGAGCGCCCGGCAGTGCGGATGTTGGTCGTGTTGTCCATGCATTCAGGTGTTCGCGCCGGGTCGCTCATGCAGACCGTTAGGGCGCATGGCGCACGTCTCTAGTTGCAGCACGTCTTGCACCAGCCGAGCCTCGGCCATGCGGACATACTCCCGGTTTATTTCCAGCCCGCACCATTCTCGGTTGAGTTCCTTTGCGGCGAGGCAGGTTGTCCCGCTGCCGCTGAACGGATCAAGCACCACATCGCCGGGCGCGCTCCATGTCAGGATGTGTCGCTTCGCCAGCGCGACCGGGAATTGTGCAGGATGGCCGGTGGGGTTCACATTGTTTGGCAGCCACCAGACATTCGGCAGCGGGCGCATTTCCTTCGGCTGATAGTTTTCCTGCCGCTTTTCGTTTGCGCCGTTTTTGTCGCGATGGACGCCTGGACGTTTTTGCGGGCGCATCGTCGCTGGCTCGGTCAGTAGGTTTATCGTCTTTGGTTTGCCGCGCGAGAGGACATACATCATCTCGTGCTCCGGCTGGTAGCGGTCATTTGCACATGGCACGGTTGTCCGCCACCATACCATTGAGTCATGCAGCCGCAGTCCGAGCGTGCGGAAGTGCAGCACCTGTTTCATACTCGTGCAGGTCTCGCTTCCATTTTCCGTCTTGTCAGCCACCACCCAGACCAGCACGCCGCCGGGTTTCAGCACGCGCACGAGTTGCCATGCAAGACCGTAGAAATTCCATGAGTGGCCGCCATACGTTCGCAGGTCGTCATACGGAGGCGATGTCACCACCAAATCCACACATTCAGCAGGGAATCGGGAGAGCAGTTCCGTATTGTCGCCGCAGACAATGCGCCCTAACCAAGCGCTGATGCCTGTCACGTCATTGGCGACTTCGGTAGTCATCGGCGGCGCTCCTCCTGTGGCATAGCTTGGTAGTTCGAGCGCCTGGCGACGCGCTTTGGTTTGCGTTTGGCTTTTGCCCATCGGGCGAGCACAGCAGCGCGAGCTTGCTCGCTGCTGCGCGCCTTGGCCGCACCTGTCCCGGCTTGACCGCCAAGTCTGCCGAGTGCGACCGCTGCTGGATTTTTGGCGCTCATGTGTTGTAGTGGCGCACGCCTTCCGCGATTTCGATTTTGCGGTTTAGCTCCGTCGCGGAGTCGCTAAAAGCATCCCAGACCATCGCGCCGTCGAGCGGGCAGGACACGCCGCAAAAGTGGAGCGTCATTTTGTAGTCTTGCGGCTTAAAGTTTGTGGCGCGGATGATGTCAGTTGTCTCCACACGACCGATGCCCTCGATTACCACGTAGAGCGACTCGCTTTGGCGGTTGGTCAGGGGAGTCTTGTTTATTTGCGCGACCGTCCACTTGTCGAGATTCCCGGCTTGCACTGCGGCTTTGAGTTCTTTTGCTTTCATTTTTGTTTGTCGTCTCGGGTTACTGGCCCTCAACTGCAAACACTATACGCAAGCGGTTGCGTATGTGCAAGGTTTATTTTCATATTTATTCCGATTCTTTGTAAGTCGTTGACCGGACGCTCGAACCATACGCTGCTGCGAAGGGCAGCGGGCGTCCGCCGAGCCACGCGCTTCAGCCAACACGGCTTCGCCGGTTGGCTTCGTCACCGTCTTTCCCCGTTCCTGTCCGTCTGGTGTATTCATTGTTCCTTTCCGCTCAGCCGTGTGGCTGAGCTTGGTCGTTCAAAGGCTTAGTCTTTTTCGAAAACCCACACGGTGAACACGCACAGAATCATAAGAATTAGCGATGCCACAAAAACGGAATCGCTTTTAGCTGACCCGGTAGAAACTCCATTTAACGCGGCGCATGCTGCATAAATCGTGCAGCTTCGAGTGCGGCGCTTTGAACCCGTCAGTCCAGCCAATGAGTTTTGCTCTTTGCACATAGAGCAGAGTTCTGGCGGCTCGTAGTCGTGCTTGCATCGTGGCAGTGCTGGTTGATCGTCGCTCATGGCTGACCTTTCTCGTTAGGCATCACTCGCACTCGATGCAGTTATGCCACTTGATCACCACGCCCTCGAACGGCAGTCCGTGCGTGGACTCGAACCAGTTTAACATTTCGATGCCGCCACTGAATCCGTCAGCCTTTGCAAAGGCGTTGATTTCCTCCGGGTGCAGTTCGTGACCATTCACATAGACCAAAAGCTCGCGGCCCGTGTCGCACAGAGTTATTGTTTGGACTGCCGCGATTTCAGATTCACGTAGCACGCGCTGTTTGCTGCGATACGGTTTGCCTGTCCACATTCGCAGACTGATACGGTCGCCCGGTTTCGGCATCCGCTTCGGCGTGGGGCGCACCGTTTGGCACTTTTCACCGGACAGCACGAGCGGCGCGAATTGAGATTTGAACATCCGGACGTAGTGTTTGCCGTAGCGGTTGCCCACAAGCGGCTGTTTTGGCGTGTCGGCGTTGCTCATTCTCGGCGTCGTGCCTGATCTTGTCGTTTCCGCGCGGCCAGGGTGCGCTGGAGGGCGGCGCGATAGTGCAAAAAAAAGTTGCCCGTCCGCCGTTTTATGGCTTCGCAATAGGCCCGACTCAATCCCTCATCAAGCAATTGCAATTCGAGTTCGTGGATTTCGGACGCCAATTGTTTCTCCGTGTACCGGTCCCGGCTGTTCTCGCTCCGGGTGTTCTTGGCGGCCCAGTAGCCGGGTTTCTGGAAGGGGTCAAAGCGGTTGCCGGGCGGGTGAAAGCGGCCTTCCTCGACGCCGCGCCAGTAGATGGCTTCAATAAACGCCACCGTTTGATCCCACTGCTCATTGCTGATGCGGGGATCGGTACTCGACCGGGCGCCGCCGCAGCAGAGTTCGAGGGTGTCGCGATATTCGGCGTCGTCAAGTCGCGCCTGGCGTTGGGCGCGTTTGAGCAGGGCTTTTTGGGGGTTGGAGAGCATGTGCTAGGAGATGAAGGATTCGAGCCAGTGGTCGCATTTGTTTTCCAACCAGCGCCATTGGAGCAGCCAGGCGAACAGGCCGAGCAGACAGATCAACAGCAGCGGCAACAGGAGCAACGGTTTCAGACTGGGATGCCACTTCATAAGAGTTGGGGTTGTTGCGGAGCGCGGCGCGCACGGAGTGGGCGCCCTACCTTTTTTTTGCGTTTCAGTTCCTTGAAGAGCAGGCCCAAGGTTTCGCACGGGGTCTCTTTGCGCACGTTGTTGACCTTGAGCGGAACGATGGCGCGGTCGATGAGCGCGGGCAGGCTCTTGGCTTTGGCGCTCAATTCCTCGGCGCGCTGGCCGATGTGCCGGCGCATGGCGCCGTCCAGGTAAACGGGCAGGTACCCGATCTCGGCGTCGCTGCGTTTGATCTCGATGAGGACGGTCATGATTTCGTGCAGGATGAATTTAACATCAAAGTGCCAGCCGCGTTGAGCGCATTCGTAACCGTACCGCGCGATGGCTTTGGTGAGGGCTCTCTCATCCCGCAGATAGTTGCGCGCGGGCTGTTCCACGTAGAACTGGCGGCGTATAGCGCCCAACACTTCGGTGATGAGTTCGGCAATCGTCATCGCGAGGAGGGAGGATGGAGGATGGAGGATAGGGGGCGGAGTTCCATCTTCGATCTTCCACCTTCGATCTTCCTGCGCTTACGGCACCACAGACATTCCTGCCAGCCTTTGTTGGGGATGCTCCAGAAGTGTCCTCCCGGACCGCCACAACGCGGCGGCGGCTTGGGCGGCCGCAAGGCAGCGAGCAAACAGATCGACCAGGTGATCAGACACGCCGGGATGAACAGGAAGAATAGGACAAACGTGGCGGCATCCATAGTTTTGCTCCTTACTCGAACGTGCTGCGGCTGGGACAGCCGCGCTCCGTGAGAGCGGCGGCGTCTTTGTACACCTCGGCGCGCAGCAGGTGTTCGCGCGCGATGCGGGTGTGATTGGCTTTCACGTCGTCAGGCGCGGTGAGCACTTTGAGCGCGTGATCTTTGGCGAGGGTCTCGAAGCGCGCGGCTTCAGAGCGGAGGAGTTCAGCGGCGCTGATTTTTTTCATATCAGCCTTTCCTGGGTTGCGGACGGGGCGGGGTCTGGGTGACCGGTCCGGTGATTTGCACGGCGCGGACTTCCTTCATGCGAAAGGAAATGCCGAGCTGTTTCATGGTGGCGATCCGGAAGTTGGCCTCCTCGGGAGTGGGGTATTCGATCTTGCAGTTGGCCTCGTGGGTGCGCACGAGTTGCGCGCGTTCCTGAAGCTCCTCTTTGGTCGCGGTCATTTTGGTCCTTTGGTTTTGGTTTGGTTTGTGGCCTGCGGCTTGGAGAGCCGCGCGCCGTTATTTTTCGGGGATGATTCCCCCCATGGCTTGTTTACGGAACCTTAGGGCTTTTAGAAAATGTTCCTCGCTGGGTCGGCGCTCTTCTTCGGCCGCCATGCGCGAGGCCAGGCGGAGAATCTCGACCAGCACGCGCAGGCGGCCGTGACAGTGCGGTAACGCGCCGCTGGCGATGAGCAGGGCGGTGGCCAGCGTCTGTTTGCTGGGGGTTTTGAAATACTGTTGCAAAATGGGCTCCACCTCGTCCGCTTCGAACTTGTCGCGCAAACTGACGGGTAGGCCGATGCGCCCGAGAATCTGCTCGAACTGGTAGCTCGATTTTTCCAGGTCGTTGCCGAAGCGGACGCTCGCGACGAGCGCGAGGGCGCACCGGGTCTTGTCGTGGAGGCGGCGCAGAAATTCCAGCGCGGTCGCGGGCGAGCGATGTTGGGGCAGGAGGAACTGCGCTTCATCCACGATGATGATCTGGTTCGGTTTGATCGCGGCGTGAAGCTGTTCGCGGATTTCGAGCTCGGTCTGTTTGAAATTCACGTTGAGCGCGCGGCAGAGCTCGCGCAGCAGTCCGCGATAGCCGCCGAGTTCGCTGGCTTCCACCAGGAGGGTGTGCCGTTTTTCATTCCGGCGACGCCACTCCCGAATGGAACTGGTCTTGGAGCACCCGGACGGCCCGAGGATGCGCGTGATGGTGTTGGAGGCGAGAGCGTAGTTGAACGCGCCGAAGATCAAAGCGGAGTTTGTGTTTGGGACGAATTGCGATTCCTGGATCGATAGGCGGTCGCCGAGAATTTTGCGGTAGCGGCGGATGGCCGCGGAGAGGTTGGAATAAGAGCCGCCGTATTCGCCTTTGCGCACGCGAAAGAGGACGGAGGAATCGTAGTCAATGCAGCGAGCGGCCTGCGCGTCTTCATAGCCCTGGTCGGCGCAGTGTTTGGCGAACCATTGCAGGTCAGCCTGGATGTCCTCCGGCTGGTCGAGCCACTGTTTGGGAAAATTAGCCGCGGGCGAAAGCAGGTTGAATGACTGCTCGATCGTTTTGGGATCGATGCGCGGGGATTGGGTTTCCGTGGTGGTCATAGGCTAAAACAGTTTGGTGAGATCGGCCAGTTCTTCGGAATCGGAGCGGGGTTTCAACGCGGCTTCCACGTCCGCGCGCGTGAGATCAGTGTGGGCGATGCAACGGTCTGTCATCGCCCTGTCGTGCCCAGTGGCGGCGGCAGCAGCCGCGGCTTCCGCGATCCGCTGTCCGATACGCTCGCCTTCGAGGTCCACCGGCACGAGTTGCTGTGCCCGGCGTAGCTCGGGCGAAATGGTGCGGAGTTCCGTCCGGGCGTAGTGAAGGGCGGCGCGTTTGCGCTCCGCTTCGGCTTCGAGCTGCTCATCGCTTGCACTGAATCTGCCGAGGGGTTGCACGTGCTTTGCAATGCCGATGTAAGTGCGGGTGCGGAAGTCGAGGAGGACGGCGTCGGCCGCCGGGTTGCCGTCGTTCCAGTAGACGATGAGTTTTTGGCCCTGGCGGGAGACCAGAAGTTCGGGATGATCATAGTAGTGGCTGAGGAGTTTGGCGCCGCTGCCTTGCGTGACGCGGACGCCGTTCTTGGTGACCTGGACGACGCTCATCGCGGAGCGATACAACCAGCGCGCGGTGTCCGGCAGCTTCGCCAGGCCGGCGGATTCCGCCGCCCATTTCTCGGCGGGGCATTGGCCGCGCAACACCATGCCGTCGCCGCGTTCCTGGTTGTGGTTTTCCATGACGGTGCGGACGTGATCGGCGAGCTGGGTGATGTGCGGGAAGAATTCGCGGGGATGATTGTGGCCGGCTTCACAGAGGGCGATCTGTTTCTTCACCAGCTCAGGGAGCATCGTTCGTTGATCGCGGCCGGCGTAACCGGTGAAGGCGTCCATCTCCCATTGAAGCTGGTTGAACATGCTCTCGATGGGTTTGCTGCGCGGATCGTAACTGCGAATGACGCGGAGGCCGAGACTGCTCAGGCCGCCAATGCGATCGGCGGTGGCGAGGCCGGTGCGATGGCCGATGACGGCATTGGCCTGCCACGATCCGCCTTCCAGGATGAAACCATCGCGCGGGAGGCCGCAGGTATCGAACACGTCGCCGAAGGTGCCCCAGATGTCGTCGAGCGCGTTGTATTGGCCGCCGAGCCGCATGACGAGGCGGAAGTTGAGCCAGAAGAGCGAGCCGGTGTCGGCCACGGGGATGAGTTGCGCCTGGCCAAGTTTCCAGCCCTTGGCGTTCGGCCACTCGGACCAGCAAAGGACGTTGCTGGTCATGTCGTCGGAGACAAAGACATCGCCGGCGCGAACACCTGACCAGTCTCCAGGTGTCCAGCGGCCGGCGAGCCGCGCCGCGCGTGGTCCCTGAGCGCGGGCGGCAGTCAGTGCGGCGGGCGTGGCGGCCTTCCGCACCGAAGGGGTTACATACGATTTGCTCGCGTGCGCGCCGTGCATGACCTTGCGCAGTTCAGCGGGCAGATCGGGATTCAGGATCTCGCGGCGTACGGCGCGGGCGACGCTGCCAAGTTCGATCGCGCCGGCTTTCAAGCGCGCGGCCACTTCATCGGGCACTTGGACAGGTTTATGTCCAACCCGGCCTTGCTTCTGATCGACGAGGCCGTTGAGGCCGAAGCGTTCATAGCGGTCCACCCAGCGGCGGAGTTGCCGCGCGGTGAAGGGGGCGAAGGGGTTGCGTTCGCCAGGCAGCGGTCGATGGCCGCGCGCTTCGGCGGCGAATTTTTTGGCGGTGGCCTGGAGGCGGGCTTCGACGGAGAGGGGCGCGGGTTTCTCACCCAGTTCAAGCTGCGGCTCGGAGAGCCGCGTTCCCAGGTCCTGGTAATGCAGCACCGCGCCCTGGCGATAGAGGATGCGTTGGCGCGTGACTTCGTCTTTGATGTCGGTGAAATTTACAAGGGGCTTGTCCTGCTCATTCTCCGGCGACGATGTTGGCAGGGCATCGCGGATTTCTGGCGGTGGACAGAATTCGAGGCGGTTGCCGCCCCGGCGCTCGGGCCACGCACCCTCGCGCGCGCGGGCGACGAGGGTGGGCTTGCTCACGCTGGCGGCGGCGGCCAGCAACCGGACGGGATAAAAGCGGGGGGCATCAGTCATACGTGCGGGGGAGGTATGGTCGCTAGTATTTGTGCCCGGAGGGATGCGAGTTCCGCCTTAATGAGCGGGTAGGCTTCCGACATGATGCGCACGTGCCGGCACGCCTGAAAGACGGTGGTGTGATCACCCTGGTTGTATTGATCGGCGATGTTGACCTGGGTGAGGCCGTATTCGGTGTGCAGCAGCCAGAACAGGACGTGCCGCGGCCAGGAAAAGCGCTGTTTGCGCGAGCGGTTGCGCAGCTCCCGGCGCGTAATGCCGAAGCGGGCACAGACGATTTGTTCGACGCGCGCGTTCATGTCCTGGCGGACTGCCACTTTCATGCTTCGATGAGTTCGAGGGTTTTGGTTTGTTTGGTTTCCCGGTCCGCGCGGACCTTGCGGCAGAGCTTGGCGGTCGATTCGCAACGGGCCGCCAGATCGTCGAGGGCTTTAACGGAGAGTTTGTAGAAGTTGGGCGCGGCCTCCACGACCTTGAGCTGCTCGATCACGGTCTCGTAGGAGAAGGTGAATTCCTGCTGCTCGTCGCCTTTGTGTTTGTTGATGGCGTAACGGTCGGCATCATACTGGCCTTGCAGGGGGAATTCTCCCAGGGAACGGGCTAGCGCGACGTACCCGATCGGGGATTCGAGCGGCATCTTTTTGGCGATGGCCAGGAGTTTCTCGGCATCGCGCACTTCCGGGTTTGCCTCCTTGGCCTGGCGCAGGGCATCGGCGGTAAATTCGCAGTAGCGGCGGATGGTGCGGTCAGGAATCTTATGTTTGTAGCGGAGCACGAATTCGCCCCAGTCGCCGTGCTTGATTTCCTGCCGCGCTTTGTAGAAGAACCAGCCGGCGTTGAGGCGGTGTTCCTTGGTGGCCTGGCCGGTCTTCCTGGCGAGCACATCTTCGTCGATGCCGGCGTTCATCCACTTGTCAGCGATGGTGGCGGGCGTGCTCACGCAGCCTCCTTTTTCAGCGCGCGATAACGGCGCATCAGCGACCGGCTTTTCCGGTGGCCGTGGAGCACATAGGAGAGGTGAGGCCGGGTGACGCCGAGCAACAGGGCCGCCCTGGTAACGGTGAGCCTTTTGGGTTTGACTTTCGTGTGCATTCGCGTAACGTGTTACGAAAGTATTCGTTTTCCGAAATAGCGTCAACAACTATTTTTCGGAAAATGAAAATAGTTTGTGAATCTGAGAGAGATGTATGAAAGGGCTGGTCTGCCGCTCAGAGAGCTGGCAAAGCGGGCAAAATATAAAAGTCAGTCAGCCATCAGCGACATGATCCAGAACGGTGTAGGCAGCGAACGTCTCAAAGAAAAGCTGACCGAGGTTCTTAAAATGGAGCTTGGGTTTTCGGAAAATGAACATGCCCGCCTGATTGATGCACCGCCTGGGACAATGGAGGAGTGGCGACTGCGAGCCATTCGCGCTGAGGAGGAAAACGAACGGTTGAAAACCGCGATGCGCGATCTGCTGGGGCCTAGTTCAAGGCGGCTCGACGACGCGGCAGAGAGGGCAAGTGCCGGCGCGGCCGCTGCTCTGAAAGATTCTCTATCATCCGTGCGCTCACAAAAAGCGCACGTGCCCAACGCTGATAAACCCGAGCCAGGGCGCGGCGCTGAGCAGGAGTCAGGGTGATGACCTGGAGTTGGAGGTGGGGTTCGAGGGTGACGTGGTCGGCTGGTGATTTTTTCATGGGTAAATTATGGTCGGTTGGGTTGGACAAAAACCGTCCTTGTGAATAAGTCGGAATGGCCGTTTTTGGTCTCGTAAGTCGTTGATTATCTGGCAAACCATCGGCAACGGTTGCCAAAATGAGAGATGAAAATGAGAGAGGGTTGAGGTGAATCTATGGACAAATGGGTGATCGGTTTTGATGGCCAGGAGTTGTTC
>CAZCZP010000151.1:0-9736 GCA_964502895.1 uncultured Bifidobacteriaceae bacterium
GCGGAGGAAATCCTCGCGCACCAGTCCAAACGCAGCCAGCAATCTGTCCAGATCAATCCAGCACGTGTTCGAGTTGTAGTACGACAGCGCGAACTCCAGTTCCTCGCGAGGCATCGCCAGACCTTCGACGAGCCGCACCAAGCCGTTCACGCGCGCGAGGCCGCCGCCCCGGTCTTCAATGCGCCGGTTGATAACCTCGAAGGTCAGACACGCGCCGCTTTCGATGTGCCGTCCGAGCAAGGCTGGATCGGCGTCCGCGCCCAGCGTGTCAATGTTATGCAGCAACAAGTATTTCAACTGGGGACGTTCCTTCAGCAACCGCGCCAGCACGCCATTGCGGAGCAGATTGGGGATTTCGTACCAGTGACCAACGGGATGAAGGCACTGCAGCGGAAGATTATCTGTGTAATCGCTGGCCTCACCCGTGGCGCGCGCCCAGTTGATCAGCGCCGCGTGGAGACTCTCGCGGACCTTTTGCGCCTGTTCATCGAGCAGTTGTTGCGGCAATTCCTCCCAGGCAAAGCGCAGGTCGCGCACCATGGGCACGAGCCGCAAGCCGATGAAGCGTCCCGGGGAAAGCAAAACATCTCCTTCGTAACCGTAGTTCTTCTGACGCTCCAGAAAATCCCGGGTTGGTTCGTGCGAAAGGTAACTCGTAGTGAAAATATGCGGCAGCCAGTTGCCCGTCTGCCGCGACAGGCGGCGGCTTTTGGCCAGGTGCGTTTCGAGAAATGTACGATGCGCGCCGCCAAGTTTGCAGAATGGATGCAATGCCTTGACCACGCCCGCGCCTTGCGTCCACCGGCTGCCCGCGCCGGCGGCGAGCGTGACGACAGCGACTTCGCCGCGTTTTAGCGCGGCCATCCCGAGTTCACGGGACTTGCCAGCGTCTTCTTGTGCTGTAAGGCCCGTCGCGTCCGTCACGTCCTCGCGCCTCACGTCTTCGATGACTGCGTTCGGCGGAAGGCGGTTTTGCGCCAGACCAATGCGGCCTTCTTTCAGGTCGGCGCGGATTTGTTCGTGTTGCGTGCGATCAAAACCATATTCCGGCAACAATGCCTCCAGAGATTTTCCCCGGGTGCTTTCGGCTTTGCCGCGCGGCAGCATGGCATCGAACAGGGTCTGCACCATGCCCCGCAGTTCCGGTTGCGTGCGGCAGGCGGCGCCGAATCTGTCCAACTCGGCCCGACGCAACGGCGACAACGCGCTTCGCTCCTGCTTGAGCAAAGGTGGCGCGATGAGCGCGTAATAGCCGGCCGGCATCAGCGTGCTTTCATCGGCCAACAGATCCGCGAATGTGCCGTGCCCATTGATGGTAAAATCGTAAACGACCGGTTCCATGGCGAAGGGCAGGGCGTGCTCCAGTTCGCGCCGGGCGGCAGACATGATTTCCTGGAGGCGCGTCTGGGCTTCGGCCTTGCGCGCCGGATTGAAGATGAAGCCCATGCCGCCACCCGACATGCCACCCAGCATCCAGAAGCCAAGAAAATCCTTGCCGAATCCGGCTCGCGCGCGGTTGATGAGTGTTTCGGTGAACAGGTTGGTTGCCCAGGGAATGATCGTTTGAATCGGGCTCTCGAAATTCCGGGTGGTTGCGTCGCCAATCGCCGCAACGTCCTCGCGCCGCAGTGCGCCAAGGATTTCCTGGAGAATACCCAGCATGCCCAGGCGCGCCTGCCATTCGGTTTCAGATCGAAGCAGGTATTTCTCGGTGACCATTTCCAGGATCGGGCCGACGTTTTGCGCCATCCCACCATGGACGAGCACGAGGCTTTCCTGAAGTTTCAGCCGCATGGCGGAGGACGCTTCGCTGGTAGCAAGAACACGATGCTGTGGCATCAGCCGCCCACGGCTGATGCCGAATTCAGGGTCGCCCTCAGCCGCGAGCACACCTTCGATAAGTTTCATCCCGGGCCACACGCCTCCGGAATCCTGCCAGCCACCTCCCGAACCGCCGAGCCATTCGCCTAGAATTCCCCGCGCCAACACCAGCCGGCGTTCATCTTCTTGCAGCGAACCCGTCAACGACGCGGCCTGGCCCGTGGCCCTCATGCAAAGTGAAATCATCGAGGCCAACAGGTTTGTGGATACCGCGAGGCGCGAGCCTTTCGGAATGCCATTCACATTGCTGACCAATTCAAGTCCGCGTCCCGGCCCGACAACGCGGGCCAGTAATTCGGCCAGGCTCTGGCCCGAGCCTTCGACTCCGGGCGGTATGATGCCGCTGGCAATGACCGCCGCCTTGAGCAGTCCAAGATAATCCTTCGCGAAGTCGAAAACGTCCGCGAGATTTGCGATGTCGGCCGTTGCGCCCAAGTCCACGCTGGTCAAGCGAAGCACCGGTTCGTCAATCACTCGCAGGTACGTTTCCACTGGCGGGCGGGTGCTCGTATCGCGGCCGCGCACGCCGAGGTCAATCGAAATGTTCAACACCTTTGCGCCCTCGGGATAATCCATCCCGAGAAAAAAAATGTCGCTCCAGCCGCAGTGCGTCAGGTCCATGCGCACCGGCGTTCGCTCGCGCAGGATCGGATACGCGCCGTCCACGCCGCGTTCTAAAACCTCGGGCCGGATGCGTAAGGGATGATCGGCGGGATGGCCCATGCGGAACATCCATTGGTTGCCGCGAACCGAGCGGACGCTGCGCCGGACCTGGTCGGCAAGGGTCTGGATGGCGAGCTTGTAATATGAAACCGCGAGCGCGCTCGAAATGGCGTCCGAAGGACCGGAGTCGTCCTGGATTTTCAGAAACGTCGAAATGGCTTCCTCGAACCGGCGTTGCAGCAGGTGCGTGAAACCCGTGAAAGGAATCAAACAACGCTTGTTCATTCCGGGCTTGGCCGGGAGATGAAAGCGATGGATCGCGTATAAGAAGAGCAGCGCGCGGACCCGTTCGTACAGGTTCTCGCTGCGGCGGCGAAACAATTCCAGTTCGTCGGCTTCGGCAATCAGTTCACCCATCGAGACGGCTCGGCAGTGCGAATCCAACGATTGATTGCGGACTGCCGGGTCGGGGGAGGTGATGATCTGGACAAGTTTGCCAGGCATGACGATCAGGCGCAGAAGTTCAAAGCGTCACGTTTGCGGCAGCAGTTCCACCAAATTGGTAAGGACTTCATCGCGATCCGGGCCGCTCAACGCGAGCGCCAGTTGCGCGGTCAACAGGCCGTATTTCACCCCAATATCGTAACGGCGGCCCGCAAGCTCGGCCGCGAGGTAACGTTCCCGCTCGGCCGTCCGCGCGAGGGCGACCGACAAGTGGACGCGCCCGGCGCTGCCCGCCTGTTGCAACAATTCCTCCAGGATGTTCATGACGCTTGCGGTCAAAACGTGCATGCCAAAGAAACACAAGTAGTGACCGGCACGCAGGCCCGGCACGATGAGTTTTTGTTCGGCGACAGTCGGGGTCGGTTTTTCCACCACCTGGTCAACTTGATAAAGTGCAGTCCGCCCTTGCAGCCGGCGCGCGCCCACCGTTCCGTAATAGGGAAGCTTGCTTTCATGCGTCGCCTGCACGGCGGAGACGCAGCACGATTCAGCTTCGGCAACCTCGACCAGTTGCTTGGCGCAGGGCTTCGGTCCTTTGGCAACGTACAGGTGGTCGCCCACGAGGAGCAGAAAAGGTTCGTCACGCGTAAAGGAATGGGCGCACAGAACCGCATGGCCGTAACCCAGCGGTTCGGGCTGCTCGATAAAGTGCAGCCGCTTGACGTGGCCGGCCGCCGCCGCGGTGAACGCGTCGCGGTCCCCCGGCGAAATGACCAGCCCGATCTCCTCAATGCCAGCTTGCAGGATTTCCTCGATGATAATGGTGAGGGCGGATTTGGACTGACCGTCGCGGGCCACGAGCGTTTGCAGCGGCAGCGTGCGCTGGTTTTTCCCGGCGGCGGTGATGACGGCTTTGCTGATCTTCACGGCGACATCGGTGCTCGTCAATGCGCGGGGGCAGCCGGTTCGCCGTGTTGGCTCACACTTTTTGGCGGCCAGAACGCGACCGCCAGAATGATCGCGCCCAGCAACGCAAGCCCGGTGGGAATGAGGAACAACGACTTAAAATCCGTCACGCCGTTCACCGTGTACTTGCTGGTGAGGGGAATAAAAAGCCACTTGGCCGCCAGATCGCCCGCGCCCAAAACCAGCAAGTTGAACAAGCCCTGCGCGCTCGTTCGCACGTCCTTGGGGAACGCGGCGTCAATGAAGATATAGAGCGTGGCAAAGAAAAACGCGTAACAGATTCCGTGGAGGACCTGCACGGCGATAATGATGGCGTGATTCTCCGGGAAGAATGCAAAAACGGCGAATCGCGCCGCGTGCCCGAGAATTCCAATCACCATGGTCACTTTCCATCCGAGACGTGCCAGCGCGGCGCCCAGCATCGCCATCGTAAGTATTTCCGCGATTTGTCCGATGCTCGTGATGGGAGTGATCCATTTCGGTTCAATACCGATCTTCGCAAGGAAGTTGAAGATGAACACGAAGTAACCGTTGTGAATCGTCGCATCAATGAACGTAACGATGAACAACACCAGCAGGAAGGGATAGCGCAACAATTTGACCGCCTTCAACCACGCCAACTTGTCAGCACCGGCCTGCACAGGTTTCGGCGGCGTGTGCGGCAGCGTCAGACTGAAACCGGCCAGCACGAATGACGCAATTGCCGAGATGATGAACACCCAGCGTGTGGTGCGGATGGCTTCGTCGCCTTGCAGGCTGCCGAGGATGAAATAGAGCGGCCATTGCGCGGCGATCCAGCCAATGGTGCCGCCCATGCGCACGATACCGAATTCCTTGGTCGGGTTCTTGAGGTTCGCGAATGCCAGCGAGTTCGTGACTGAAATGGTCGGCACGTAAAACAATGAATGGACTAACATCAACGTAAAGAACGTCTCAAAATCCTTCACGAAGAAAAGCCCCAGCATCGCCAGGCCGCCCACCAAATGACTGAAAGCGAGAAATTTTTCGGCCGCGAAATTTCGATCCGCGAACTGATTTGAGAAGAAGATTCCCATGAGCGACGCGATGGCAAAAGCGCTACCCACGAGCGCCTGCTGCGTGCCGGTAAAGCCAATCGCCGGCATGTAGCCGAAGATGGGAGGCAACCAGGCGCCCCAAATGAAAAACTGGAGCACCATCATGAGGAAGAGTTTGAATCGTGGTGAGTTGTTCATAGCTCGTTGGGCCGGGAGCATAGGGAGCGGGTTCCTTGCTTGCAAGCGTGGATGCAATTTGTTGGCCGACGATTTCGGCAAACCAGACTACAGCCGCGGTCGTGGCGCGGCCGGTTGTTCGCTCGACATCGTTTTGCGAAAAGCCTAGATTCGTGGTGTGAGCACCGTTGGCCGAAAACGGAGTACGAAATCGCCGCCGCTCATTCTCGCGTCCGCCTCACCCCGCCGCGCCGCATTGCTCGAAGAGGTCTGGCCGAGATTCCACGTGATGCCGAGCGACGCGCCGGAAATTCATGACGACCAGCTCACCGCGTGGGAAATGGCCCAGATGAATGCTTATCGCAAGGCGCGCGCGGTGGCGAAGAAACTTCCCGACGCGCTGGTGCTGGGCGCCGACACCCTTGTGTATCTGGATCGCGAAGCAAAACTGTTCGGCAAACCCGCCGACGTTTCGCAAGCTTTCAGGATGTTGGAACAATTGCAGGGCCGGACGCATGCGGTGATCACGGGTGTGTGCCTGATGCACTTGCGCGATCATCGCCAGCGGGTCTTCGCCGAATGGACGGACGTGCGTTTTCATCCGCTCAGCGAAAACCAAATCCGCAAATACCTTGCCCTGATCAACCCGCTGGACAAGGCCGGAGCTTACGCCATTCAGGAACATGGGGAACTGATCGTCGCGGAGGTCTCCGGGTCTTACAGCAATGTCGTTGGCCTGCCGCTGGAGCGGCTGCGAGAAGAATTTGGCGCGTGGGAGAATCGCGGGTAGGCGAAATTGCTTCAGGACCTCGCCCAATCCCCGCCGGTTATGACCCATTAGAACGCGGGGCGCCGTCAATTCTTGGGTGCGGGCGCCATCAGTTTCCGATTCAGCGTGAGGGCCATCCGGTTTCCGCTGATGGCTTTTTCCCGGAAGGTAGCGAACTGTGTAATCTCCTGCTCGTTCAAAAATGTGCCGGCCTGTGCCGCCACGCGCGCATAAATGGAATCCAGCAATTTGAGATTTCGTTCACCTTCGGCTTCCGAAGCGATATTGCGGAAGTTCAATGTCGGGACGGTTTGATAGTCTGGCGGCAGCCCGGCGCTGGCCAGTTCATGTTGCGTCGCGGCCAGCATCAGTTCATAGAGTTGTCGGGCTTTCTCATCCTTGGCATCCTTCTCGCCGGTCATCATCGCCTTGAACTGCTCGGCGGTCAGGTGGCTGGCGAGGTTTTTGGTGTATTCCTGGTACTGGGCAAAACCGTCCGGCCCGAGCAGGGTTCTTACTTTCTCCGCGAGCGCCGCTTCCTGCTCGGTAAAAACCTGGTTCATTTCGGCGGGTGATTTTCCGTCGCGCAACACTTCCGTGATGCGGTCAATATTTTCCATTACTTCATCGGCTAGGAGGTTCACCAGTTTTTCGGATTGTTCAGCCGGCAGGTTCACGCGGTTGGTGAAATCCTTGTAAACCATGCTCAAGCCCATCTTTTGCTGATCGCGGATTACTTTGTACATTTCCGGGTTCGCGGTGATCCCGCTGAGGGCGCTTGGGCCGTTGGTCTTTGACTGGGCCACGCTGACGTTTTCCTGGCGCAAGCGGCCGACTTCGCCGCGCAGGCGCAACAACTCCATTGAGGTGGGGTTCGAGGCCGGTGCCGGGGCGGGAGTGCTCGCCAGCAGTCGGGTGAGCCGCGCATTTTCCTCGGCCAGTTGGTTGTTCGTTTCGGCCTGTTGGCGCAGCGATTCGTTCACCTTGCTCAAACGAGTTTGCGTGCGATGCTGCATCACCCAGGGAATCGTGACGCCGGCGGCGACAACGACGGTGATGATTCCGACTTTCAGTTTGGTCATGCTCATAATTTCAAGAATGGTCAAGGTTGTTCCACCACCGGCGGCAGCGCCAGCCAGCGCCGCGCCGGAAATGCTCGCCGCCAGTCCCACCGGCGCCGCTGTCACAGCCTGGGTCGCCAGCGCGGATCCGAGAACCGTCGCAGAAAGGGCGACGCCGCGGCGCATCAGCGAGGCGTGGAGTTTGTCCAGTGCGCGATCCACGCGTTTGCGCGCGGCCTCCTCGCTGCTTCCCAGTGCAGCCCCGACGGTCTGGAAATTGTTTTGCTCGAAAAAGCGCAACAGGATGGCCTCGCGGTCTTCGGCCCCGAGTTGGTTGATGGCCTCGTCCAGCATGGGCGCGACGCGGGCGAGGTTGGCCGCAGAGTGGTCTTCGATGGAGTTCATTTCAACGGCCTGCCTTTCACGGGCCTGGCGGCGGCGCTCGCCACGCATGGTTTTACTGGCCACGAAGCAAGTGTGCCGGTGCAACCAACCGCCGAGCATCAAACCGTGCGACAGGCTGCGCGCCATCCGGGCGAGGTCCGCAAAAACCGTTTGCGTGACATCTTCCGCCAGATGCGTGTCACCGTCCACAAGTCGCGTGGCCGCCGAGTAAACCAGGTCCACGTAACGCGTCACCAGTTCGCGAAAGGCAGTTTCCGAGCCGGTTTGGACATACTGCGCGAGCAATTGTTGGCCGTCTGTCATCTTGCTTCACTATTAAAGACCCGCCCGACGCGAAAAGCGGACAAAATCTTTTTGGAAAATGGCTATTGTCCGGATGTGGTCGGTCTGGCGCGGGCGGGGATTCGCTTGATTGGGCTTTCGACTTCAACCGGTGAACTTTAGACTGCCCGGGATGAACAGCGCCATCATTGTCGCCGCCGGCAAGGGCACTCGCATGGGAGCCAACGCGGACAAGCTCTTTCTTGAAGTCGCCGGCAAACCGGTCGTCGTCCACACCTGGCAACGGTTCAACGATGCGGCTTGCGTTGACGAAATCGTTCTGGTGGTGAGAGACGGTCTGCAAACCGCGTTTGCCGGACTGGCGGCTCAATTCAATTTTCAGAAGCCGCATCGTTTCGTGATGGGCGGTGCGGAACGGCAGGATTCGGTTTGGAACGGTCTGGCAGCACTTTCGCCGGGCGCGGAAATCGTGGCGATTCAAGACGCAGCGCGTCCTTGCACGAGTGACAAGCTGATCGCAGCCACTATTGAAGCGGCCCGCGAGATTGGCGCGGCGGTCGCGGCGCAACCCGTGACGGATACGATCAAGGAATCCGCGGATAGCAAGACCATTTTGCGAACCGTTGACCGGTCGAGACTGTGGTCGGTGCAGACGCCGCAGACTTTTCGCGTGGAAGTCATACGTCGCGCGCTGACCGAAGTGCGCCGGCGCGGCTTGTTGGTTACCGACGACACAGCCGCTTGTGAGTTGATCGGGCAGCCCGTGCGGCTGGTCGTTGGCGCCGAGCCGAATCCCAAAGTGACTTTGCCCAGCGATTTGGCATACGTTGAATCGGTGTTGCATCAGTAGCGAACCTGACGGTATGTAGTGTTTTCGCCATGGTCTTGGTCGGCAAGGGTTTTGCGCGGCCAGACGCGCCTCAAACTTCGCCGATGATCGCGCACGACCGACCCGCCCGCCTCACTGCCGGACAAATCGCCCTCTCAAAGATTTTTGAAAGATTCCACCTCATCGCTGCGTATTGTAAGAAGAGCAGGCGTGGATTGCACAGGCCGCGCAATTGTCGTGGCTGAAGAAATACCGGTTATGGCGTTAAGGATAGATACAAAAGCGCGCATCGGATTTTCGATTGCCGTGATCGCTCTCGCTACCGTCGTTGGCGTGAGCGCGGTCAAACTGCTTGCCATCGGACACCCCTTGGTCGTCACCGTGGCTCTTGTCACCGCGTTGATTGGAGTTGCGGTGTGGTTGATTGGGCAGCTTCGATCGAAGCGGGCAAATGCACGAACCGCGGGCGCCGCGAACCAACGAGTCCTTGGGGCGGCTTTCGCGTTTTTACGAGTCCCGACTTATTGGGGCGCCATCCTGTGCCTGGTGTCCTTCACTGTTGGCGGTTACAGCGCATTTGAACTGCTTCGAGAATGGCTCAACAGACCTGTTTCCGTGAAAGCTGTTCCCGTGATCGAGCAGTCGGTCGTTGAAGAACCAATTCGCCCCCTCCCACGCTTGGCGGTGACCGGAATCGTCGTGGACGGTAGCAATTCGACGGCGGTAATAAATGGGCGAGTGATCGAGATCGGCGAATGGATTGAGGGCGTGCAATTGGTGGACGTTCAAACCGATGGCATCAGCGTCGTCTGGCAGGGACGAACGAACGATGTTCCGATCGATCCGTAGCCTTATTTCCGCCGCGCCTCCTCCACCCCTGTGATTGGACCGGAAGACTGTCGGTCCTGAGCCATGGTTTCGAGCCGCATCTGAGAAGTATCCCCAAGACGACTTGTTGCCCGCGTCGAAACCTGGGAGGTCAACGCTCTTCGGAAACACCGTGGGGATTGACCGGCCCAACGCTTTCCGAAACCAAGCCGGGTTGAATAGTCAATTTCAGGTTGTCAGTTTGCGGACGGCTGTCTCCAGGGTCGGGGATTCGAAGAGCCCAAGAATTCGATTGTTCCCACACCATGCCCGGCGTTTCGGAACAAAGTGCGAGATGGTGGAGCCGACAGGATTCGAACCTGCGACCTTCTCATTGCGAACGAGACGCTCTACCAACTGAGCTACGACCCCATCC
>CAZCZP010000152.1:0-9725 GCA_964502895.1 uncultured Bifidobacteriaceae bacterium
TCAACAACCACTTGATCCAATGGGCAAAGGAATTCGGGCTGAAACTCGTCGCGACAAACGACGTTCACTACGTTGAGAAAAGTCACTCGCACGCGCACGATTGTCTCGTGTGCATCGGCACGCAATCGCTCCTGAGCGACCCGAAGCGCATGAGCGCGAACTACGTGCCGGAACAATTCTACCTGCGCTCAGCCGATGAGATGAAGGCGCGTTTCGCTGAAACGCCTGACGCGGTGAGGAACACGCTGGAGGTTGCTGAGAAGTGCAACGTGGAGTTCGATTTCAAGACGCTGCATTACCCGGTCTTCCATCCGCCGGAACATTTCACGCGCGAAGGTTTCTTGCGGCAATGGCTCGCGGAAGGTTTGTTCCGCCGTTACACGATACACGCGCGAGCAGAGGGGAAAGAGTTTATTGTCGAGGGGATTGATGATCCAAAACGGCTGCCGACGTATCGCGTGAACGAACCGCTCACCCCAGCCCTCTCCCCATCCGATGGGGAGAGGGAGAATCATTTGCCATCTCAAAGCGAAAGTGATGCTGCGAATGGCGCAACAGCCTCAGAGCAATCGGCAAGCGTCCAACCGCTATCCCCTCTCCCCGGGGGAGAGGGTCAGGGTGAGGGCGAGCGAAAACACAATTTTTCCGATCCAAAAATTCAAGCCGCCATCAAAGTTGTCCTCGACCGCCTCCAAACCGAATTGCAGGTCATCGAGAAGACCGGATTTATCTCCTACTTCCTGATCGTCGGTGATTTCATTCGCTACGGTCGCAGCAAGGGTATCGCCTGCGTGGCGCGTGGAAGTGCGGCCGGTTCGATAGTCACATACCTGCTCGAAATCGCGAACGTTGATCCGATCCGCTACGGGTTGCTCTTCGAGCGCTTCCTGAATCCGGAGCGCATCAACCCGCCCGACATTGACATTGATTTCGCCGACGACCGTCGCGCCGACGTCATCGAATACGTGCGCGAAAAATACGGCAAGGATTCCGTCGCGCAGATCATCACGTTCGGCACGATGGGCGCGAAATCCGTCGTGCGCGACGTGGGCCGCGTCATGGGCCTGAGCTACGGCGAATGCGACCGGCTCGCGAAAATGATTCCGTTCGATTTGAAGATGACGCTGGAGAAGGCGCTCAAACAATCGCCGGAACTCAAGCAGGCCTATGAGAGCGAAGAGACGACGCGCGAGTTGATTGATACGGCGCTTATCCTTGAAGACCTGACGCGCAACGCGAGCGTTCACGCTGCGGGCGTGGTCATCGGCGATCAACCGCTCGTAAACTTGCTCCCGCTCAAGCAGGACGACAGCGGCACGCTCGTCACGCAATACGCGATGGGGCCGGTCGGCGATCTCGGTCTGCTGAAGATGGATTTCCTTGGGCTGAAAACGCTCACAGTCATCCGCAACACCTGCGAAATGGTCAAGCGCACCAAGGGCATCACGGTGGATGTGGATCAATTGCCGCTCGACGACGCGAAAACCTACGACCTGCTCAACAAGGCGAACACGCTTGGCATCTTCCAGTTGGAATCTGGTGGGATGCGTGACTTGTGCCGAAAATTTCAAATTGCCAGTGTCGAGCACATTACGGCGCTCGTCGCGCTCTATCGGCCCGGGCCGATGGATCTTATCCCCGAATTCATCAGGCGTCGTCATGGTGAAGTGAAAGTCGAATATGAACATCCGCTGCTCGAACCCATCGCAAAGGAAACTTACGGCATTCTCATCTATCAGGAGCAAGTGATGCAGGCCGCGCAAGTGCTGGCCGGTTATACGCTTGGCGGCGCGGATTTGTTGCGGCGAGCGATGGGCAAGAAAAAAGTCGAGGAGATGCAGCAACAACGCGAGACGTTCGTCAAAGGTTGCCAGGAGAAAAACAACATCTCCAAGGCGAAGGCGAATCAGATTTTCGATTTGCTGGAAAAATTTGCCGGCTACGGTTTCAACAAATCCCACGCCGCCGCCTACGCCATCGTCGCGTACCAGACCGCGTATCTGAAGGCCAATTATCCGGTCGAATTCCTGTGCGCGATGATGACCAACGACATGAGCGATACTGCCAAACTCGCTCAATACATCGCTGAAGCGCGTGTGATGGGCATCGAAGTTCTCGCGCCGGACGTGAACGAAAGCTACGTGCATTTTGCGCCGGGAGTAGTGGGGCAGGCTTCCAGCCTGCCGGTTTCTTCAGCAAGGCAAGGACAGGAACATGCAGGCTGGAAGCCTGCTCCACTACAACCCATCCGTTTCGGCCTCGCCGCCGTCAAAGGCGTGGGCGAAGTCGCGGTGGAAGCTATTCTAAAAGCTCGTGGCGAAGGCGGAAAATTTTCCACGCTCGCCGACCTGTGCGAGCGTGTTGATGGCCGCACGGTGAATCGAAAAACTCTGGAGGCGCTTATCAAATCGGGCGCGTGCGACACGTTCGGCCAGACGCGCGCCACGCTGGCGGCACAGGTTGAACGCACGCTCGCGCGCGCCGCGAGCATCATCGCCGACCGCCAGAGCGGACAAAGTTCGTTGTTCGGCGCGCTGGAGGAAAAAGCGCCGCCCATGCCAGAGGCCATCAGCAATCTGCCGGAATGGCCCCAGCATGAGCTGCTCGCGCACGAGAAGGAATTGCTCGGCTTCTACGTCACCGGCCATCCGTTGACGCCCTACGCGCCGATTCTCGAAAAGTATTGCCTCGCCACCACTGCCAAGCTCGCCGAGTTACCGAATCGCAGCCTTACGCGCATCGGCGGATTGATTGCCGCGGCGCAGCACGGCATTTCCAAGAAGAACGGCAAACCCTACTCGATGGTGACACTCGAAGATCTCGAAGGTTCTGTGCAGGTGCTCGTGATGAACGAGAACTACGACAAGTATCGCGAGCTGCTCGTGCCGAACAAAGCCATCCTCGTCATCGGCGAAGTGAACACCGGCGACGAACGTCCAAAAATATTCCCGCAGGAAATCATGCCGCTGGAGGACGCTCCCAAGAAATTCACCAAGCAAGTGCATTTCCGCCTGCACACCGCGCACCTGAAACCGGAGCACCTGGACGCCGCGCGGGAATTGGTCGCCGCGCATGCCGGCAAGTGTCCGTTGTTCCTCTGTTTCACGCGCCCGACTGGAGAGATCATTTTCGTCGAGACGCACGAAAGATTCTATGTCACGCCTTCGCGTGAATTGCAGGAAGCCGCCGACAACCGGTTTGGCAAGGACACCTATTACGTGAAGGTGGACACGTCGTTGCCTGAGCGCCAGCAACGTTGGGGTCGCCGGGCGGAATCCTCAGAGAATGGAGAGTAGCAGACGATGAATGCGCGGACAGAAAGTGCAGCGTTTTGTCGAACACCCTTCAACCGCTTACAAACCGTGGCGAATCGAACGCACTGTTACCCCTCACCCCGGCCCTCTCCCTTGGGGAGAGGGAGAACGACACGCCACTCTCACGTAAGTTCGAACGCGGCAATCACTCAACCAGTGTTCGTGAAAAAACCAACGCCCGCTTGCTGTCCCCTCTCACGGGGGGAGAGGGGAAGTAGCCGTCCATACATTTGGGTGGTTCGATGTCTTTTCCTCATTTCGTTGTCAGTGGCAGTTGGATGTGGCTTCACTCGCTCGCATGCTGTGGAATCTCGGACGGCAAACGCGGCTGATTTGTTCAAACGCACCAATCTCGTCGCCTGGTGCATCGTGCCGTTTGACGCGAAGAAGCGCGGGCCGGAGGAACGCGCGGCGATGATGGAGAAGCTCGGTTTCAAATTGTTCGCCTACGATTACCGCGCGGAACACATCCCGACCTTCGACGAAGAAATCGCGGCGCTCAAGCGACACAACGTCCGCCTGTTGGCCTGGTGGTTTCCGGGCGCGCTCAACGACGAGGCGAAACTGATCCTCGACGTGCTCAAACGCAACAACGTGCGGGATGTTCAACTCTGGATCACCGGCGGCGGCGACCCGACCAAGAGTGCCAACGAGCAACGGGCGCGGGTTGAGGCAGAGGCGCAACGCATTCGCCCGATTGCGGAAGCCGCAGCGAAGATCGGTTGTCCCGTTGCGTTGTACAATCACGGAGGTTGGTTCGGTGAACCGGAGAATCAGATTGCCATCATCGAGAAACTCAAGGCGCAAGGGATCGCAAATGTCGGCATCGTTTACAACCAACATCACGGGCACGAGCACATTGATCGCTTTGCGGAATTGCTTCACAAGATGAAGCCATACTTGGTCGCGTTGAATCTCAACGGAATGGTTCGCGGCGGCGACAAGGCGGGTAAGAAGATTCTGCCGATTGGCCAGGGCGATCTCGATTTGAACCTGCTTTACATCATTCGCGACAGCGGCTGGCGCGGACCAATCGGAATCCTGAATCACACTGAAGAGGACGCGGAAACGCGATTGCAGGAAAATCTGCGAGGCTTGGAACGTTTGGCAGGGCAACTGGACGGTCGTAGTGGCACAGGCATCTTGCCTGTCACGGGCGGATCGAACGCCGATACAGGCAGGATGCCTGTGCCACAATCAAAATACTGGACGGTCGAAGACCCGAAGGAGCGCGAAAAGTTGCCGCTCTACCAAACCATTCCGGCAGCGAAGACTGAGGAACTCACGCCAGCCAACGGATTCCCCAGGCGCGAAACCTACATGACCTGGCATCGCTCACACGGTGACAACGGCGGCACACGATTTTCCGCTCTCACTCAGATCAACCGTCAGAACGTAACGAACCTTCAAGTCGCCTGGACCTATCACTCGCGTGATGGCAGCAACAACATCCAGTGCAATCCCATCATTGTGAATGGCGTGATGTTCGCGCCTACGCCGGGCAAGCACATCGTCGCGGTGAATGCGGAAACCGGTGTGGAACTTTGGCGCTTCAAGCCAGAGGGCCCGCAGGGCAAGCCGGCATTTCGTGGATTGATTCATTGGTCCGGGGGTAATGGCGCGAACGAGCGCGTCATGTTCTGTGCGGGCAAGTTTTTGTACGCGTTGAACCCAAAGACCGGCCAACCGATTTCCGATTTCGGCGAAGGCGGAAAAATTCTGTTGCCCGGTGTAGCGCAAGGCGATTTCGGCGCGGCCACCGCCGGCCCGACAATTTTCGAGCGCATCATCGTTGTCCCCGGCTTCGAGAAGGACGTGTGGGGCTTCGACCTGATGACGGGGAAACATCTCTGGACGTTTCACACCGTGCCCGAGCCGGGTGAGTTCGGCTACGACACTTGGGATCGAACCGTCGAGTATGGCGCGAATTGTTGGGGTGGCATGGCGATGGACGAAGTGCGCGGCATCGCTTACATCACGACCGGCGGACCGAAGCCAAACTTCATCGGCGTCGGCCATCTTGGCGACAATTTGTTCGCCAACTGCCTGGTGGCCATTGACGCGCGGACGGGCAAACGCCTCTGGCATCTTCAAGAAATTCGCCACGACCTTTGGGACCTCGACATCCCCGCGCCGCCGAACCTCGCCACGATCACGCGCGACGGCAAACGCGTGGATGTGGTCGCCGCCGTCACCAAAATCGGCAATACGCTGTTGGCCGATCGCGTGACGGGAAAACCCATCTTCCCGTTCCGATTGCGGCGCGCGCCCACGAGCGATCTGCGCGGCGAAGTCACTTCGCCCTACCAGCCGGACCTGGAATTGCCGCAGCCGTTTTCGCCCCAGGAATTCACGCAAGCCGACCTCACTGACCGGACCGAAGAAGCCGCAGAATTTGCGTTGACCCGTTTCAAGAGCGCGACGAAGGGCTGGTTTCGCCCGGGCACGGAGGGACGGGTGAATTTGTTTTTCAACATTGATGGCGGCGCGGAATGGACCGGCGCGTGCGTGGACCAGGACACGGGCCGCCTTTACGTCACGGCCAACCACATCGGCTGGCTCATCACCGTGGCGCGCGACGATGATCCGCCGGATGACCCGAACGCGCCGAAGACGCGTGGCCGGGCGCTTTATGAAACGATTTGCGCGCAGTGTCATGGCACGAATCGCCTCGGCCTCGGCACGGCGCCGGCGCTGCGCGGATTGCGCCATCGTCTTGCGGACGAACAAATCATCCATCAAATCCGCACCGGCAGCAACGCGATGCCCGCTCATGCTGAGGAGATCATCAGCAATCCGGACCTCAAGGCGCTCGTGGATTATCTGATGCTTCGAGATCGTCCGCTGCCGCCGGCGCCGCCCGTGCCGGAACGCCCGCGTTACCGCGACGCCGGTTATCCCAAGTTCTATGACCAAGAAGGGTATCCGGCGAACAAACCGCCGTGGGGCACGCTCAACTGCATTGATCTCAACACCGGCAAGCTGCTGTGGAAAGTGCCGCACGGTGAATACCCGGAACTCGCCGCCGAAGGTGTGCCCAAGACCGGCACGGAAAATTATGGCGGCCCGATTGTGACCGCCGGTGGATTGGTCTTCTGCGCGGGCGCGCGTGACAACAAGCTGTGGGCTTACGACAAGGAAACTGGCGCGGAATTGTGGTCGGCGAAATTGCCATGGACTGGCAGTGCGCCACCGGCGACTTATCAAGTCAACGGCCGCCAATACGTGGTGATTGCCGCGAGTGGCGGCAACAAAATCGGCACGCCTTACGGTGACGCGTATGTGGCGTTCGCGTTGCCCGCGAACGCCAGGTGACACGCGCGTTGCGCAGCGTTTTGGACTGCAAAAGCGCCCCAGTAGCCACAAGCGCAATGGGTTTTCATCCCTCCGCGCCAACCTCCGCACGAAGTATTCGGATGTTGGAGGGGTCGAACAAAAAAGGCGGCTCGTTGCCAAGCCGCCTTTGAGTCGGGTTGGAACTGATTTACGTCTGTTTGGTCTGTTGCTCCACCGGCACGATGTGAACTGCTTTGTAGCCGCCAATAGCCTTGAAGTAGATGAGCATTAGCAAATAGATCACCGCCATGGTCGCCGGAATGAACGCGTCGGCTTTGAGCGTTCTACGATCACCGGTGATGCTCGATTCAACGATTGCTTTTTGTGCGGGTGTGCGTTCTTCAGCTTTAACTCCTTGGGCCTCGGCCAGCTTCGAACCGTCAATCGCGTTAACTTCGCTGAAAATGAGGAATTTTGAAGGGTTCGCCGCTTTGACTTGTTCGTACGTCGCCGCGTCAGTCGCCTTGAGAGTTTCCGCAGAAAATCGGTCTTTGGCGTAACCCAAGCCGGGACCGCCGATCAGGCCGGCTGACAGCATGCCGATGCCGCCCATGATTGAGATCGCCACGGCACCGGTTCGCGGAAAACGATCGGACGCAACCGCCAGCATGGTCGGCCAGAAAAACGTTTTGCCCACCGCGTAAATCCCCAAGGCAATCAAGGCCACCGCGAAGGTCTGCATCGAACTCGCGAGGACTAACCCGGTTGCAGCCAATATGGAGCAAATCAGAAGCAGGCCAACCGGCGAGATTTTTAACTTCTTCTCGATGAAGTCCGCACAGAAGCGGAGCGAGAACATGATGAGCGAAGTCCACAGGAACAGAGCCTTGCCCTGTTGCGAACTAAACAGATTGCCGGTGATGTTCTGAATCCAACCATCCGTACCCAGTTCGACCGCACCAATCAGTGCGTGAGTGATGAAAAGGAAGAACAGCAGGAATGAACCAATTGAAAACTTGGTCATTACACCAACGACAATCAACAGTGCGCCAGCAAGTCCATACGAGGCCGCCGGTGGCAGGCCAAGGTTCCCGGCGAAAAAGAGCGATAGTAAATAACACACCACCGCTGCTCCAAGCAGACCCACGTCCTTGAACATTTCCCCGAGGCTGCTGCCTTTTGCAGACGCCTCGGACTTCGGCATGTGCTGGCCAAGGAACATTAAACCGTAAACCACGGTAGGAATGAGATAGAGAGAAAGTTGAATCTTCCAGTGAATCTTCATCATATCGTCGAGAAACCAGCCCACCAACGCGCCGAAGATCATCCCCAGTGGCCAGGACGCATGAAGAATATTCAAGTAGTGCGTGCGGTTACTCGGGAAAAGAGTGGCGACCAGCGGATTTGCCACTGCTTCCAAAGTGCCGTTCGCGTAGGCAAAGATGAACATGCCGATGGTCAGAATCTGATACGCATTCTGCGGGGTGCTCGCGGTGAACGTCACAAGCGCAGAGATGACGTGCAGCGCGAACGCTGCAATCACCAGTTTGCCGTAGCCGATTTTGTCGCACACCACGCCGCCCACAATGATACCGAAGCAGAAGCCGGTGAAACCCGCGCCACCAATCGCGCCGAGTTGGGTGGCCGTGAATCCGAATTCCGCGCCCCAGTTATCGAAAATGCCGCCGCGCAGAGCGAAGCCGGCACCGGCTGCGAGGATCGCCATGAATCCGGCCCACAAGAGTCGCCCGGCGTTGGGGGCAATTCCGTCCTGTTTAATATTCATAGTGGTTGGGTGCTTTTATTGTGTTGTTTGGGTACTCGGGTGCTTGGGTACTTCTAAAGTGTAAACGCCGGCAGCTTCACTATTGCGCCGCCTTTGAGCGCGGACTCGTGAGCGCACAGGCCGACGCACGTCCAGTTCGCGGATTGCTTGGCGTTCGGAAACGGATCGCGGTCCTCGACCAGCGCCATTGCGAATTCGTGCGCGAGATGCGGATGGCTGCCGCCGTGGCCGCTGCCTTGGGTGAAACTCAGGTGCGTCTTCTTGCTCGCGTCATAGACGCCGTGCGTTGTGTACTTCGCGATGCTCTTGGGCAAACGATTCGCGAAGTCAGGGCATTTGACCGGCTTGGGAATTTTCGGTTCGGGCAATTTTGCCGTGTGCATCACGAGCGGCTCATGTTCAACGAGCGGCCACTCGACGGCTTTCTTCGTTCCGTAAACGTCAATGCTTTCGCGATATTGCCGCGCGGTGTCAAACAGGCTGCGGATGATGCGGGCGCTCACGTCGCTGCCGCGGAATTTGATGTGCGCGGTTTCGACGGCGAAGGGGGAGCCGTATTTCTTGATGAGTTCCTTGCGGATCGTTCCCGAGCCGAAACAGGAAACATATTCCGCTGGCTTGCCAATCAATCCCGCGACCGGGCCGACGCAATGCGTCGCATACCACATCGGCGGCAGGCCGGGCCAGTAATTGGGCCAGCCGTCCATGTCCTGCTGATGCGAGGCCTGGACGAACTGCAGCTTGCCGAGTTCGCCCTGGTCCAACAATTCCTTCATGAAGAGGTATTCGCGGGCGTACACGACCGTCTCCATCATCATGTATTTCAGGCCGGTGCGCTTCGCGAGGTCCACAATTTTTTTGCAGTCGGCAATGTTCGTGGCCATCGGCACGGTGCAGGCGACGTGTTTGCCCGCTTTGAGCGCGGCAAGGCTCATCCAAGCGTGATCGGGAATCGGCGAGTTGATGTGGACGACGTCAACGTTTTTGTCCTTGAGCAGCTTGCCGAAATCGTTGTAGCGGACTTCGACGCCGAAGTAATCACCGACGGCATTGAGCTTATCCTCGTTGCGCTGGCAAATGGCGTAGCAATTCGCGTGGGGATGTTTCTGCCAAAGAGGAATGAATTCCGCCCCAAAACCCAGACCGACGATTGCGACATTGATCTTTTTTGTGCTCATCTGAGTGCGCCCGTTCGCGTTAACCGTCCGCAGATGCGGTTCGCGTTTGCAGGGGCGAACGACTGCGGTGTGCGCCGAATACACCCGTCCGGCGCGAAACTGTCAACGCAAAATTCCCGGCGGACTTTTCCATTGCAGGGAAGCGGGAGCCGGGCTTAGAGTCTGATAGAG
>CAZCZP010000153.1:0-9629 GCA_964502895.1 uncultured Bifidobacteriaceae bacterium
ATTCCCGACCAGATCAAAGTGACGGTCGAGGAAAACACGAAGTTGACCATTGAAGGGCCGGACAAAAAAGTTGTTGGCCAGGTCGCCGCCGAGATTCGCGGCTTCTACCCGCCTGAACCTTACAAGGGCAAGGGCGTGCGCTACGCGGGCGAGCATGTGCAGCGCAAGGAAGGCAAGACCGTTCAATAACCGCCCTTTTGAAGCCACGGCAAAATCCGTGACGCACTGAAATGAGAACCGCAAAAAAACACGAATTGGCAGAGCGACGCCACTGGCGCGTGCGCAAAAAAGTTTCGGGCACGAAGGACCGCCCGCGCATGGCGGTGTGTTTTACCAACGAGCACATCTACGTGCAGTTCATTGACGATACCGCCGGAACCACGCTGGCTTCCGCCTCAACGCGGGCGAAGGCCACGCCGGATCGGGAAAAGCTTGCCGCCAACATTGCCAGCGCAAAAGTGTTGGGCAAGCTGGCGGCGGAAACTGCGTTGGCCAACGGGATCAAGGCAGTCGTGTTCGATCGCGGCGGCGCCCGCTATCATTGGTCCAAGGGAAAAGCAGAAAAGGCAGAGAAGGGCAAGGAAGCCGCCCCGGTGCTGGGCAAACTGGCTGCGCTCGCGGATGCCGCGCGCCAGGCCGGGCTTCAATTTTAACGGAGAAAAAAACTGTGGCTGAAAACAATCCATCCCAAGGCGACACCCAACGCTTCTCGCGCGGCCCGCGAGGACGGCGCAAGCCGGCTTCCGACGCGGCTGAAGCGGGCTTCGACGGCCAGGACGCGGAAGCGCTCGTCGAAAAAGTCGTTTTCATCAATCGCTCCGCGAAAGTGGTCAAAGGCGGACGCCGTTTCAACTTCAGCGCGCTCGTCGTCGTCGGCGACAAGAAGGGGCGCGTGGGTATTGGCTTGGGCAAAGCCGGAGAAGTGGCGGATGCGATTCGTCGCGGCGGCGAACTCGCCCGGACGCAAATGGTTTCGGTGTCCCTGCATGGGGTGACGATCCCGCACGAAGTGCTGACTGAGTTTGGCGGCGCGAAAATTGTGCTGCGCCCGGCTTCACCCGGCACGGGCATCATCGCGGGCAAAACGGTGCGGGCCGTCCTCGAATCCGCCGGCCTGAAAGACGTGTTGACAAAATCTCTCGGCTCGAACAACGCCGCCAACGTGGTGAAAGCCACGCTCCAAGGATTGTTGAGCCTGCGGTTGCGCGAGGACATTTACAAGAGCCGCGGTTTGGAAATCAAATCCGTGAAACCACCCGAGCCACCGCAGGCAACGCCGACAACAGTGTGATTCTATATGCGACTACATGATCTGAAACCGCGTCCCGGCGCGAAGCACCGCCGCAAGCGGCTTGGCCAGGGCGAATCCAGCGGCCATGGCAAAACCAGCGGGCGAGGGGGCAAAGGCCAGACCGCGCGGTCGGGCAGTTCGATCCGCGTTGGTTTCGAGGGCGGCCAGATGCCGCTGATTCGCCGCATTCCCAAACGCGGTTTCAACAACGCCCGCTTCGCCACGAGGTATCTGCCGGTCAACGTGGCGGCGCTGAATTCTTTCGCGGATGGCACGCGGGTGGACGAGGCAGCACTCCGCGCCGCGGGTCTGGTCAATGGCCGTGGCGATGGTGTGAAGGTTCTTGGCGACGGCGAACTGGGCAGGAAACTGACGGTGTACGCCCACGCCTTTAGCAGTTCGGCCCGGGCCAAGATTGAAGCGAAAGGCGGGACCTGCGAAATCGTCGGCGCCTCCCAGCCGGCGGCCCAAGGATAGCCTTTTTCGCCTCGACTCATGTTCGCTTCCATCGTCAACACGTTCACCAACTGCTTCAAAATCCCGGAGCTGAAGTCCCGGATTTTGTTCACGGCCGCGTTGCTGGCCATTTGCCGCTTGATCGCCTACGTGCCGGTTCCGGGTTTGAACGGTGAAGCGTTGATGGAGTTTTTCAACAAGCAAAGTGCCAGCGGCAGTGGGGGGGTCCTGGGTCTGTATAGTTTGTTCACCGGTGGCGCGCTGGAGCAATGCGCCGTGGGCGCCTTGGGCATCATGCCTTACATCAGCGCGACAATCATCATCCAGTTGCTCACGGCAGTCGTTCCCCGGTTGAGCAAACTGGCGCGCGAAGAAGGCGGGCGGGCAAAGATCATCCAGTATGGCCGCTATTTCACGGTGGTGTTGTGTTTGATCTGGGGCGCGGTGACCACGGTGGGATGGGAGCGTCCGGAAACCCTGTTCGGCGAGGGGATTGGCCGTATTGTGATTTACCCGGACGAATATCTCTGGTGGTACCGCATCCAAACCACGCTCGTCCTGACCACGGGCACGATGTTGTTGATGTGGCTCGGCGAACAAATCACGGAACGCGGCATCGGCAACGGCGTTTCCCTGGTGATCACGATCGGCATTGTGGCGCGTTTGCCCCAGGCGGTGCAGGGTTTGCGCGACATGTTCTTCTCGGGGGGCGAAGGATTGGACGCCAAATACAACCTGGGCCACGCCATTGCCCTGGTGCTCCTGCTCGTGGGTGTGGTTGCCGGCGTGATTGCCGTGACTCAAGCCCAGCGCAAAGTTCCCGTGCAATACGCCCAGCGCGCGGTGGGCCGCAAGGTTTACTCGGGGGGCACGTCGTTCCTGCCGCTGAAGGTTAATTACGCCGGCGTGATGCCCATCATTTTCGCCCAGGCCATCCTGATGTTTCCGGAACAGATATTTTCGAGACTCGGTACGGCGATGGACGTAAAGTTCTTCCGGGAAATCGCCGCCGCCATCGCGTACGGGTCAGTCATCAACCTGCTGCTGTACGGTGTGATGATCCTGTTCTTCTCCTATTTCTGGGTGGCCACGCAGTTCAACGAACTGCAGATCGCGGATGACCTGAAAAAAAATGGCGGCTACATCCCGGGAGTGCGGCCGGGCCAGGCCACCGCCGATTACCTGCACAATGCAATGAGCCGCATCACACTGGCGGGCGCGATTTTTCTCACCGTCATTGCGATCATCCCTATCGTCATGCAACAGACGATGTCCATTCCGCCCAACGTGGCGCAGTTTTTTGGCGGCACGAGCATGTTGATCATGGTAGGCGTGATGTTGGATACGATGCGCCAGGTCGAATCGCACTTGTTGATGCGCCACTACGACGGGTTTTTGAAGAAGGGCCGGCTGAAGGGGCGGTTTTGATGATTTCTTGATCTTACTCTTTGTCTTGATCTCGATCTTGATTCGGAGCGTCACCAGGCGAGATTCGGCGCGGGATTAAGATTACGATCAAGACTGAAACGTCAGATGATCATTTTGAAGAACGAACGGGATCTTGAAGCCATGCGGCCGGCGTGCGCGGTGGCGAGCGCCGTGTTGAACGAGGTGGCGGCGTTCATTCAACCGGGGGTGACAACCCGGCAGGTGGATGAGTTTGCGGCGTCGCGCATGAAAGTTCACGGGGCGCGCAGCGCCTTCTTGGGTTACCGAAAGTATCCATGCCACACGTGCATCTCGGTGAATGATGAGGTGGTGCATGGCCTGGCCAATCAACGGCTGTTGCGCTTTGGCGACATTGTGAGCCTGGACGTAGGCGTGTTTTACAACGGATACGTCGGCGACACGGCGCGGACGGTGGCGGTCGGCGGCTGCGGCGTGGCCGCGCAACGGTTGATGGACATCACGGAACGTGCGCTGTACGAAGGGATCGCCCAAGCCACGCCGGGTAACCGGGTGACGGACATTTCGCGCGCGATCCAAAGCTATGTCGAAGGCAACGGCTTCAGCGTGGTGCGCGAATTTGTGGGGCACGGAGTTGGCCGTTCGGTTCACGAAGACCCGCAGGTGCCGAACTATGTGGACGGCAAGTGCAACCAGAAGCTGCGCCCGGGCATGACGATCGCCATCGAGCCGATGGTGAACGCCGGGCAGCCCGCCGTAAAAGTTTTGAATGATGGCTGGACAGTGGTGACGCAAGATGGTTCACTTTCGGCCCATTTTGAGCATACGGTGCTGATCACCGAGGGTGAGCCGGAGATTTTAACATGCCAGGAGCAGGTGCCTTCCAGGTTGAAGGTGTCGTGAGAGAGGCGCTGGCCAACGGGACGTATCGAGTTGAACTGGCCAATGGACATCGCCTGCTGGCGTTCGTGGCCGGCCGAGCCCGGCAGAATTTCGCGGGCTTGGGGATTGGTGAAAAAGTGAAGCTGCAATTGACGCCCTTCGATTTGTCGCAGGGGCGGATTTTGGTTGAGACGAAAAAGATTTGAGTATGAAAGTTCGCGCGTCAGTGAAGAAACTTTGTGAGCACTGCAAGATTGTGCGCCGCCGCGGTGTCATTCGCGTCATTTGCTCCAATAAACGGCACAAGCAACGGCAGGGCTGATTTGCGCCCGCACGAATCAACGATTAACAAAACCAACGAATTATGGCCCGCATCATTGGAGTAGAGGTTCCGCCGAACAAGCGCATTGACATCGCGCTGCGCTACATTTATGGCATCGGCCCGACCAACGCCGTGGAGGTTTTGGAGCGCGCCAATATTGATCCGAGCATCCGGGCCAAGGACCTGACCGAGCAGCAGCTCTCGCAAATCGTCCACGCCATTCAGGATGGCAAATACGTCATCGAAGGTGATTTACGCCGGGAGATCGGCATGAACCTCAAGCGGCTCCAGGCCATCAAGTGTTACCGGGGCATCCGCCACATGCGCAGCCTGCCGGTGCGCGGTCAGCGCACCCAGACCAACGCCCGCACACGCAAAGGTCCGCGCAAGACCGTCGGCGTGCAGCGCAATCCAAACGCCAAGACCGGCATCCACTAATCTGATTTTCTATGGCTGACGAAACCAAAAAGAAACCCGCGCCGAAAAAAGAGGGCAAGCCCGAGAGTGCCGCCGCGGAGAAGCCTGCCGACGAAAAGGCAAAGAATGCAACGCCCGCTGCGGGAGGGGCGGCTTCTGCCGCAGAAGCGCCCAAGCCTGCTGACGGGGCGCCCGTCGCGGCCGTGGCGGCGCCGACGGCTGCCGAATTGTTGGGGGAAGACGCGGCCGCAAAAAAAATCATTAAAGCCAAGCACGCCAAGAACGTTTCATCAGGCGTGGCGAACATCCTGGCTACTTTCAACAACACACAGGTCACGATTACCGACATGCACGGCAATTTGATCGGCTGGTCCAGCGCCGGCCGGGTGGGTTTCAAAGGTTCGCGCAAAAGCACGGCCTACGCGGCGCAACAGGTGGCCCAGGACGCCGCGCGGCAGGCGATGGCGCACGGAATGAAGGAAGTCGAAGTCCGCGTTAAAGGGCCCGGCTCTGGGCGCGAGTCAGCCATTCGCGCCTTGCAGGCGATCGGTCTTGAGATCAGTTGCATCAAGGACGTGACGCCCATTCCGCACAACGGTTGCCGCCCCCGCAAGAAGCGGCGCGTGTAGTTTTCAACTCTCAACCATCAACACTCAACTTTAGCAATGGCTCGCTACACAGGTCCTCGCGTTCGCATCAGCCGCCGGTTCGGCCTTCCGATGTTTGGCCCGACCAAATATCTCGAACGCCGCAATTATCCACCCGGAGTCCACGGTCCTAAGTCGCGCCGCAAGCTTACGGACTACGGCTTGGGTCTCGTCGAGAAGCAGAAGCTGCGTTATTACTACGGGCTGCTCGAGCGCCAGTTTCGCGGTGTTTACGAGAAAGCCCTCAAGCGCCGCGGCGTCACGGGCGAACAGATGTTGCAGATTCTCGAAACGCGGCTGGACAACGTGGTTTATCACCTCGGATTCGCGAACAGCCGCGCTGCCGCGCGCCAGATGGTGGCTCACGGTCACGTCCGTGTTAATGATCGCAAGGTGAGCATCCCCTCTTACGCCCTGCGCGTGAACGATGTCGTGCAGGTGAAGAACACGACCGTGTCGCGCCAGTTGGCGACCAAGAACCTCGAAATGGCCACGAGCCGCGCGGTGCCGGATTGGCTTTCATTGAGCAAGGAGGACTTCAAGGGCGTGGTGATGCGGATTCCCACGCGTGACGAAATCAATCCCATCGCCAACGAGCAGGCCGTCGTGGAATTTTATTCCCGCTAAACCAAACCGGTCCTCCGGGTGGAGAACCAATGCAATTACACGGACCTTTCCCGGACGCGGGAATAAATATCGGGAAGGTCAGATAAAAATTGCAGGAAAGTAAACTATGCCAGTACGTCTAGGACGATTCGAAATGCCCAAGCGTTTGACCAAGGACGAGTCAAACGCCACAGAAACCTACGCCAAATTCATTGCCGAGCCGTTTGAAACCGGTTACGGCCACACGGTCGGCAACTCGCTGCGCCGAGTGCTGCTCTCCTCGCTGGAAGGCGCGGCCATCACCTCAATCAAGGTGGACGGCGCCATGCACGAATTCGCCGCGATTGACGGCGTGGTCGAGGATGTTACCGACATCGTGCTCAATCTCAAGAAGGTCAAGTTCAAGGCTCACACGCGCGATCCGCAAACCTTGCTTTTGTCCGTCAACAAGGAGGGCGCGGTGACCGCCGCCGACATTCAACTCAATCAAAACGTCGAACTGGTCAATCCCGACCAGATCATCTGCACGCTCGACAAGAAGAAAAAATTCGAGATGGAGTTGGAGGTCAAAGTGGGCCGCGGCTTTTGCCCCGGTGACGAAAATAAAAAGCCCGGCCAGGCCATCGGCGTCGTTGCGATTGACTCCCTGTTTTCTCCCGTGACGCGCGTGCGTTATGCCGTCGAGAACGCCCGCGTTGGACAACGAACGGATTACGACCGCTTGCTCATCGAACTATGGACCGACGGACGCATATCTCCGGATGACGCGCTGACGCAGGCCTCAGCCATTTTGCAGCATCACCTCGACGTGTTTGTCGGATACGACAAGAACGCCGTCGAGTTCGAGGAAGTGGTGGACAAGCAGGACGAGGAAAAATCCAAGCTCAAGAAATTGTTGAACATGAGCGTGAACGAAATCGAATTGAGCGTCCGCGCCGCCAACTGCCTCAACAACGCGAACATCACCACCGTTGGCCAGCTTGCCATGAAGTCCGAGCAGGAGATGCTCAAGTATCGCAACTTCGGCAAAAAATCGCTCAACGAAATCAAAGACAAACTTCAGGCCCTCGGCCTGACCTTGGGCATGACCTTCGAGCCGGGCCTGTTGGAGGCCGGCAAGGAAGAGCCCAAGCCGACGATCTAACCGGTTATGCGACACCTGAAGCGAACAGCCAAGTTGGGCCGCACCTTCGAGCATCGCAATGCGATGCTGGCCAACCTGGTTTGCAGTCTTATCAAACATAAGCGCGTCTCCACCACGCTGGCCAAGGCCAAGGCCGCGCGCTCGGTGGCGGAAAAAATTGTCACCCTCGGCAAGCGCGGCACGGTTCACGCCCGTCGCTTGGTCAAGGCGCGATTGCACACCCGCGGCCCCGGAGTGCAACTCCGCAAGGACGAAAAGAAGAAATGGCGCGAGCAAGAGGATGTCCTCCGCATCCTTTTCGATGAAATCGCCCCGGCCTTCAAGGAACGCAACGGAGGCTACACACGGATCGTTCGGATGCATCAGCGTCAGGGCGACGCCGCCCAGGCCGCCATCCTGGAATGGGTGGACACCGTGATGCCCGCGCCGGCTGAAACCGAATCGAAAAGTGACGAAGTGGCGAAGCCCGACGAGAAAAAGGAAGAATCCAAGTAGAAGCGGCTTCTCAAGAATTTCAAAGCACATCGCCCGTTCACAGGAACGGGCTTTTTTTATTCCAGCACGGCGATTGCGAGATCAATCCTCCGGCAGGGGTTTGCCCTTGGTTTCCGGCGCCCAGATCAAGGCGATGATGCCGACGATGTAAACCGAGCACATGATGACTGCGGCCACGCGGAACGGTTCCACCACGCCATGTTGCGTCAACGCAATGCTCAGTTGGCCGAGCACAATCGGCGCGGGCGCCGCAAGATAGCGCACGGTGTTGTAACAGAAACCCACGCCTGTGCCGCGCAATCGCGTCGGGAAGATTTCCGGAAAGTAAATCGAATACCCGGCGAAGACTGCGAGTTGGGCGAAACCCATCATCGGAAGCATCCAATAGGCGTCGGTAGCCGAGCGCAGATTGTAAAACACATACGCCGTGGTGAACAGGCACAACACAAAGGCGCCCAGAAAGGCCAGTCGGCGGCTCAACCAGGAGGCGATGAAAGTGAACACCACCATTCCGGCGAACGCTCCCGCGTCTTGGAACAGTGTGCCCCAGGCGCGCACCGTATCCACGGTTGTCTGCGGCGCGCCCTTGAGTGCCGTGCTGATCAACTCCGGCGAGAAGAAACCAATGCCCCACAAACCGATCATTCCGGAGACTCCCAGCAGGAGGCCCACAATACTGTTACGCCGCCAACGCGGGTTGGAAAACAGTTCTGCCAGCGAACCGACCTGTTTGTGGGCGCCGCCACTGCGGGCGGCGGCCCGGGCCTGCTTCCACGGCTCCGGCTCGCGCAGCACAAAAATGATGGGCACCACCAAAAGCGATGGCAGAATTCCAACAAAGAAAAGCACGCGCCAGCCCGAGAACTCGCCCCAGAAATTCTCCGCGCCCGGTTGAACATGCAGGCTGATGAACGATCCCATCATGTTGCCGCAAGCTGACAATGCCTGCAACGACCCGAGCGCCACGGCTCGCATTCGGCCCGGCACGCTCTCCGCCACCAAAGTCGTCGCAGCGCCGAACATGCCGCCGACTCCGAGCCCTACCAGAAAACGGTAGATCGTGAAATCAACCCATCCCTGGGCGAAGCCGCACAGGCCGGTGAATCCCGAATAAACCAGCAACGTTGCCACCATGGTTTTTACCCGGCCCCATTTGTCGCTCATCATGCCGAAGAAAATGCCGCCGGTGGCCCAGCCCAGGATCATGGCCGTCGTCGCGTAGCCGATGTAGGTCTTCAACTGCGCCAGCGCCGCTGCGTCGTTTTGCATCAACTCCTTCAGCGCCGATTCGCGCGCCAGTACGAACAGCCGCTGATCCATGCAATCAAACAGCCATCCGGCCGAAGCAATGATGACGACGAGCCAGTGATAGACCGTGATCTTCTCGGGAATCCCCGTGGCGGGGGCCGGCCTGGTGGGTAGGGGCGCACTCACGCGCGCATTTCAAAGTGCGGTCACGCGCCTGTCAAGTTGCGTATTCGGCTCTGACAAAATAAAGTCACTTCAAACGAAGCTATGCCAAGAGAAATCAAACGCTGTGCCTGGCCCAAGACCGAACTCGACATCGCCTACCACGACCGTGAATGGGGCGTGCCCGTGCATGACGACCGCTTGCTGTTTGAATTCCTGATCCTCGAAGGCGCGCAAGCCGGCCTGAGTTGGTCAACGATTCTCAAGAAGCGGGAAAACTACCGGCGCGCGTTCGACAACTTTGACGCCCGCAAGATTGCGAGATACGACGCCCGCAAGGTTAAACAGCTCCTGGCCGACGCCGGCATCGTGCGCAACCGGCTGAAGATCGCGGCAACCATTCAGAACGCGAAGTCGTTTCTGGCCGTGCAACAGGAATTCGGCAGTTTCGATGCTTACTTGTGGCAGTTCGTCGGCGGACAGCCGATTCAAAACCGGCGCAGGTCGCTCAAGGAAATCCCGGCGCGCACGCCCGAGTCCGACGCGATGAGC
>CAZCZP010000154.1:0-9545 GCA_964502895.1 uncultured Bifidobacteriaceae bacterium
AGAACCGAAAAATTCAGTTTCCCAATTCCCTTGCCGTTCATTCCTTTGCCTCCGAGCCTTTGCGCCTTTGCGTTTTCAATCGCTCGCCACGCAGAATGCTCACTTGCGCTCGCGCCACTCGTGGACAATCGTTCCCCATGCTTCGGCCGGAAGAAATCAGCGCAGCGGAGTTTAGCCGCGAGACTCACGACCTTGGCCGCGCAGCCGAGGAAAACTTCCCACGCCGTCAAACTGGGATTCGCGCCGGCCACGCTCGTCCAAGACCATGATTCAATGTGAAGGGCTGACCAAACGCTTCGGGCAATTCACGGCCGTGGATCATGTTTCGTTTGCCGTCGGCAAAGGTTCGATCTTCGGTTTTCTGGGGCCGAACGGCTCGGGTAAATCCACGGTCATCCGCATGTTGTGCGGTTTGCTCGAACCGAGCGACGGGCAGGCGGCCATCGCGGGGTTTGACGTGGCGCGAGAGACGGACAAGATCAAAAGCCTCATCGGCTACATGTCGCAGAAATTCTCGCTTTATGACGAATTGACGGTGGATGAGAACCTGACGTTTTACAGCCGGCTCTATGGATTGCGCGGCGACGCGCTCGTGAAGCGCCGCGAGGAATTGATCGCCATGACGCATCTCGAACCGTACTTGAACCGGCGGGCGGCGTTGTTGTCCGGCGGCTGGCGGCAACGGCTGGCGATGGCGTGCTCGCTCGTCCACAAGCCCCGCGTGCTGTTTCTCGACGAACCGACCGCGGGGATTGACCCGGTGGCGCGGCGCGAGTTGTGGGATTTGCTGTTCGAGTTTTCGAGCCAGGGCATCACGCTGTTCGTCACAACGCATTACATGGACGAGGCGGAACGCTGCTCGCACGTGGGCTATATCCACATGTCCAAGCTGGTGGTGTGCGGTGAGCCGGATGATCTCAAGCAACTACCCGTGGTGAATCCGCCGGGCACGCGGCGCATTGACGTGACGTGCGACCACGTTACGGTTGGCTTGCAGGCGGTGCGGCGACTGCCCGGCGTGCTCACGGCGACGGTGTTCGGCCAATCCATGCACTTGTTGATCGAACAGGGAATGTCGGAAGAGGTCCTCCACGCAGAGCTGGCGAAGCATAGCATTCCGCAAGCGGATATCCGCCCGATCGCACCGTCGCTGGAGGATGTTTTTGTGGCCCTCACCAACAATCGGAACAACGGAGGTGCGAATTGAATCTGCGCACTGTAGCGGCGCTCTATGAGCGCCGAATTGCGAGCGACGATCATAGATCGCCGCTACAACGAGGATGAAAACTCCCTTTCGCGGTTTCACCGCCATCTTGCTCAAAGAGTTCACGGTCATCTTTCGCGACCCGACGACGTTGTTCTTCATGTTTTTTCCGCCGTTGATTCAAATCGTTGCGTTCGGTTACGCGCTGGACAACGACGTGAAACACATGGCAACGGTGGTGTTGAACGAGGATCGAACAACGGCGAGCCGCCAACTGGTGGAGAAATTTGTGAACACCCAGACGTTTCGCGTCGTGGGCGAGGTGCAAAGCGTCGAGGAACTTTCCGAAGCCGTCCGGCGCGGCAAGGCTTATGTGGGGCTGCAAATCCCGCCGGACTTCACGCGTAACCTCGCGGCGCGGCGCGGCGCGCACGTGCAAGTGTTGATTGACGGGTCGAGTTCCACCATCGCGTTGCAGGCGCTGCAAACTTCGATGGGCCTGGCGTTGCGCGAGTCGCTGGCGACGACCATGTCCGAAGCGCGCTGGCAGGAGATGCCCCTCGAGGTGCGGCCACAGATTCTCTACAACCCAACCATGAAGAGCGCTTTCTTTTTCGTGCCCGGTGTCATGGGTATCGCACTGCAAATCGCCACCGTGTTTGCCACGGCGTTGTCGGTGGTGCGCGAGCGCGAGCGCGGCACTTTGGAAAATCTGTTGGTCTCGCCGTTGTCGCGTTCCGGATTCATGCTCGGCAAGCTCACCCCTTACCTGTGCATCTCGATGACAATGGCCACGGGCATTTTTCTCGTCGCGCGTTGGGCTTTCGGCATCCCCATTCGCGGCGACATCAGCGCCTTGTTCCTGGCAACGTTTCTCTACGTGTTCACCTTGTTGAGTCTCGGATTGTTGATCTCGGCACGCGCGCAGAATCACATGCAGGCGCTGCAAATGACCATGGCGCTGCTGCTGCCGGCGGTGTTTTTCTCGGGGTTCATATTTCCCATCGAGACAATGCCGCGCATTTTTCAGTGGCTCAGCACGTTGATTCCGGCGACGTATTTCATCGAGTTGATGAGGGCCATCATGCTGCGCGGCGCAAGCTTCGACGATTACTGGATCCACTTTGCGATTCTGGCGGGGATGGGCTTCGTGCTGTTCAGCCTGGGCGCGCTCCGATTCAAACAGCGGATCGCCTGACAGCGCGTTGAACCGACCTGCCCGATGAGTGAACCAATTCCCCGGTTGCGAACGTTGCTGCGGCGCGGGCTGCACCGGCGATGTCCGCAGTGCGGTCGCGGATCGGTGTTCACGGGCTGGATCAAGATGCATGACCGCTGTTCCGCCTGCGGGCTGCAGTACCTTCCCGATCAGGGCGATCTTTGGGCTTACCTGGTGGCGATTGACCGCGCGCTGTTCATCTTTCCATTGATCGTGATGATTTATTTCCGGCTCTACGTGCCGGACATCAGGTGGTTCTATCTGGTCGCGGCGGTGTTGCTTGTCTTCTTCGTCGGCACGTTGCCGCATCGCAACGGCATGGCGCTCGGGGTGGATTATTTCATCCGGCGAAAATGGGGCGACCTCTCGGAAGCAGAGGCTCAAAAGAAATCCGCCCGGCCGCCTGAACTCCCGCCGCCGGCCTAGCGCGGATTGTCGTTCGTTTCGGCCAGCTCCGGGGGCAGGTAGGTGATGATGCGGGCGCTGCGCTTGTACGCAAAATAGGAATACGCCCATTGCATCAGCACGAAGAGTTTATTCCGGAATCCTATGAGGAAGATCAGGTGAATGAACAGCCAGGCAAGCCAGGCGGACCAGCCGGACATTTTCAGTTTGCCAATCATCGCCACGGCGGCGGAACGGCCAATCGTGGCCATCGTGCCTTTATCCCGATACTTGAACGCGGGACGCGTCGCGGGGCCGGCGCCCTGAGCCAACTCGCCGTCTATGATGCGTGCCACGTGCCGCGCCATTTGCATGGCTGCGGGCGAGACACCCGGCACGGGCCTGCCGTTTTCCTGGAGCACAAGTGCCATGTCACCGATGGCGAAAACCTCTGGATGTCCGGGCACGCTCAAATCCGGATTCACTTTCACCCGGCCGGCTTTGTCCAGTTCGACTCCGAGTTTTTTTGTGAGAGGTGAAGCCGAAACGCCGGCGGCCCAGAGAATATTTTCCGCGTGAAGGGTTTCGCCGGTTTCAAGTTCCACCGCATTCTGGCGAATGGCCTTCACACGCGTTGAAGCGCGAACCTGGACGCCGAGTTCCTTCAACTGGCGCGTCGCGCTTTCAGTGAGGTCCGGCGGCAGATGCGAGAGCACGGATGGCGAAGCTTCGATCAAAATGATGCGCGCCTTGGCCGGATCAATGTGCCGGAATTCTCGCGTCAAGACCGTGCGAGCAAGTTCGGCGAATGAGCCCGCCAGTTCCACACCCGTCGGGCCACCGCCGACGATGACAATAGTCATGAGTCGTTCACGCGCTGCGGCATCAGTTGTCGTCTCTGCCTTCTCAAACGCCAGCAACACGCGGCTGCGAATGCGCAAGGCGTCGTCGAGCGTTTTCAGGCCGGGAGCGAATTGTTCCCACTCTGGATGGCCGAAGTAACTGGTGCAGCCGCCCAGACCGAGCACGAGATAGTCGTAGCTCTGCTTGGTCATTTCGAGAAACACCCGCTTGTTTGCGAGGTCGAAATCCACAACCTTGTCCAACAAGACGGTGACGCCGCGCCGGCGGGAGAGAATCGAGCGAACCGGTTGCGCGATGTCGGGCGCAGAAAGACCGGCCGCTGCCACTTGGTAGAGCAACGGCTGAAACAGATGATGATTCGTGCGATCAACAATCGTCACGCGTGCGGTGGGATGGCGAAAATTCTGGCAAAACGTCAGGCCGCCGAAGCCCGCGCCGAGCACCAGAATGTGTGGGGTCTGCTTTTCTGACACGCACCCAGCATGAGTCAGAACACCAAAAAAGCAAATAGCGCGAAAGGTCCATCGCGGTTGCGGCTGCGAATCAGCGCGGCGGCGGAAACGCAGGTGCGCGCCGGGCATCCGTGGGTGTTTGCCGACAGCGTTCGCGAGCAGAATCGCGACGGGGAGTCGGGCGAACTCGCGGTGATTTACGACCGGAAGGACAAATTCCTGGCGGTAGGATTCTTCGATCCGACCTCTCCGATTCGCGTGCGAGTGCTTCAAACCGGTAAACCGCAGGCAATTGATTCCGAGTTCTGGCAGGCCCGATTGGAGGAGGCGGTGCGACGGAGGGAAGGATTGTTCGATGAACGCACGACGGGTTATCGGCTCATCAACGGAGAAAGTGATGGCTGGCCGGGCCTCGTGCTGGATCGTTACGACACGACGCTGGTAATGAAAATCTACACGGCAGCGTGGTTGCAGCGACTAAAGGAAATTGTGGGTCTGGTCGAAACGTGGCTGAAGCCGGAGCGTATGGTTTTGAGAACCAGCAGGAACGTTCAGAGCGTCCTTGCTACGGAGCGATTTCCCCCTCACCCCGGCCCTCTCCCCCTTGGAGGGGGGGAGGGAGAAGCGAAGCGTCGGCCCGGCGGTTTGGAGGATGGACAAATACTGATTGGCGACACGGTGGAAGCCTGTCCCACGTTTCTCGAAACCGGCTTGCGATTCGAGGCAGACGTGCTGCGCGGACAGAAGACGGGTTTTTTTCTGGACCAACGGGAGAACCGGCGCATCGTCGAAACACTCGCCCGCGGCCGCACGATGTTGAACGCTTTCAGTTTTTCAGGTGGGTTCTCGCTCTATGCCGCGCGCGGCGGAGCGAAGTTGGTGACCGACCTGGACATCAGCTCGCACGGGCTCGAAGCGGCGCGGCGGAATTTTCAGCTCAACCAAAACGAACCTGCGATTGCCCAGTGCCGGCATGAATTCGTGCAAGCGGATGCCTTCGCGTGGCTCGCGGAAAATCCGAAAAGGAAGTTTGATTTGATCGTGCTTGATCCGCCGTCGCTCGCGAAGCGGGAAGCTGAGCGCGCGGGCGCGATTCGGGCGTACGCGCGGCTGACGGAATTGGGCATCAAACATCTTTCGACGGATGGAATTCTGTTGGCCTGCTCCTGTTCAGCCCACGTGAGCGCGGAGGAGTTCTTTGGCGCGGTCAAACAAGGTGCGGCGAAATCACGTCGTTGCTTCACGGAGTTGCAAACGAGCCACCACGCGGTGGACCATCCGGCGACGTTCAAGGAAGCGGAGTATTTGAAGGGGATTTACTTGTCATTCCGAGATGACCGTCCTTACAAGGACGTGCCTTCACTCAAATGACTCGGCTGTGCGCTCAAACAGCCCGCAAGCGTAACACCAACGGTGAAAACCGTCGCTGTCTCTGACGAGTATCCACAGTCCTGGAAGACCGCATCGCGAACAATCACGTTTCCTCGCCTCGTCTTCCTCTGCGACGTAGTCGCAGTTTCCGCACCACCATTGGGTAAACGCTGACACCTGCTCGTTGCCAGACCACGTGATGCTCCGCAGACGAACACTTCGGATATATTTGAGCCATGCGATGAAACTTCAGAACAACCCGTTGGCGATGATGCCGATCACACTGAGCGGCCCTTGATCTTCGAGGCCTTCGGTGGCCTTGTCCACCTTCTGCAACGTCAGCTTGGCGTTTTTGTAGAATTCCTGTTCGTTGACGAGTTTGCCGATGGTGCCGTCGCCTTGATTAATCTTCTGGAGAATTTCCTTGAGGTTCGTCATGGACGCGGTGGTTTCGTGGTAGAGTTTTTCGTCGGTCACGAGTTTGCCCAGCGTGCCCTGGCCGGCGTTCACGTTGTCAATGACTTTGCGGGCGTCGGCGATGGTGAGTTTGATTTCGTCGCTGGTGCTTTGCAGGTTTGACACGGTGGTCAGCGCCGAAGTGTAAAGCGCGTCGTCATAAATGAGTTTGCCCACGGTGCCCTGGCCTTCGCGAATTTGTGTGGTGATGCCCTGGAGATTGGTGATGGTGGCCGTGAGCGGGCCGCTGCTCTGCTTGAAGAAATCTGTGAAGGGTCCGAGGATGGTGTCAATCTTAACGCCGGTAAAACTTTTGGTGAGGTTCTCGACTCCCGTGGCGACGTTGTCGAGTTTGGTCATGATGGCGCTCAGGTCGGGTTGTTCGGCGGAGTTGAGGATCGTTCCTTCCGTCGCGGGCGCCGCGCCGGGTGTGCCGAAATCTATGGACACAAAATTTTGCCCCATCAGACCCGCGAACTTGATGGTGGCCGTGCTGTCCGTTTTGACCACGCCTCGCTTTACGGTGGCGGCCTGAAGTTTCATGGTGACTTTGACCTTGTTGGTGTCGAGCGTGATGGTTTCAACGCGTCCTATCTCCACGCCGGCCATCTTGACGCGGTCGCCGATCTTGAGTTCCTGCGCGGTATTGAACAACGCATGGACTTGCAGGCCGGGGCGGAAATGGTCCAGGCCGCCGACGGCGTTGATGATGAGGAAGGCCACGGCCGCGGCCAGGGCCACAAAAATTCCGAGCCTTGTTTCAAGTGTGTTCTTCATGTTCAGCCTTGGTTTTTGGGGTTGAAGTCAGCGTGTAAAAATTTCTGGATGACGGGTTCGGGACGGCGTTTCATCTCGTCCGGCGTCCCAATGGCGAGAATCCGGCCTTCGTGAATGAACGCGAGGCGATCCGCGACTCCGAAAGCGAGGTCGCGGTCGTGCGAGACGACGAGTGAAGTGACATGGATGTCCTGTTTGAGTTTGAAGATTTCCTCCCCGATGACAATCGTGGAGAGCGGATCGAGTTCGCTCGTCGGCTCGTCGTAGAGAATCAATTGCGGCTCGATGACCAATGCGCGAGCGATGGCGACCCGCTTCTTCATGCCGCCGGAAAGTTCACTTGGCATTTTTCTTCCAACGTCTTTCAGCCCGACGGCTTCGAGTTTTTCGTTGACGATGGCAGCGATTTCTCCCGGTGGCTTGAGCCGATGTTCGCTCAGATAAAGCCCGACGTTTTCGGCGACCGTGAGCGAGTTTAGCAACGCGCCGGACTGAAAAACCATGGCGAGCCGGTATTTGCCCATCACCTCGGGTGAACGGATGGATTCGCCGTTGATGAGGATGTCGCCCTCGTCGGGCGGCTCAAGGCCCATGATGTGCCGCAACAAAACGCTCTTGCCGCTGCCGCTCGGCCCCATGATGACGAGGATTTCACCGGGTTGGACTTCAAAATCTATACCCTTGAGGACCTCGTGCCGGCCGAAATTTTTGCGCAGGCCATGCACGCCGACCGCGACGCCGTGTTGTTTGTTTTGCGGAGCGTCCATCAGTTCAAAAGGATGCGGGTCAGGATGTAGTCGAAGATGACGATGAGCACGATGGAATTGACCACCGCCTTTGTGACGGAGCGGCCGATCCCGCGCGGGCCGCCGATGGTGACCAATCCTTGATGGCACGAGACGACACCGACGATCAGGGCAAAACAAAAAGATTTGAACACGCCGTTAGCAACGTCGCCGAGTTCCACAACTTCACGCAGATTAGCGAAGAAGCCTTGGAACGAAATAGCGATGCTGGCGTTTGTGAACGCGACCACTGCACCCCCCAGCCAGCCCACCAGAATCGAAAAGGTGACGAGCATCGGCAGCGCAATCGCGATGGCCAGCACGCGAGGCAGCACCAAGTAGTGAAGCGGGTTGATGTTCATGGTGCGGAGCGCGTCAATTTCCTGATAGACGCGCATGGAGCCGATTTCCGCCGCCATGGCCGAGCCAATACGGCCCGCGATGAGAATCGCCATCATCACGGGAGACAATTCCTTGGCCAGCGAGATGCCCACGAGACCGCCGACGGCGCTGGCCAGTCCACGCTCGACCAGCACCGGGCCGGTTTGCAGCGCGAGCACACCACCAATGAAGAACGACAGGACGCAAACCATCAGCAGACTGGCATTGCCGATCTCGAAGAACTGGTCGAAAACTTTTTGACGATGCCGCCAGGCCAACGGCAAGGCAAGCAGCGCGCGCCAAAACAAGAGGACCATTTCGCCGATGTTTTGAAACATAACTCAGGTGCTCAGGACCAAGCCGCGCTCGCGCCCGGTATTCCCGGCGAGCTTTTCAAGCGAACGATGTGGGGCCGGTTTCATTCTGAAATACTGTTTATTTGGGACTGGTTTTTGCCAAACGGAATATAGAACAAACGGAAACGTCTGGCTTCCGGCTCGGATGAATACTGGAAAAGTCCGAAAAGGAGCGAGCATTTTTTGGATGCCGGCGTGGTCTCGCGACGGTAGAGATTCCAGAATAACGACTGGCTGGCCGCGCCGGTTGTCGGATTGCTCTCCGAACGCCAAAGCGACCACAGCGGAGACCAGTTTCGCTCGACGCTTTTGTTGTTGGCCAGCACCGGCTCGATCAGCGCGAGTATCTGGAGCCGGGAGTTTCCGTCGAAATCCCGGCGATGGGTGAACAGTGGCCACAGAGCGGTCCGTTCCCGCACGCGACCGGTTTCGGTGTTCTTCTCGTTAACGTCTGAAAACAGGAAGTAGAGAATGCGTGTGCGCTCGCGGTCCAAGGGGTCAGAGTGAACGCGGTTGTATTTGTAGAGTGGCCAGAGGTAAAAATTGCTTTCCAAAATCTCGCCGCGTGACCGGCCAAACAGCGGCCAGCAGCGGGTTGTGGTCTTGCCATCGCCGCGGGCGACCACCACAAACGGCCAAGGTCCTTGCCACTCGTGGTATCGTTTCTCACGGTCATCAATCCAGGTGAAGAACGGCCAAAGCGCCGTAGTGGAGTCGCGTTTGGGCGAGCGAAGCACGCTATAAACTGGAAGCAATCCGTGTTTTCTTTCGGCGTTCTCGGTCCCGATACCAACCGTCTGATTGAAGTAAAATGGCCAAAGCGCGAAAAATTTCTCGTGCCCGCCGAGGGTCTCGATTTCGCCGAAGCCGTTGGTGCGAGTCGTAATGCCTTTGTATTCCTGGCCAATCAACGGCCAGAATTGCCAGCCGTGCAGCTCGTCGCCGCGACGGAGATGAAAGAAAGGATAAAGATAGTTGTCGGTGACCACGTCACGTTTGCGACTTTGGACATAAAGCGGAAGCATCACAAAAAAAATCTCGTCGCGAAAAAGCCGTTGCTTGATGCGACCGTAAATTGGCAGCAACGCGGTGTAGTTCAGTTTGGGATCGGAAGAGCGTTGTTGAAAATAGAACGGAAAGAGGGTGAAGCGGTCTTTGGAAACACCCGCCTGATTCTGCCCGCCTGAAAAGCCAAGCAGTTGAAGCAATTGCCAGCGATACTCCGGGCCAAAACGATCATAAGTCAGCAGCGGATACAAGAAATCAAACTCCTCGGAGTCGGCGCTTTCAGCCTGG
>CAZCZP010000155.1:0-9463 GCA_964502895.1 uncultured Bifidobacteriaceae bacterium
GCAACGGTCGCAGACCACGCCGCGATGCTTGATGCGCTTATACTTGCCGCACGAACATTCCCAATCCTTGACCGGACCGAAGATGCGTTCGCAAAACAGTCCGCCCTTCTCGGGCTTGAAGGTGCGGTAGTTGATCGTTTCGGGATTCTTGACCTCGCCTTTGGACCAGGACCGGATGGCATCGGGGGACGCGACAGTGATCGCGACGTAATCCACCTGATTGACCTTGTCCAGCCCGAGCAATTCGCGGGCGCTTTCTTTGGTGCTGATCATAGGAGTTTGGGTTCCAGCAAATCGTTATACTTGGTTTTCCTCACGACGAGGCCGAAGTGACCGCCGCCAACGTGGCCGCGGCTTCCGCAGGTTGCTCGATCGGGTTCGTGTAACCGACCTTCACGTCGAGGCCAAGGGATTGCATCTCCTTGACCAGAACGTTGAAGGATTCCGGAATGCCAGCCTCCAGGCTGTTGTCACCCTTGACGATGCTCTCATAAATCCGCGTGCGGCCCTGCACGTCGTCGGACTTGACGGTAAGCAATTCCTGCAAGGTGTACGCCGCTCCGTACGCTTCCATCGCCCACACTTCCATTTCGCCGAAACGTTGGCCGCCGTATTGAGCCTTGCCGCCCAGCGGTTGTTGTGTGACCAACGAATACGGCCCCACGGCACGGGCGTGAATCTTGTCCGCCACCAAGTGGCCCAGCTTCATCATGTAGATGTGGCCCACAACCACTTCCTGATCGAACTGTTCGCCGGTTCGACCATCGTAAAGCAGTGTTTTTCCATTCTCACCAACCATCTGCCGGTCGCCCGCGTCCTTTTCCTTGCCGCCGGCCTGCTCCAGATATTTTCGAACCTGCTTTTCCTTGATGCCGTCGAAAACCGGCGTCGCGAATTTGAGGCCCAGAATTTTTGCCGCCCAGCCCAGGTGCGTTTCCAACACCTGGCCGACGTTCATGCGCGAAGGCACGCCCAGCGGGTTCAACACAATGTCCACCGCCGTGCCATCCGCGAGGAACGGCATGTCCTCTTCGGGAACGATCTTGGCGACAACACCTTTGTTGCCGTGACGGCCCGCCATCTTGTCACCCACCGACAGCTTGCGCTTCGACGCGATATACACCTTCACCGATTTGATGACGCCACTGTCCACGCCTTCGCCGGATTCGGCGCGCTCCATTTCCTCGTCGTACTGCATCTGGAGGTCATCGAATTTCTTCTTAAAGGTGCCGATGATCTCGTTGATCTTGTTGCGAATGGGCGATGGATCAATTTCGATGCGATCATAGACTTCCGCCAATTTGCGCAAGAGCGTCTTGGTGATCTTGCGGTTGGCCGGAATGATGATTTCACCCGTCTCGCTGTTGACCACGTCGAGCGGGATTTTTTCACCGAGCAAAATGTTGCTCAGCGCCTCGGTCAACTGGTCACGCAACTCGTCGGTCTTTTTCCGATGGTCCTCTTCGATCACCTTGAGTTGACGCTTTTCCTCGGCCATCGAGGGCTTGTTGTGGTCGCTGTCCTTTTTGGAAGACACCTTCACGTCCATGACGATGCCGTAAGTGCCGGACGGGACTTTGAGCGACGTATCCTTCACGTCCGCCGCCTTTTCACCGAAGATCGCGCGGAGCAGGCGTTCTTCAGGTGCCAGTTCCGTCTCGGACTTCGGCGTGATCTTGCCGACGAGAATGTCGCCGGGTTTCACTTCCGCGCCGACGCGAATCACGCCGTCGGGCCCGAGGTTTTTCAACGCTTCATCGCCGAGGTTCGGGATGTCGCGCGTGATTTCCTCGGGGCCGAGTTTGGTGTCGCGGGCGCTCACTTCAAATTCGTCAATGTGGATTGAAGTGAACACGTCGTCCTTCACAATGCGTTCACTGATTAGGATTGCGTCCTCGAAGTTGTAACCGTTCCACGGCATGAACGCGCAGAGCACATTGCGGCCGAGGGCGAGTTCGCCGTCATGCGTGCATGGACCGTCGGCGATGACCTGCCCTTTCTTCACGTGGTCACCCTTATGCACCAGAATTTTCTGGTTGATGCAGGTGGCCGCATTCGAACGCATGAACTTGCGGATTTCGTAAACCCAAATGCCCTTCTCGGGTTCGTGACGGATTTTTTTCTTCGTCTCCGGCAATTTGCCGTCTTCCGTGATGATGATCTGGTTGCCGTTGACGGAAGCCACTTTGCCGGCTTCGTCGGCGACGACGACGGCCCGCGAGTCGCGCGCGACTCGTTCTTCGAGTCCGGTCGCCACGAGGGGTGATTCAGTCACGAGCAGCGGCACAGCCTGGCGTTGCATGTTCGAACCCATCAACGCGCGGTTTGCGTCGTCGTGTTCGAGAAACGGGATCAGCGAAGCGGCCACGGAAACAAGCTGCTTGGGCGAAACGTCCATGTAGTCCACGCGCGTCGGCTCCACGTCAACGAAGTCGGTTCGCGCCCGGCACACAACACGGTCGGTGGTGAAATGGCCTTTCTCGTCAATCGGCGAGTTGGCCTGCGCGATGACGAAGCCCTCCTCACGGTCGGCGGTCAAATAATCCAGATGATTCGTGACGCGACCGTTCTCGACTTTGCGGTAAGGTGTTTCCAGAAAACCGAAATCGTTGATGCGGGCAAACGTGGCCAGCGACGCGATCAGGCCGATGTTCGGTCCTTCCGGCGTCTCGACCGGGCAAATGCGTCCGTAGTGCGATGGATGCACGTCGCGCACCTCGAACCCGGCGCGGTCGCGGGACAAACCGCCCGGTCCGAGCGCGGAGAGCCGGCGCTTGTGCGTCAACTCCGCCAGCGGATTGATTTGATCCATGAACTGGCTGAGTTGCGAGCGGCCGAAGAAATCGCGGATGACCGCCGAGAGCGCTTTCGGATTGATGAGTTTCTGCGGTGTCATCGCCTCGACCCCTTGATCAAAGAGCGTCATGCGTTCCTTGACGAGGCGTTCTGTGCGCGCCAGACCCACGCGGCATTGGTTGGCGAGCAGTTCGCCAACAGTCCGCACGCGTCGGCTACCGAGATGGTCAATGTCATCGAGCGAACCTTCACCACGCTTGAGGCGGAGCAAATACTTCGTGGCTTCGACCAAATCTTCCTTGGTCAAAATACGTGACTCCTGCTTGTCCTTGAGGCCGAGCTTTTGGTTGATTTTGTAACGGCCCACGCGGCCCAAGTCATATCGTTTGGGATCGAAGAAGAGCCGTTTGATGAGCGCCTTGGCATTGGCAGCGGTCGGCGGATCGCCCGGACGGAGGCGGCGGTAAATATCCTTGAGCGCCTCTTCCTCGTTCTTCGCGGGATCCTTTTTCATGCATTTGATGACGATCCCTTCATCCGCCGTGGTGTCCACGACCTTGATCTTGGTCACGCCGAGTTCGGCGATCTGTTTTACGACCGCTTTGGACAACGGCTCAAACGCACGCGCCACTACGAGGCCTTTCTCGACATCGGTCGCATCCTGGATGAGAACCTTGTTGGGCAGGTCGTCGAGTTTCTCGGCTTCTTTGACCGTCAACTCTTCGATCTCATAAAACAGCTTCAGGATTTCTTCGTCCGTGCCGCGTGTCTTGTCCGCGTCTTTGTCTTTGCCCTTCGTCTCTTTCGCATCGCTGTCCAGATAACTGAGCGCCCGGAAAAAAGTTGTCGTCAAAAATTTCCGGCGGCGCTTTTTGCGGTCCAGATAAACATAGAGCAGATCGTTCGTATCGAACTGGGCTTCGTACCACGAGCCGCGGTCGGGAATGATGCGAAACGAATGAAGCATTTTGCCGTTGGGATGTTGCGTGGCTTCAAAGGCAATGCCCGGCGAGCGATGGAGCTGGCTGACAATGACGCGCTCCGCGCCGTTGATGACGAACGTGCCCTGCGGCGTCATGAGCGGCAATTCACCCATGAACACCTTCTCTTCCTTGCTGCCCTTTTCATCCTTGAGCAGGAACGTCACGTAAAGCGGCGCGCCATAGGTCAAGCCTTCGCGGAGACATTCCAGCCAATCCACCTTCGGCTCGCCGATTTCATAGGAATGAAAATCCAGCACGCATTTCCCGTCGTAGCTTTCGATGGGGAAGACTTCAGTGAAAACCGCCTGCAGTCCGAGGTTCTTGCGCTTGGACTGTGGCACCGCCGCCTGCAAAAACTCGTGATACGAATTGGTCTGCAATTCGATCAGGTTCGGCGGAGCGATGATCTCTTTGATTTTACCGAAGTTAATACGTTCAGTTGCTCGCGATGGCATTTGGACCTTTTTCTGGGTGGCCGGCCAAAAGACCGGACCGCTTGGTTTCAGCAAACGACACGAGGCAAGCACCCTGTCTTCGACAGTGAACTTGCCGACCCTTGAACCCCGACGGCTTTGCGGAGTTTCGTTGTCTGTCTAATTTTAATCTAAATCCAATTCGTGCTAAGGGCGAAACGGGGCGGCGCCCGGCCGGACGCCACCCCTGGATTCGCCAGTTACTTGATTTCAACTTTGCCGCCAGCTTCTTCCAGCTTCTTCTTGGCGGCATCGCTGTCGGCCTTGTTCGCACCTTCCAACACGGGCTTGGGCGCACCTTCCACGAGGGCCTTGGCTTCAGCCAGACCCAAGCCTGCCTTGACTTCACGGACGGCTTTGATGACGGCAATCTTCTTGTCCGCCGGGACCGAAGCAAGAATCACGTCGAACGTGTCCTTCGCAGCGGCGGCGGGAGCTGCGGCTGCGCCACCGGCACCTCCACCACCAGCGGCGGCGACTGCGACGGGAGCGGCGGCGGTAACGCCCCACTTCTCTTCCAGTTTCTTCACCAAGTCGGCGGCCTCAATGACCGTCAACTTGCTCAATTCCTCAACGAGGGCTGCTGTATCTGCCATATAACTACTCTTACCTTTCTGTTCGTCTCGTCGTCCCCGAAGGCCTTCAGGGTATTCAGTTCACGGCCCGCAAACCGACGATTTACGTTGTTGTTGTCTGTTGCTCTCCCGCCATGACAAGGCGGAAAAAATGTTATTCGGACTTCTCGGCCTTCGCTTTGATAACGCGCGCGAGTTGTTGCGCCGGCGTATTGATCAGCGTGACCAGTTTCTGCGCCGGAGCGTTCAGCACGCCGAGCAACTTGGCCCGCAAAACTTCGATACTCGGCAAATCCGCCAGCGTCAGCAGGTCAGCCTCGGCCAGCCGCTGGTTGTTCAAGTAGCCGAATTGAATCTTCAGCTTGTCGAACTCAGCCCCGAACGTCTTGACGATCTTCGCGGCAGCGGAAATATCTTTTTGGCCGGTGACCACGGCGAGTTGGCCAGCCATCGTGCCGTTCAAGTCGCCCACACCCGCTTCTTTGGCGGCGATGCGGAAGATGGAGTTCTTCACCACGTGGACTTCTGCGCCAGCCTTGTTGAGGCGCTTGCGCAGTTCCGTCATGTGGCCCACTTTCAGCCCCCGGTAGTTTACGACAATGAAGAACGGCGAAGCGTTCAACCGCTTGAGGTATTCCTTCGTTAAAATCTGTTTTTCAGCGCGCATGGTTTGCTAAATCGTTAAGAGTTCAAAATCGTTAACCCATTAGTGGGCCGCGAATTCCTTCACGTCAACGCGCACGGGCGGACTCATCGTCGCCGAAATCGTGCAACTCTGCAGATAAGTGCCTTTGACGCTGTGCGGCTTGGCCTTGGCTACAGCTTCAATGACAGCGCGGGCGTTTTCTTCAATCTGCGCGGTCGTGAACGAAACCTTGCCAACCGCCACATGCACGTTTCCGGCCTTGTCCACTTTGAATTCGACGCGTCCTGCTTTGACTTCCTTGACGGCCTTCGCGGTGTCTTCCGTCACGGTGCCGGTTTTCGGATTAGGCATCAGGCCGCGCGGGCCGAGCACTTTGCCCAGTTTGCGGACCTCGGCCATGGCTTCGGGCGTGGCGACCGCCACATCAAAGTCGGCCCAACCGGCCTGACATTTTGCAATCATGTCCTCAAAGCCAACAAATTCCGCGCCCGCAGACTTGGCGGCATCAGCCGCCGCACCGTTCTTGGCAAACACAAGGACGCGCACGGTTTTGCCGCTCCCGTGAGGCAACGGAACCGTACCCCGCACCATTTGGTCGGATTGCTTGGGATCCACTCCCAGGCGGAAAGCCAAATCAACCGTTTCGTTGAACTTGGCCTTCGGAAATTTCGTCAACACCTCGACTGCAGACTTCAAAGGATAAGCCTTTTTCCCATCCACCTGCTCGAGGGCTTTATTGTATCGTTTACTTGGCATTTGTCTTGGTGCGGTGCATGCGAGTCGCGTTCAACGAGACTCTCCCGCGGTTTTGTGCTAATCGGCGACTTCGATACCCATGCTACGGGCTGTACCGGCCACAACGCGAAACGCAGCTTCATCCGAGGTCGCGTTCAAATCTTTTTGCTTCAGTTTCACGATGTCCATGACCTGCTTGCGCGTTACTTTGCCAACCTTGTCTTTGTTGGGCGTGGCTGATCCGGCGGTAATACCGGCGGCTTTCTTCAACAACACTGAGGCCGGCGGCGACTTGGTGATGAAAGTAAAGGATTTGTCTTGGTACACGGTGATAACCACCGGAATCACAAGTCCTGCATCGTTCTTGGTAGCCGCGTTAAATTCCTTGCAGAATCCCATGATGTTCACACCATGCTGACCCAAAGCCGGGCCAACTGGCGGAGCAGGATTTGCCTGCCCGGCGGGAATCTGTAATTTGATCTGTCCGACAACTTTCTTCGCCATAAATTTGCTCTCGTAATCCTGTCCTCAATCTCCCGTCTTCATCTGATTAAGATTGGGACGATGATCGAGATTGAGACCCCATCAACCCTTTTCCACCTGCCAATACTCCAGTTCGACTGGAGTGTTTCGCCCGAAAATATTCACCGTCACTTTCAACTTGCCGCGATCCGGGTCCACTTCCTCGATAATGCCGCTGAAATTGAGGAACGGCCCGTTGTTGATCTTCACCGTTTCACCGACCCCGAAGCTGACCTTGGGTCGCTCGGTTTCTTCCGAAGCTGAAACTTGCGCCTTGATGACTTCCATTTCATCGTCGGTCGCAGTATGCGGGTGTTCCCCACCCACAAAGCCAATCGCTCCCTGCGTTTCCTTGATGAAATAAAACGGCTTCGGAATCACCCGGTTGTTTTCATCCAGCAAAACCATGTTGATGTACACATAGCCGGGGTGGAGTTTGCGCGTGGAAACCGTCTTCTTCTGGTTTCGCACCTCGACAACTTTTTCCATCGGCACCAAAACTTCCTGGATGTACTCACCCATCTCGTCGGTCTTGACGCGCTTTTCGATGCTCTCTTTGACCTTTTGTTCCTGGCCCGAGAGCGTATGAATGACAAACCACTGGCTGCGCATGATGGCTACAGGATTTTGAAAAATATCTGCACAAAGATCCGATCCACGGCGACGGTGAACAGTCCCAGGATCAGGATGGAAATCATGACGATCACCGTCGAGCCTTTCAATTCGTCCCAAGTCGGCCACGTGCATTTCTTCAACTCTTCGCGAGTCTGCTCGACGTACGCAGCCAGCCGCTTGAGATGACCCTGCCACCAAAGGAAGGCAAAGACCGCTCCCACGACCACCACCCAAATCAAGATTTTTGTCAGATCGTTCACAATTCTTTTGGCGGAGAGGGAGGGATTCGAACCCCCGTTCCGCTCACGCGGAAAGCGGTTTTCAAGACCGCCGCAATAGACCACTCTGCCACCTCTCCGGTTGGCTTGGCAGGGCGTGAGGGACTCGAACCCCCAACCAACGGTTTTGGAGACCGCTACTCTACCAATTGAGCTAACGCCCTACTCACCGTCGAGTGATTCGCCGTGGCTCACGACGAGGGGCACGGAGGCGGAACTCCCCACCCCCGCTCCAAAAAGCCCTTCCGGCTTACGCGATTACTTCGCTGACGCGACCGGCGCCAATGGTGCGGCCACCTTCGCGAACCGCAAAGCGCAAGCCCTTTTCCATGGCCACTGGTTTCCCCAATTCCACCTCCACGGAAACATTGTCCCCCGGCATCACCATTTCGACGCCCTGCGCAAGGGTCAGCGAACCCGTCACATCGCTGGTGCGGAAATAAAATTGCGGCCGGTAATTCGTGAAGAACGGTGTGTGACGGCCACCCTCGTCTTTCGACAACACGTACACTTCCGCCTTGAATTTCGTGTGCGGCGTGATGGAACCGGGCTTGGCCAAAACCATGCCGCGTTCGACTTCTTCCTTCTTCGTGCCGCGCAACAGCACGCCGACGTTGTCGCCGGCATTCGCACTATCGAGCAACTTGCGGAACATTTCGATGTCGGTTGCCACGGTCTTGCGCGTTTCCTTCAACCCGACGATTTCCACTTCGGACATCTTGTTGAGCACCCCGCGTTCGACACGACCGGTCACGACCGTGCCACGGCCTTCAATGTTGAACACGTCCTCGACGCACATCAGGAACGGCTTGTCCACTTCGCGCGTCGGCAGAGGGATGAACGAATCCACCGCGTCAAGCAGTTCTTGAATTCCCTTTGAGCCTTCCGGGTCGTGAGCCAGGGCCTTCTTCGCGCTGCCGCGAATGATGGGTGTCTTGTCACCCGGGAATTGATACTTGGTCAATAGATCGCGGACCTCCATCTCGACGAGATCGAGCAGTTCCTTGTCGTCCACAAGGTCCACCTTGTTCAGGAAGACTACGATGGCCGGCACACCAACTTGGCGGGCCAACAAAATATGTTCGCGCGTCTGAGGCATCGGCCCCTCCGATGCATCCACGACCAGGATGGCGCCGTCCATTTGCGCTGCACCAGTGATCATGTTCTTCACATAGTCGGCGTGACCGGGACAATCCACGTGCGCGTAATGGCGTTTGTCGCTCTGATATTCCACGTGCGACACGGCAATGGTGACCGTCTTGGTTTCATCACGCACCGTCCCGCCTTTCGTGATGTCGGCGTAGGAAATCGGTGTCGCCAGTCCCTTCTTGGCCTGCACCTCCACAATTGCGGCGGTCAAGGTGGATTTGCCGTGGTCAATATGGCCGATCGTGCCGACATTGACGTGCGGTTTGGTTCGTTGAAATTGTTCTTTTGCCATTGTGATCTCCTGCGTTGCGTTGTTGTCGTTAGCGTTGCTGGTTTTACGTCACTCAAACTGTCTGGAGCCCATGATCAGGATTGAACTGATGACCTCATCCTTACCAAGGATGTGCTCTACCAACTGAGCTACATGGGCACGGTCCACAAATCTGCTTCATCCTGATGCGCGAAACGACAAAAGTCCACCACCCTGCGTCCTTTCTTCTGAAAAAGACTGAGGGATTGGTGCGCTTTTGTCTCTTTTACGACCCTAAGACGAGCGTGAAAATAGGAAAAGCCTTGAGGAGTGTCAACCGGGTTTTTAATTTTTTTTATCGCCCTTCCCCATAGGACGCCATTCGACCTTGGGAGGCTCAGGCAGACCTTGCGCTCGAAGTGCCGTGCGGAAATGGAGTTT
>CAZCZP010000156.1:0-9444 GCA_964502895.1 uncultured Bifidobacteriaceae bacterium
GAGATGGAGATGGTCCACAGCACACTAGCGACCTTGAAGGATATGGCGGCCCGACAACGCGATCATTTGCACAAGGCTCAAGAGTTGCTGGAGACTCGGGCCAAGCAAGGTTCATTGGAGATTGATGTCACCCAAGAGATGTTGAGCAACGAGGCGGCGTTCCTGGAACAATTCCAGAAGGCGATTGCTGAAGCGCAGAAGCAGCGTGAAGCGACGGCGGGTGCCGAAGAACCGCCCGAGAAGAAATGAGGCGAATCCTATGAAACAGTTCATCAGCAACATCAAAAACCTCAGTCAGAAGGCGGCAGAGATCAAAGCCGCGATGCAACAAGTCCCGCCCAAGGTCGCCGAAATCCGCGAGGCGGTTGCCTCCACTGCCGGCCAGCTTCAACAGTTGCGGGTGGACGTACAGTCCACGGTGGCTGATCTGAAGGCCGACAACGAGCATCACCTCAGCCAGGCGATGCAAGAGATCAATGCCAGCGTGGATATTTTTATGGAGGCGGGGTTTGAGCTGGGTGGGATGGACCTGGAACTCAGTCCGGTTCAGCGCCTGCTCGTTCACTTGGACCGGCTTGAGGAGGTGCATCCATCTGCGTTGCGCGCGCTCATTTCGGCGAACCAGCACCGCCGCACCACGCACGCGCTTCTAACCTCGATGCTGCAAGCCCAGGAAATGGCAGACACAGTGCAACTCGGCGAGTTGACAAAATTCGATTACCGCGAACTCATCGTGAGCATCGGGCCGATCCCATCCGTCCGAATCTGTTGGCGTACCGAAGTCATCGCCCAAGAACCCGCGGCGCAGACAGCACCAGCGAATGTCCTTCCGCCGCCCGTGACGGCGGCAGTTCCCGTGACGCAGCCAATATTTGGGCAAGGTTCGTTCTTCGAAAAACGGCCACCGCAGCCGGCGGCAATCGCAGTGCAACCGACCGCCACCGCGCCAGAAGCGAAAATGTCACCGGCAGCTTCAACCTTAATCCACGCCTCGCGCGCGATGGAAGCGGCGCACGCCTCGCCGTCGCCTGAGTCAAGCGACCCGCTCGCGCGATTCAAGAAGATGCCCGACTTTTTCAAACACAAGAGATGATCCCCCGCTCAAAGCTACGGCAGCACGACCAAACGGTAGAATCGCCGGACCTGGCCGGTGATGGTTTCGTCCACCGTCAAAGTGCTTCCGTTGGCTTCGATGGGCGCTCCCAAGGGCAACCATTGCGGATCGGACAGCCCGGACTTGTATTGAAGTTGATAGGTCGCGCCGGATTGAACGTTGAACGACAGGCGGATGGTGTTTCCGTTGATCAACGTCACGCCTCCCCTCGGTAGAGTCGCACTCATCCCGCCTGCGGTGGGCAACGACGCCTGCCAGTTCACCGGATCGTTTCCGTAATCCGCAGCCACCAAGCGCTGGAGCGACATTCCCCGTCCGTCGGCCCCGACCGGCCAGGGCAATTCATCGTCGTACGACACTCGCTCCACCAGCAAGTGCGGAACGAAGCCGGCGTCGGGACTCGACGGTGACTGGGGCGTGTCGGGCCGCCAGAGTTCGAGCGATTCGCCCGCGTTGTCCAAGCTGCCCGAGTAAGGACCGATCACCGGAGCGTTACTGCCATACCGCGCCTGAAATGCGGCGAGCGACGCGAGGTCGGCCATCGGATCGAACGGAACCACCAGCAGCACACCGTTGGCGGGAATCGTCGTGCCGGCTGGAAACTCAAACGTCACCGCGTTGGCCAGCCGCCAGAAGTTGGTGGGATGCGCCGGGTCGAACAATGGAACCGGATTGCCCGTGACGTTGAACAGTTCGATGAATTCCTCGACCGCCGGCGCGTTGGTGGCCCAATCCGGCGGATGATACATGACTTCGCTGATGACCACCGGTCCAACCAGCGGGGCAGCGTTGGTGTCACCGCCGCCAGTGCGGAATTGCGTCAGACTCGTGGGATTGCTGACGCCGAACGTGTGCGCACTCATCGGCACGAAATCCACACCCACACTGGTCCGATGGCGGCCAAACGAAAAACCGTTGGCCGCCGCGTCGAACGCCACGCCGATGCGCGCGCCGGAAAGATTTCCCGCCGCGTTGGCCTCCGAAAGCCAGACCGCATCGCCGTGCGCGGAATTGAAACTGAAGAGCGGCGGAACGTCTGCTTCACCGTCGGGTGGGCCAAATTGAAATTGATAAAACACTTGGAAGCCACCGGCCGGAATCGTCGTGCCATCAGCAATGCGGTAGCGCTTGAGATCGGTCTGGCTGTCGCTCAAAAACCAGCCGCCGATGTTGACCGGGTTGGCCGTAGGATTGTGCAATTCGACGGCGTCCTCCAGAAAATCCCCGGCGTCAGTGTGCGTCAGGACTTCGTTGATGACTACATTGGTGAGCGCGAGATAATTGCCGGCGCCCGGCGTGGGCGTGGAGGAAAAGTTGGCGAAAGCAGTTCCGCCGTCCGGCATCCGGCCCGTGGAGATTCCGGCGGGCTGAATTCCAAAGTCCACCGCGTCAATCAGGTTCAGGCTTGGATCGTAGAGCCGTAGCGTTTCGCCGGCGCCGTCAAGCGCGAAGGCGACGTGATCCCGCCCGGCGGGGCGATTGTCGTCCGCGACAAAAGTTACCCAGCGTCCCGCGCCGATGAAACTCAACGGCGCGATGGGAGATTTTGCGATGCCGCGAGCGGAAGGATCGTCCGTCACAAACAACCCGCTTAAGTCCACCGGCAGCGAACTTGTGTTGTAGAGTTCAAACCAATCGTCCCCGGCAAGTGGAGACGCCAACCACTCGTTGATACGCAGGTCGGTGACCGGGCCGAGCACGGCGGGTACGGAATTCGCCGACCCCGGCGTCGGCGAATCAAGCAAAAGCCACTGACCGCCGCGGCGGCCGATGGACAAATCCTCCACCTGAAATCCGTAGGCCACCGAATCCACCGGCTGGCCGGTGTTGTTGAAGAGAAACACGTCGCCGCTTTCGGCGGGCAAATTGAAACCGGTATTGAGGCCCGCCCCGGAATTGTTGATGGACGGCGCGCGCGCACCGTCGCACCAGATGCGGAGATAACCGCCGGCGGAAATCTGCACGCCTGCGGGAATCGTCCAACGGCCGCCGGGCGAAAGTGTGCGCCCCAGCGCCATGCCGCCGAGATTCACGCTGCCGCCGGTGGCATTGTAGATTTCCACAAAATCCGCGTAACTCCCCCACGGGCTGACCACGGCGCGCCGGTTGCGCGCGAGCACTTCGTTGAGCACCGGACCGTTGTAAGCCAGCACATAGTTGCTCGCGCCGGGACTGACGCTGCCTCCAAACGAAACAATGGCGGGCGCTCCATCGGGCCACCGGCCTTCCGACACAGCGATGATTTGCGGGCCGTAAGTGACCCGCTCCAATTCCGCGCCCGTTTCGCTGTAAAGCGCGATGTCCCCACCGGGGGCTGGAAGCTTGAATTCCAACTGGTCCGCGCCGGGCATTTCGTCGGCGAACAATTGCGCGTAACCGCGCGGCGCGATGAACGAAAGCGCGCTGTACCGAAACAGCATCCCGTTTTGCGGGATGCCGAGATACAATCCACGCAGGGCCGCCGGCGAACTCGCCGAGCGATTGAACAATTCCAGCCAGTCCTGTCCGCCCACATCGGCATGGGCGAGCCATTCGTTGATGGCGATCTCGGAAGCCGGCGCGAGCGTTGCCGCCGTGTTGGCAGCGTTCGGCGTCGGTTCGTTCAACCGCCACTCGCCGGCCACGCGGCCAACGGTGAAATCTGTCAGTTGCAGTCCCAAGGTAACGGCGTCCACACGATTTGAACTGGCGTCAAAAAGGGAAACCGTCTCGCCGTTCCGATCGAGAGCGAAGCCTGAATGGAGGCCCGGCGAATTTGTGGCGTTGTCGCACCACACCACCAGCAATCCCCCCGCGGGAATTGTTGTATTCGCAGGGAAAACAAATTTTCGCGCGTTGCTGTCGTCGGTGAGACTCCAGTGAGCGATGTTCGCCGGGCTGCCGCCGCGATTATGCAATTCGACCCAATCGGGCAGCGCGCCGGCGTTGGTTACACTGCCGGCGTTGTCCGCCATGATTTCGTTGAGCACCACGACCCCCGGCGCCGGCGAGGCGGGTGGCAGACCGGGCGTGCCGTTGACAAAACTGCTTGCCCGCCAATTGTCGGCGGCGTTGGGATCACCGCGCGGATCAATGACCTCCAGCGAATAACCACCGCCATCGGGCGATGCGGGCCAGCCGTTCTCGTCATCGTAATGAACGGCGACCACGGTGCGTTGGGCGGCGTCCAGCAAGGCGATGCGCTCGCCGCCGTTGGCCAGGCTGCCGCTGTAATAACCAAAGACGGCCGCCAACGGATAGCGGGCGGCGAACTGTCCATGGTTCGCGTTGTTGGCCACGAGCAATACCGCGCCGGGTTGGAGGGTGGTGCCAATCGGGAAGAGGAAATTGATCCCTTGAAAGCTGAAGCCGCCGATGTCCAGCGGGAACGCGCCGACGTTTTGGATTTCGATGTATTCAAACACATCGCCGCCGTTGGGGTTGTACATGATTTCCGTGATGCGAAGCGGAATGCCAAGTTCCCCGACGGTAAAGGCGGCCTCATTGAGCGCGCTCCAGGTGTTGCCACTCAGGACGCGGGCCTTGAGCGTAGCGCTGGCGACCAGCGTGAGCGGCGCTCCATACGTCAAAGCGCCGGCGGACACGGCTCCCGAGTAATAAACGCGCGGATCGCTGCCATTGGTGGTGTAGTAAATCGTGCCCGCCCCGGGATTGCGGATCGCGACAACTTCGCCCGCCGCAACCGCGCCGCCGCCGATGACCGGCCCGGTATCCGTGTTCTGGCGAAATTCTGGAGCCTCGACGTTGGGATAGAGTCCGGCATTGCGAAGCTGGTTCAGGACTGTGTTGCCGCGATTGACGAAATAGGAATTCACCTTTCGGTCGTTCTCCGGCAGCCAATGATCTTCGCGCGTGTAGAGCTGGAAGGCGCCGTCTTGAAACGGGTGAACGTCGCGGCGGTAATCGCCCCAGCGGACGGTTTCGGCGACGATGGGTCTGTCCATGACGGCCTGCCAGTATCGCCAGCGAGCCGTGCTGGCTTCGCGGGTCAACGCGCCATCGGGAGCCACCATGTGTTTGTGAACGCGATCGGCGAAATCCAGCCGGAATTGGGGGTTGTCATCGAGCTTGGTGAACAGGCCGCTCGGCACGTCGGTGCTGGCCACGCGATTGACGTTTTCATCCAGGAGGATGCATTCGCCATCCCAGGGGAAGTATTTGAACGTGCCCGCCGCGCCCGCCGCGCGTTTGCGCACCGCAAACCAGTTCTTGTTGTTGCCCCAATCCTGGTGTCCGGCAAAGAAATGGAGCAGCATGTAGTCCGAGAATTCCGTCACGTCGAGAGACTGCTTCATCAACTCGTAGTTGGCGTTGTTGTTCAGGCCGTTGATGCCCAGCAGGGTCTGGTAGGCCGTTGCAGTTCCGGCGGAGAGGGAGCCTTGATCGTACACATCGTACTCCTCGTCCGTGCCGCCAAAATAATTTGCCCCAAAATGTTTGGTGGGTTGCTCCGTGAAATCGTAGGTGCCCCAGTAAAGGCCGTTGATGAACAGGTGAAAGAAACGGTTGTGGCTCGCAACGTGGCCCATGTCCCGTTGGGTGTGCTTGATCCACGCATCGTGAATGCGCGTCGCCCGGCTGCGCTGGAAGGCGCCGTTCCCATTTCCGGCGGAGTCTGACCAATGCCGCCAACTGGAGTTGAAGTCGGGCCGCAAAATCAGGTCATCGAACTCCCGCGCCGGCGAATCCGGGAACAGTGCGTAGTCGAGTTTGGATTCCCCAAACTCGCCCCGGAAGTTGAGCTTGAACCCGTGCTTGGGATTCTTGCTCGGCTCGCGGCTCGCGTTGCCGTGCGCGCGCAAGCCGCCGTTCAAGGCAAACGCCGTCGTGCCGTCTGGCTCGAACATTTCCACCGAGCAGGGTTTGTCCGGAAAATTTTTATCCGTGACGTTCGGCGTGTGATAAAAGCCCGGCGGGTTGAAGATGTCATCCACGTCCATCACGATGGAAACCACCGGCAGCTCCCGCAAACCATCCCGCAGGCGCTGGAGTTTGTCCGGATCAATGTCTGAGGCCGGATTGTTCGGGTCCGTGCGCAATGGGTCCAGGTCCGTCTCATAGTCCGCCGGCACGATGTTGCCAGGGAAGTTTGCCCACGTTCCCCACGTGGTTGGGAAACCTGGCGGATCGTTCGGCTGCGTGAGAACGCTATCGAGGTAAATGTAGCTGTGCGTGCGGATGCGCGACGGCAGGTGGCCCGTGGCCACCGCGAGCGCGCGCACGAACGTGGTGTTGGTGATCGGAATCGGCGCGGTGTAAGTAAAGCCGTTCAATACGGTCGGCTCGCTGCCATCCAGCGTGTAACGAATCGTCGCCCCGGGCTGCGGGGTGGTGAGCAGGAGATTGAAGGGGGCTTCAAAAACTCCCCGCCCTACGTTGAAGTGCGGTTCGGGCACGATGCCGATGATGCCGCTGACGCCATTGGCGGCATTCGGTGAGGGGACCTGATAATAGCGCCAGACGTTCGAGCTTTGCTGGCCGTAGGAAAAGTTGTTGCGCTGTTCCGGATAGGGCGCGAATTCGCTGACCACCACGCGCGGAGATTCGGCATTGAACAGAGCGAGGTATTCGCCGAAAAGGTCGAGCCGGAAGTTTGTGTGAAATTTGTTGGCCCCGGTTGGCGCACGGCGGTCCTTGCCCGATGCAAACACCACGAGGTATTCGCCGGAGTTGAGAATCCGCGAAGGAAACGTCCAGAGTCCCGGCACGCTGGCATTATCGGTGAGCGACCAGCCGAGGAGGTTAACTGCCGTCGGGCCGCGATTGTAAATTTCAATCCAGTCCTGCGGCTCACCGTCTTCGTCCGCCAAGCCCGAGAGATTTCCGGCCACAAATTCGTTGATGACCACGTCGCCGGGCGCGAGGCCGGGACTGAAGTTCACGAACCAACTGCTTCCCGCAAATGGGTTGGCCGCAAGATCGGTTATCCCGTGGCCGGCGGCCCAGGAAAAATTCACAGACCCAGGCGATGGTGGGGCGAATTGAAAAATGTAGGGCCCAGCTTCGGCGCCGCTGACAGTTGCCGCCGGTTGGCCATTGATCCGCAAATCCGCCGTGTCCACGCCAAACACGGGTTCGTTGAACAAAACTTCCACTTGTGCAAGTTGACTGACCTGCGCGCCCGGGACCGGAGTTCGCTCGAGGGTTTGCGGCGCGAGGTTGTCTATCAGGGTGTAACTCCAGGCCGCGTTGGGCGCGCCGGTGTTGAACGGCGTGCCTTGGTCGTCGGTAATGCCGGCGGATTCGCTCCAGTTAACGGCCACCAATCCGGCCAGCGGTTGGGTGAAAATGAAAGTGTAAGAATTGGAGACCGCGTTGAAGCTCACTGCGGACGCGGGCTGGTCGTTGATCAAAAAATCTCCGGCCTCGACGCCGACAATGGGCCGGTTGAAGAAGACCGTGACCTGCGTCAGCGCGCCGAGGAGGGAATCCGGCACGGGACTGACGCCGACGATGACCGGCGGATTTGTGTTCACGACCGTGGCAATCAACTCGAGGTCCAGATGGAAATCGCTGCTCGAGAGATTGCGGTTGATGCCATGGACGGCAATCACGTTTGTACCGGCCACGAGAAAACCGCCCGGGTTGTTCAGATTGGTGCTGACCTCGACGGGCGCGGTTCCAATCGCGACGGGCGCGCCGGCATTGTATAGCTGTTCCCCGGCGTTGACGTTGTAACGCTGAACCACCACGCCGTTGATCCAGACGATGAATCCGTCGTCAATCAATTCGCGGAGTGTCAACGAACTGATCGTGGCAGGGTTGGACACCACGAAATTCCGGCGCAGAAAAATCGTGGTGTAATTGCTGCGCATGCCGGTCAGGACGGTGCCGCCGCTGATCCCGCCGAAGCCGTAGTAGAATGGCATGTTCCCGGTGAGCCACGAGGAGTCGTCGAAGCCGAGTTGACGCCAGGCGGTGGACGGACTCGAAACTTCATTCGTCCCTTTTTGCCACCGCCAGCTTGAACCCAGCGGAATAAGCGTCTCTTGCGCGCAGGCGGACGGAATCCAACCAGAGGCCGGCAGAATCAGCAGGAGCAAAGCCCGGCAAGTAACTCGCAGAATCTGATTGGAAACGGAACGCCTCTGGCGCGCGCCAACGCGAGCCAGAGAGCCTAAAACTCGCATCAAGCCCTTCGACAACACTTCAAGACAACCATACATCTTCGTTACAAAGCGGCCAGTCCGTATTCGGGCGGATTAGAATTGCCGTAAGAACCGCAGGTCGTTCTCGTAGAAGAGGCGGATGTCGTTGATGCCGTAGCGGAGCATGGCGATGCGTTCGATGCCGAAGCCGAACGCCCAGCCGGTCCAAGCTTCGGGATCGTAGCCGACGTTCTCGAACACCTGCGGATGCACCATGCCGCAACCGGCGATTTCCAGCCAGTCCTTACCCATCTTCTTCACGAGCGCATTTGTGAAATCAATTTCGTAGCTCGGTTCGGTGTAGCTGAAGTAGTGTGGGCGGAAACGAATCTTCACGTCGTCGCCCATGAGTTCGCGGAAGACGAATTCCACCGTGCCCTTGAGGTCACCGACGGTGACGTTCTTGTCCACATAAAGGCCCTCAATCTGGTGGAAGGTCGGGTTGTGCGTGGCGTCGGCGTTGTCGCGGCGAAACACGCGTCCCGGCACGATGATGCGGACGGGGGGCGGCTGGGATTTCAGCACGCGGATTTGGACGCTGGAAGTGTGCGTGCGAAGGAGTTTGCCCCTCACCCCGTCCCTCTCCCCATCAGATGGGGAGAGGGTAGCAGAGCCGGGTGAGGGGTTTGCCAGATAAAAAGTGTCCTGCGCGTCCCGCGCCGGATGATCTGCCGGAGTGTTCAACGCGTCGAAGCAATGATATTCGTCTTCGATCTCCGGCCCGTCGGCGACGGCAAATCCTATTTTGCGGAATGCGCGAACAATATCTTCGGTGACTTGCGTGAGCGGATGAAGCTTGCCAAGCGTGTGGCGGCGACCGGGCAGGGTAAAATCCGTTGGCTCCTTGGGCTGGGTGGCTTTGAACTCCAACTCTTCGCGGCGCGAAGCAAGCGCGGCTTCGAGTTCAGCCTTGGCGGCATTGATAAGTTTGCCGGCAACCGGTCTTTCCTCCTTGGTCAGCGAGCCGAGTTGTTTCGTCAACGCGGTGAATTTACCGTGAGGACCGACCCACGCACCCTTGGCGTGATCCAGCGCGGCAAGGTCGGTCGCCGACTTCAATTCAGCGAGCGCGGTTTGTTTCAACGGTTCGATTTCGTCGAAGGTTCCGGGCATAAAGTATCGGGGAGCTTAGTCGCAACCTCCTCAAAGTGACAAAGAAAAATCTTTTGCCCACGCCGCGCG
>CAZCZP010000157.1:0-9401 GCA_964502895.1 uncultured Bifidobacteriaceae bacterium
TCACGCTCGACCAATTGAAGAATGGCCAGTCCGGCAAGCTCACCACGGCGGCGGCGTTCAAGCTCAATCGCCCGGCTAATGACGTGCTTGAAGCACGCAGCGCGGGCAAAATTGAATTCACTTTGGGCTCGGACCTCATGCCGCAGAGCGTCACCGGCACGACCGAAAAGGAAATCACGCGCGCTGAAGGTTCGTTACGCGAACTCGCCGGCCTGCGGACCGTGGTGACGGTGAATCTCACGCCTACCGAGTTGAAGGAACTGTCCACTCGGTTCGTTCGCGCTGACAAGACGCTCGGCCAGGTGAACGTGACCGGGCCGCTCGACCTCTCGAAGAAGGAGGGCCGGCTGAAGTTGGAAATCAGCTCTATTGACCGCCAGGTGTTGAATCTCGTGGGCGCGATGGCGGGCCTGGACTTCGGCTCGACAACGATTGACGGGACGACCGAGTTGGCAATCTCGCAAGGCGGCGAACTCCTTGCGCTCAACTCGCGATTCAATGCATTGCGTTTCAGTGTCACGCGCGCCGGCCAGACCACGCCGCCGATGGATTTGCAACTCGTGGCCAGCGCCTCCATCAACACCAAGAGCCAGACGGTCGAAGTTCAATCGCTCGCCCTGAACGGCACGCAGAATCAAACCCCGTTTCTGCGCGGCAGTCTGGCCAAACCGATGACGCTGGCGATGGGCGCAAACGCCGCGGCGGCGGGCGACTCGGTGTTCGATTTGAATCTCTCCGGGTTTGACCTCGCGCCGTGGAAGCCGTTTCTCGGCGACGCGGTTTCCGCCGGAAAACTTTCGCTCGACCTCAAGGTGTTGACCGAACGTGGCGGCAAGCAACTCAAGTTCGATGTCGCTTCGCAAATCGCCGACCTCGCCGCGAAACTGGGCAGCACGCCGCTCAAGCAGGCTGCGCTGGCGCTGAAACTCAACGGCCAGTTGAACGACTTCCAGAAGATCAACCTCGGCGAACTCCGGCTTGACTTGACCCAGCAAGGTCAGCCCGCGTTGAGCGTAGCGGGCACGGCGAATTACGACGGCAACGCGTTCGCCTTACAGGCGCAGATGGAGGCCGTGATGGCGCGGCTGACCGGCAGCGGCCCGGCGACGCCCCAGAAAGCCGGCCTCAAGCTCGACGGCACTTTTGCGAAACAGGTTTTAGATTTGCGCCAGTTGCTCCTCACGCTCACCCCGACGGAACGCGCGCCGAAAAACGAACTGACCATCACCGGCAACTTCGACCTCTCCTCCTCTGCCATGACCAAAGGGCGGGCGACGCTCAAATCGGACACGCTGGATTTGACGCAGCTTTATGATTCGTTTGCGGGCGACAAGAGCGGGTCGAGTTCATCCGCTGCTCCTTCAGCGGCCACCGGCGGCAACGTCGAACCGGAAGCGGTCTCGCTGCCGCTGCAATTGAACGCCGACGCGAGCTTCGGGAAAATCTTCCTGCACGAAATCGAGGTTCAAAATTGCCAGCTCACCGCCAAAGTGGATGCTGGGAAGATCACGCTCGACCCGTGCCGCCTCGCGCTTAACGGCGCGCCGGTGGAATCGCGCGTGGATCTAAACCTCGGCGTCAAAGGCTACACCTACGCGCTGTCGTTGCTGATGGACAAAGTGCCGCTTGAGCCGATCGCGAGCACCTTTTCACCGGCGAACCGCGGTCAATACAAAGGCGTGATCCTCGCGAACGCGAAGATCAACGGCGCGGGCGTGACGGGTGTGAGCTTGCAGAAGAGCCTGAGTGGCCAGGCGAGTTTCAGTTTCACAAACGCGAACCTGCAATTGATCGGCCCGAAGACCAAGCGGCTGGTCGTGCCGATTGCGACGCTGTTGCGCGTCCCGGAGATCACGCAATCGCCGTTGAGCTGGCTCGACGCGCGAACGGACATCGGCGGCGGCAACATCACGTTGAGTCGGGTGGCCATGCAGAGCGCGGCGTTCGAGGCGCAGACGCAAGGGGTGATTCCGATTGCGGAAGTGCTGACCAATTCGCCGCTGAATCTGCCGGTCGAATTTGCATTGAGCCGTGGCCTGGCGGAGAAGGCGAGCCTGCTGTCCGCGAACACGCCCACCAACGCGCAGTACGCCGCGCTGCCGAAATTCGTCACGGTGAAAGGCACGATTGGCGAACCGAAAACGGATTTGAATGAGCTGGCCCTCGGCGGGATGCTGCTCAAATCCGGCGTCGGCATCGCCGAAAAACTAGGCGTCAACGTGGGCGGCAAAACGGGCAGCCTCCTCCAGGGTGCCGGCAATCTGCTCACCGGCCAGAAGCCCGCCACCACGAACCAACCCGGCACGAACGCGCCGAAACTTAATCCGCTCGACCTTTTCAAACGACCGTCAAAGTAATCGCATGATCAAACTTCGATTTCTGCCCACGCTGGGTTATGTGATCGTGCTGTTTCTGGTGGCGGCCTCGCCGGTTCTCGCCCAAAAGCACTATGCCACCCGGCTCGGGAATCCGGAGACGCGGTTTGCCGATCCGCTCCAAACGCCCGAGGACCTGCGCCGGTTGTTCGCCTCGGAAAAACTGCGCGCGGATGTGGATTTCATCGCGAGAGAATCCGGGTTCAAGGGTGATTTGGAAGATTTGCGGCGCGCGGCTGCCAACGCCCCGATCCTGGAGTTGCGCATCCCGCCCAAGACGTTGTTGCCCGCCATGTCCACGCGTGTACGTGGCAAACCAGTGCTGCTGCGGGAGGTCATGTGGAAGGGCAAGGAAGCGATTCCGGCGTACGAGTTCTTCTTCGCCTCGCGTGGGCGTCGTTACCGCGTGGTGACGCCCAAGCCCTGCGCAAATTTTTGGGTGGAAGATATTGGCAAGGTAATGCTGCCCGTGCTGTCGTTGCAATGCCGCGTGCCGGGGGAGACGCCCTTGCGCCGGCCCATCGAAGCCTGCCTGACCGTCAACAACGCCGGCGATGAACTGGAAGCGATGACGTCGGTGAAACTGACCGTGCCGCCCGGGGCGACGTTTGTCAGCGCCACATGCGGAGGCCGCGCCGCCGACGGTCAAGTGGTGTGGGAGTTGCCCGGGTTGCGGCCAGGCCAAACCACCAACGTCTGCGCGCTGTTCACCGCGGCGGAACCTGGGTTGCTGGCGTTCGCCAGTTCCGCCTCTGGCCGGATCGCGCCCTCTGCGGAAAGTCGCTGCGAAACTCGCGTCGTGGGCATTCCAGCGGTCTTGATCGAATTGGTGGACTTGGTGGACCCGATCGAGGTCGGCACGAATGAAACCTACGAAATCACTGTTTTGAACCAGGGTTCCGCGGTTCTCACAAATGTGAAGTTCGTCTGTACGCTCGAAGAGAATCAGGAGTTCGTGTCAGGAACGGGCGCATCGGCAGTCGCAGCACAAGGCCGCACGATCACTCTGTCACCCTTGGCGGAACTAAAACCAAAAGACAATGCGGTGTGGCAAGTGGTGGTGAAAGTGTTGCAAGCCTCGGACACGCGCTTTACCGCGGAACTGACGGCGGACCAATTCCAACAGCCGATCAAGGAAACCGAATCAACGCGCCAATATTGAAAAGCACACAACCAAAGAACTGTGGGCTCAGCGGGCGAATTTTTTTGCCCGTTCGCCGTCGAACTCCTGAACGGGTTCCGGGCGCAAAGGACCGCAGCTCAAACTCGACGAAAACGATATGAAGAAACTGCTGACAACGACAGTCGCGCTACTGGCCGGAGCCTGGATGACGGCTCAGGCCGGCGACGCGAAAGAGAACTGGGACAAAGCCTGCGCCAAGTGTCACGGCGCGGATGGCAAAGGCCAGACCAAGATGGGGCAGAAGCTGGGCGTCAAGGACCTGACCGACGCCAAAGTTCAGGCGGACTTGAAGGACGACGCAGCCTTCAAAGCCATCAAGGAAGGCCTGAAGGACAAGGACGGCAAGGTGCAGATGAAGGCGGCGGAAGGCTTGAGCGATGATGAAATCAAGGCGCTCGTTCAACACGCGCGCGGTTTCAAGAAGTAAAGCCGTTCCTGGTGGCAAAGGCCACGGGATTGGCGGAAGTCCCGTGGTGAATTAACGCAGACGATCAAGCTGTGCGTGCATTCGGGATGAGGTTCGAGAAGGAATTCTCGCCATCATCTGCAGCCTGATGTATCTGGGCGGCATGGCCGCCCTGCCCACCCGCCACCGTGCAGCACGACATGCGGCGCTTCAGCGTTCGAGTTCAAAAAATGCTCTGACCATGCGCGTGCGCGAATTCCAATCGGAACTTTGGCTGGCGCTGCCTTGGCGAGAGGTTTGTTGCGTCGCCGCGCCATTTCGTCTTTCCTTCTGACCGCAGGGCTTGAATGACGACCGAATCCACGATCTCCGAGGCATCGCTTGAAAAGGGGCGAGGCTTGCGACATCCCCTCGTCGCGTGGATTGTGCTGGCGGTTTGCATCATCGCCACGTTCATCGGATGGAGCGTGAGCCGGTCCCAATTGCTCGACCGCGAGTATGAACGCTTCCAACTGCGGGTGGTGCAGGTCACCGGGGAGATTCGCTCCCGCATGCTCGATTATGAGCGGGCGCTGGAGGCGGCGCGCGCGTTTCTGATGGGCAATCCCGAGCCGAACCGACAGTCCTGGTATAGGTTTGTCGAGAGTCTGAACCTGCGCACGGCCTATCCGGGCATCAACGGGATGGGATACATCGCTTATGTCCGGGAACCGGAGCTGCCCGCTTTTCTGGCCGAGACGCGTGCCGACGGAGCGCCGACCTTTGATCTCCGTCCCGCAGGCCAGCGCTTGGATTACATGCCCATCAAGTACATCGAACCGCTGGAAGAAAACCAGCAGGCGGTGGGTTACGACATTGGATCGGAACCCAAGCGCCGCGCTGCCGCCGAGAGCGCGCGGGATTCCGGCTTGGCGACCCTTACCGCTCGCATCACTCTGGTCCAAGACCCACGGGTTTATTCGGCAGCACTTTTCCTATTGCCGGTCTATCGTTCGGGCGCTCCCTTGCAAACACCGGCTGAGCGCCGGGCTGCCCTGCAAGGCTGGGTCTATGAACCTTTCCGGATTGCCGATGTCATGGCCGGGGCGGTCCATCCCGAAGGTGCGGACATTGATTTTGAAATTTTCGACGGCGCGACGCCCTCCCGGGAAACGCTGTTGCACGACGACGATGCCGATTTGCACGCCACCGACCCGGAATATCGCTGCACCTTCAAGCAGAACGAGAGTCTGACTGTTGGTGGACGTACCTGGACGATTCACTTCACCACCCGGCCGGCCTTCGACCGCTTGAGTGATCGGAGCAAACACGTCTTCATCTTTGTTGGGGGACTGTGTATCAGTCTGTTGGTTTTTGGGATCACCCGCGCGCTGGCCACCACGCACGAGCGCGCGCTGGAGATGGCTGAGGAGATGACGGCCCGGTTGCGGGTGCAGGAACGCGCGCTCATTTCGTCGCACGCCGGCATCTTAATCACCGACGCACGCCAGCCTGACAACCCGGTCATTTACGTCAATCCCGCGATGGAAATGATTTCCGGCTACTCTGCCGCGGAGTTCAGGGGGCGCAACTGCCGGTTCCTCCAAGGTCCGGAGACGGAAGCGGCCGAGCTGAACCGTCTCCGCCGCGCCCTGGCCGACGGCGCAAACTGTCAGGTTGTACTTCGCAACCGACGTAAGGACGGCACGGTGTTTTGGAACGAATTGTCCGTCGCTCCGGTGCGGGATGAGGCTGGCCAAATCACGCACTTCGTCGGCATCGCCGAGGACATCACCGAGCGCAAGCGGGCCGAGGCGGAAGTCCGCCGCACGGCCCAGGTGCTGCAATCCCAAAATCGCAGGCAGGCCGCCCTCGCCAGCCTGGAACTTTCCATCAACCAGCAGCACGAATTGCAGGCCGTGCTCGACCGGGCGGTAAAAATTGTCACGGAATTGCTACCGGCCACCGGCGGCGCGAGCGTCGTCCTGTGGGACGCAACCAAGGAAAGTTTCACCGTCAGCGCTTCCACCGTACCGGGGCAAGAACCCAATCTGGGAGCGAAGAAGGTTCGGAGCAGCGGCGGCGCCTCGCGTTGGATTGTTGACCGCTGCCAGCCAATGATCGTTCCAGACATTCGCGAGGACCCATTCAACGCCAACCGGATGCTTTCCGACTTCGGCCTCCGCGCCTACGCCGGTGTACCAATGCTGGCGGAAGGCCTGCCGCTGGGAGTGCTTTACGCGCTGGATAAGGAACCGAGGAAATACTCATCCGAGGACATCGAATTCCTCACCGCTTTGGCGCATCGCCTGGCCGCGGCGGTCACCAAAGTGCGCCTGTACGAATCTTTGCAGTTGGCCAAGGACGCCGCCGAAGCCGCCAACCGCGCCAAGAGCGATTTCCTCGCAAACATGAGCCATGAAATTCGCACGCCAATGAACGGCATCATCGGCATGGCGGAACTCGCGCTCGAATCTGATTTGAACCGCGAGCAACGCGCCTATCTTTCCGCCGTCAGAAATTCCGCCGAAGACCTTCTCGCCATTATCAACGATATTCTCGACTTCTCAAAAATTGAGGCTGACAAATTTGAGCTGAATTCAGAAACGTTTTGTCTTCGCGACGCGCTGGGCCTGAGTCTCAAAACGCTCGGCGTGCGCGCCTGTCAAAAAGGTCTTGAGCTCACGCTTCACATAGCTCCCGATGTGCCGGACGTGCTCGTCGGCGATATTGTCCGACTGCGACAAATCCTCATCAATCTTGTCGGCAACGCGATCAAGTTCACCGAAAGCGGCGAAGTGAAAGTGGATGTTCGCCTGGCCGCGCCCAGCAACGACAAGACCTCCCCCAATTCCTGTGTCCTACATTTCTGCATCAGCGACACCGGCATCGGTATTCCCGCCGACAAACAACAGGCAATCTTTCTGGCGTTTCAGCAAGCCGACAGCTCCATTACCCGTCAATACGGCGGCACGGGCCTCGGCTTGAGCATTTCCTCGCGGCTCGTGCAAATGATGAACGGACAAATCTGGGTCGAAAGCGGTGTGGGCCGCGGCAGCCACTTTCATTTCACCGCTGCTTTCGGCATCTCAACCGAACCTGTTGCGCAGGAAATTTCCTCCGACGCCCGCCTGCTCGCCGACCTGCCCATTCTGGTCGTGGATGACAACGCCACGAATCGTCAAATCGTCACTGAGATGCTCCAGAATTGGCGGATGCGTCCGCACGCCGTCTGTGACGCCACGTCCGCATTGAGCGAACTCACTCGCGCGTCCAGCAGTGGAAATCCTTACCGCCTCGTCGTGCTCGACGCGCTGATGCCCGGCGAGGACGGCTTCGCGCTTGCAGGCCAAATCCGTCAGCGCCCCGAACTTCAAGGCACGCTCGTCATGATGCTTTCCTCCGCCGACTGCGCCGAAGACGCCGCGCGTTGCCGCGAGTTGGGCATCGCTTCCTACCTGACCAAGCCCATCAGTCAGTCGGAGTTGTTTGATGCCGTCGCCTCCACTGTTATTCCGCAACAGCACCTGAGTGGCGCGCCGGTTTCGCGGCCGCAAAAGACGACTGCCGTTCGTCCATTGCGCGTGCTTCTCGCCGAGGACAATCCCGTTAATCGCGAACTCGCTGTCGCCTTGGTAAGTGCCCTGGGCCATCAAGTGGAAACCGTCACGAATGGAAACGCCGTCCTCGCCGCTCTGGACAAAAACACGTTCGACCTCATTCTCATGGACCTGCAAATGCCCGGCCTTGACGGTCTTCAAACCTCGCGCGAAATCCGCCGCCGTGAGCAGGCGAGCGCTGCGGCAACTTCGTCAGCGCCGAGCCACCTGCCAATCATTGCCCTGACGGCCCACGCCATGAAGGGCGACCGCGAGGCGTGTTTCGCCGCCGGCATGGATGGCTACGTCACGAAACCGATTCGGCGTCGCGAACTTTTGGCTGAAATGGATAGGCTATTCCCTCCAGCGGTACAGAAAGTTGCCGAGGCCATTTCATCCGAAGCTCCGTTCGATCACGCCAAAGCTTTGGAAGAGGTAAATGGAAACAAAGAATTGCTCCGCCGACTCGCGACGGTTTACTTCGAACACACTCCCGAACTTTTGAAAGAATTCCACGCGGCCGTTGCTGAGCGACAATTCGTTGAAGCCGCAAAAAGCGCGCATACTTTGAAAGGGTCGCTGGCGCAATTTGCTGCCGGTCGCGCATTGAAGAGCGTCGTGAAATTGGAGCAGGCCTGCCGTGGAGGCAACGGAGAAGTTGCGGCGCTCGCCGCTGAGTTTACAAAGGAGTTGGAACAGTTCGACGCGGCGCTCGGCCAATTTTGCAACGAGCTTCACTGAAACTTGCCATTACGCGCCACCTCCGGCTTAATCCGGTCCGTCCCTGAGTAAAGTCGAATACGCGCCGAAGCCGTGCAACCCTGAACTTCTACTTACGCAAGAACACGCCCGAGCGGAAAGATTACATCATGAACAAGCTCGTCGTGCAGTGGAGGAGTGATTAAGCGGGAACAGCCTCGCGCATAGGGCGGGTGCTGGGAGCGGGAAGCTCTTTGCCTTCTGCCTGTAATTGCCCCACCTCATCCGCCACGAGTACGCAGAGTTCGTGATAGGTTGATTCTTCAGCAGAACCGTGGCACACGCCGCCCCACGGAAAAAGATCGGGGCAGTAGCCCACATAGAAACCATCACTTTCCTCCCAACGGACAAACTTTAGATACTGGTCTTGCGTTTTCATTGGCTAGCCTTGCGAATGGCGTTGCGAACTTGTTTTTCCTGGTAATGATGCGCGTCGTCGCCACTTTGACCACTGAGGATCACTGCCCCGGGAAATTTTGGATGTCGGAACTTGCGGTGCGATCCCTTGCCACCGGGAACGAGTATGAAACCAGCTTGCTCCAAATCGGCAACCAACTGGCGTATCTTACGCGGCACATGAGGGAGACTGCCACACCTGACCGAAATCTGCCAGCCTCAATTCATCGGCAAGGAAATGCGTTGAGGTGCTGGCGCACGCCCACCGCGTGGAATACGCCCCGCGCCGAGTCCACGCCGATTCTGTATTTCTACATGGGCAAGAACACGCGCCTTGTCTTTCCGCAAGGAGGTTCGTAATGGTTATGCATGGCAGCCAGACAGAAAAGACAGGAGCGGCTTTGGCTGTATGCGGTTCTCGGGTTGGCACTGCTCGCCGCGCTCAGCATCATCGTCGGTTGCACGACCGGTGTTTCGCACAAGTCTTCCCAGCCCGTGGCCGTCAACGCCATGCGCGTAATCCGGGACAATTGCCTCGCTTGTCATGGTGAGGAAAAACCCAAGGGCGGGCTGAGGCTCTCATCTCGTAAGGGCTTGCTCGCCGGGGGTGATGTCGGCCCGGTGGTGTCGGCCAAGAATCCGGAAGAAAGCCTGATCCTGCACGTGCTGCACGCGGATGCCGATCCGCACATGCCGCCCAAAAA
>CAZCZP010000158.1:0-9375 GCA_964502895.1 uncultured Bifidobacteriaceae bacterium
TCATTCGCAATCTGCCCACGCTCGCGGGAGGTTAATCGCCGGCGGTCATCGTCCACATGCCGGCCGGATTCACCAGCGTGCCGCTGCCAATGGTGGCGGTGGTCGCATGCAATCCCACGTGACCATCATGGAAAAGGTAGTTGAATCGCTTGGAATGCAATCCGTACGAAAGTGAACCATAAGTGTGGTCGGTGCCGCTGACCCTGGCCACGGTGGTTGTTTGAACGCAGTCCTCACTGACTCCACCCGGCACCGTGGGTCCGGGTCCGGCGCAGAAGGACGGCCAGTCGTTGCCCGCCATGTTCCGGCCATTGGCCAGTTCCGCCAGGAGGATGGTGCCGCTCTGGTCTTTGACGGCGGAGACTTTGTAACCGCGCGGGTCCCACTCGTACGTTCCCGGAGCGGAGGAGCGCAAATTGTAAAAGACGCCCACGCCTTTGGTGGGAGGCGGCAGCGCCGCGCTGGCCGAACTCAGCATGAAGCCGGTTCCCGCCCAATTCATGGAATACGAACGCCTCGCGGCAAACGCATTCAACCACGACTCGGCCTTGGGAAATTCAATCCGATCCGCCGGACAGCGCAGCACCCGGGGCGTGCGCCCGGGTGGGGTGACGCCCATTATTAAATCCTGATCGCTGGCGGTTCCCCCGATGTGCTTATGAATGTAGTCATCCCAGGTCAACTGATACTGGACATCGCCGGTGGAGTACACCGCGGGCGGGTACATGTCCTGCCGATCAGCCGAAAACATCGCCACGCCCAGCCCGAGTTGTTTCATGTTGGAAAGGCATTGCGTCCGTTGGGCGCGGGATTTGGCTTTGCTCAAGGCCGGCAGTAGCATGGCCGCCAGAATCGCGATGATGGCGATGACCACCAACAATTCAATCAACGTGAAGGCCAGCCGGGGCGCTTCAAAAATCCGGCCAAGCGACCGCCGCTGGTCGTCGCGAGACGAGGTCGTTTTCATTGATCGCATTCAGTTTACACTCCCACCCTGCCCTTCGGCAAAAAGTCTTTGCACCCATTTTGTCGTCAAAAGTAATTACAATTCTGAGGGAAAGCTGGTGATCGCAGCGACACCGCGCAATTCAATCGCGGCGCTTCACGGGAATTGGCGCGACAAACGCAGCCGCATGAACCGGGCTGCCGCGGCATCCACCGGCGTCAGATCGCGCACGGTCACGCGCTCGCGCGCGCCGAGGTCGGACACGCCGGCGATTGCGGTGTGTTCCGCGCCCGAGGACCAGGCGGACAGGTCGGGCGAAACTTCCGCGATACAATTCACGTCCACGGCCGCTTTGTCGCGTTCATAAATCAGCGCCAGAAACAGAAGGTTGCTGAACGCGAACAGATTTCCATGCGGCAACCGGTCGGGAGGCGCCACAATTTTTGCGGGCAAACCCAGATAATACTTCAACAGATTCGGCACACCGTCGCCCGCGGGCGCCGCGCTTTCGCCGCTCACGGCCGGGTCGCCCAATTCGATCATCGAGAAATTGGTCGAGCGCCAGAGATCGAAGCCGGCGAGGTAACGGGTGATTTCAACTTCGTACCAGATGGAAGCGGCGCTGGTGCCGACGGTGATGACGGTATTCGTGCCGTTGCCGGTGATGGGAAGTGTGCCTTTGCGCTGGCCGCGTTCGTCCAGTACCCAGGCGGAAACGCGGTTCGTTCCCACGGGCAGAGTCATTGTGAACGGAACGACCTCCAACAGAATCGGCGCGCCGCCCCATTGGTTGCCTACAGAATCTTTGTTGCCGTCTTTCCAGATCTGACCGGTGTTTTCCCACCAACCGCCGGCCACGATCAGCGCGGTGCAGTCGTTGGTAAAACTGCCGCCGCGCGTGAGCGTCGCTCCTAGGGTACACCAGCCAAGTTGATTCGAGCCGGGCGTGAAGGTGACTTCACCTAGATTCCAAACGCGGTTCGTGACGTGCCCGAGCACGGCTTTGGTTCGCGGTGTGTTGATCGTGACTACGCCGCGTCCGGCGCTGGCGAGGTCCCATTTCAATTCGCCGGTGTCGCTCAGGAGCACATTTCCAGAGGGAGCGGGCGGCGGATTTGTCAAACCTGCCGCATTGGTGCCGACGCTGGTGTTGAGCCGGTTCGTGAACGCGAGCTTGCCGGAAACACCCAATTGGCTGCTGGAAAAAACACCCCACGCTCCGGCGTTCGCAAGCAGGTCAATCTCGCGGTCAGGTGTCAGTGCCATCGTAATTTCCTGAGTGGCAGGCTTGACATCGCCGCGACGGAACAGGCTCGCGGCGAGAAGCAGGTTCGCCATTTTGCCTGAGTGCTGAGCGGTGTCGAAGAAGCCGCGCGCGTAGCCCATCGTGGCGTTGCCGTCCTGGCCGTGACCGTAATCGAACATCCAGATGCCGTCCCAATCCTGCAACGCGCCGTAGGCCGCGAGCAGCAAGGGCGCTTCACTGCAATAATAATTCGGTTGCGGATGGTTGTATTCAGTAACGGTGAAGGGCTTGCCCTTGATGCGTTGCCGCGCCAGTCCGGCCAGCGTGTTGTCGAGCGTATTGATCATCGAAATGTTCGGCACGGACCAGTTCACCGGATCCCATGGGTTGCCGGGAAATTGTGGATGCTGCCAGTAAGCGTGACCATCAACCACATCGAGCCGGCTCTGCGCCGTGGCGGGACTGTTGGCCATGATGGTGCCAAAGATGAGGCCGGTGTAACCGCAGTTGCCGCGAACGTGCGCGACCATCGAGTCGTTGTAGCGATATTCGAGGTCGCGCAGAAAACGCAGCCAATCCTTGCGAGCCTCTTTCGTGCCCGTGTAACCGTTGCCGGAGAAACGCAGGTTCGGCACGGTGCGACTCACGAGATTCGCCCCGGGCGGCAACGTGCCGAGCTGGCCGCCCGTTTGAAACCACACGTCGGCAATCCAAAAAGTTGCCAGGCTCGTGCCCATGCCGCCGAAGTTCACGCGCACGTTGGCGTCGGTCATGTTCGCCTGAAACGTGTTGGTGAATCGCTGCCAGTTGGTCGTGAGCGCTACCGTGCGGCTGTAACCAGAATTCAGCCAGTCTGCGTGCGCCTGCATCAACGAGGCGTCGAAGCTGGTCGCCGCGCTGGACTTTGCCCAATAGGAAATTGTGTAGGCCTGGCCGTTGGTGATGCGCAGTCCCGTCTGGTTGAATTGAATGTGCCACGAAGCACTGCCCGCGTTGGTCACGACGATGCGAGCGGAGGGCTGACTATTCGTGAAATCAAACGTGCGCGTGAAACCCGCGCGCGCGGTGTCGTGCTGTTCCGCGGTCCAGTTGGTCAGCGCATTGCTGAACGCGCCGTTCCTGAGCAGGTTCGTGCCGAGTGGTTCGTTAATGATGTTCCACGCGGCGAGCATGGCCGCGTCGTTGGTGTAACGCGCGGCCAGCCAGTCGTTCCAGCGCGATTGAAGTTGCGCTGCGTAGATGGCCGGCAAACGGTCCAGCCCGCCGTCGAACCATTTCTGAATGATGCCGTTCTCGTTGATGATCTCGACGAACGCGACCGCCGGGTCTTTGGCGAGCGACTGGCCGGTGAACCGGTTGGTAGGGGTCAACAATTTCGTGGCGTAATCCTGGTGCAGAGCGAGCGCGGTGTCGTTGAAGTAACCGAGAATGTGCTGGTCCTTCCAGTCCATCGTCGTGACTTCCGAGCCCAGCCCGTCCGCCGAGCGATACTCGCGACCCACCAGCAGGTTGATGTTCGCGTAGATTCCGTGCGCTTTGAGCCGCGCGACGATGAAGTGAAGTTTCTCGAGCTGGCCAGCGTTGAGGTTGGTGCTCTTCGTGGAGGTGTAGGCGAGTATCCCGCCGCCATAAGCCCACGGCGCGTCCATGTGATGAAAGCGGACGTTATTGATCCCAAACTTGGCGAGCCGCGCGGCAACGGCGTCAGCCTTGTTGGTCGGCATGAACGGCGAGTCGCCGGCGAAATTGACGCCGAGAAAACGGACGCGCTGAGCGTTCGCGACGAAATGGCCGTTCGTATCCACCGTCACCCGTGACGTGGACATGATGGGAGGATTCATGCTGGAGAAATCGGTCACCACGCCCGGCAACGCATCGTTCCACGGGAGAACAAAGGGAACCGCGAAACCGCTGCCGGCCACAGCGAGCATTGCTGCACAAACCCAACGAGCATTCATCTTCATTCAAAATGGTAGTTCAACTCCGGTAAAAAAGCACCGGCCGACGCCCAGCGCGCCGGCCGGTTGATTCAATCCAACGCAATACCGTTCGACCGCTTATGGTGCGGGTGGCACCCACAACGTGCGGAAGTATTTCGGCCCACCCGCAATCGGCGTCGAGTGCGGACTGGTTGCGCCCACAACTTCGGTGTACGGCCCGTTGACCTCCACCGCGCTTTGCAGTTTAACGGTGCCGGTGGACGGAGCCGCCCAACTCACGACGATGTTTTGTCCGCTCGTGGTCACGCTCAACGGCGGGCAGGCCACCTGTAAGCGTTCCAGTTTGAAGTTGTCTATGATCATCAAATTGTCGTCATCGAAACTCCAGTCCGCTTCGGAAGCGGAATTGTTGATCTGGAATTGGAATTGAATCTCGCTGACCTTGTCGAAATAACTCGTAAAATTTGCCTTCGAACCCTGGCCCACCGAGGCTTTGTTCAACGCAAGAGTGATCGTCTGCCAATTGGTTTGCAAATCCGGCACGGTGAAGTCCAGGCGGATGAGGAAATCGTTGTCCGTGTCCGCGTCGGGAGGTTGAATCGTGTCATCCGGAGCAGTGACGTGGAGTTGCAATGTGCCGCTGGTGGTGAGTTTGGCGGGATTCAAGCCTGCCACGCGCCCGTCCAGAACCACCCGATAGTCCGCCAGGTCAGGCGATTTCAACTGCGAATAATCCGCCGGCCCATTTCCGCCTGTGTTGCCGCCGGCCCAAGCCGGCACGTTTCCGGCCATGGCCGTGTTGTCCATCGCCATGACGTAACCGAGGCTTCCGGCGACGCCCGCACCCACGGCGTTGTTTGTCACCCAATACGTGGCTTGGGCGCCGGCCGACCATCCGAGGTTGGCTCCGCGCGTTTCGTTCCAGGCGCTCCAGATAGGTTTGTCGTCCCAGTTGTAATCAAAGACCGCCAGCGGAACTTTCGGCGGCGCAGGCGGCGGCGGCAGTTGCTGCACTACATCCAGACGGATGTTGTCAATGTAGAGGGCGTTGTCGCCGTCGTAGCCCCAGTTATCGTGCGGCATGTGGAAGTTCACCCCGAAACGCGGTTCATCAATCAGCGCGCGATGCAGGATGAAATCCAGCATCGTTTTTCCGCCATTGATGTTGCCTTGATCCAGCGTGAATACGTGATGCTGCCAATTGGTGCCGGCGTTGAAGTTGAGATTCACCTGCACGAGCACGTCCTTGTCGGTGTCCACATCAGCGGGGGCAATGGTGTCATCCGGCGCGTCAAACCGAATCTGGAACTCGCCGCCAATGCTGGTCAGACCCGCTTTCAGGCCCTCGGCACGCGCATCAAAACTCAGGATGTAATCCTCGCGATTGGTGCTGGTGAAAACGGCGCCGGTGTTTGTCCAGTTCAGCCCGCCGCCGAATCCGAATCCGTAACCACTGCCCGGGTTGTTGGCCACAAAGTCGGCGTAAACCGTGTTGTCGAACGTGAACTGACCGAGAATATTCGTGAGGGCCGTATCGGCGGGATCGTATGCGGTGGTGGCGAAGGCGTGAAAGAAGCCCTCCGGCGGCGTTCCGCCCCAGTCATATTTGTAGGCGTATCCGTACGTCGGCCGGCCCGGGGGTACGGGTGGGTCAAAAGACTCGTACTCAAATGTTGTCAAGGTGACCACGTTAGTGGTCTGGGCGAGTCCGGTCGCGGCCATGCCTGCCAGGGCAAACACACACATCGTGGAAGTCATCCAATGGATCGGTCTGGTTCTGTTATTCATAGGTTTCGAGTATCGCAAGTTGTCGGCAGACAGTGCCGGACAAAAGGCTGGCTGGCGGCATGTTCGGTCGAAGCGACCTTGCAGACCCTTGGCTTCCCACTCCTCTCAGTGTTGAACCCGTTGCAGTCATGATCCCATTATCCCTTCACTGCTTACCCGTCGAAACAGTACCTCCGTACGCGCTGCGCAGTCGTGTCGTCAAAACTGGTTACACTTCAGAGTCGGAATCAACTGCAGAAAGTTTGAACGCACGCAACTGGCGTGATCGCCTCCAGCATCCACTTGCCAAACCCGCGCCAAAAACTGTTGAGCCGGGGCCGTGCGCAGGTTCCCGGGAAACTGCGGAATTCCCGCCCAGCAGTTCACAAATCCCGCACGCAGAGATTCATGAATTCGACCGCGCTGCCAGTATCACTCAATCCAAACGCGCCTCGCGTTGGGAAATTGGCGGGCAAAGTAACTCGCTGAATTTCTTGATCTCCTCGTTTCACCGTCAACTCGCGGCCCTTCACGGTGACGATGAATCGCTGATAGTTGCCGGGCATAGCGCCAGAGAGCATCACCACCTCGCCTTTGCCCTCAACCCCTCGCACTTGCACCGTTGGCACAGCCAGTTCCTTGCCTTCCGCCGGCTTCGCCGGACGGCAATCCACCACGAACTCTGCGTCGCCGAAATCCTTCTCAGTCCAAAGCGCAGCCTCAGCGTTCGCTTCACCGCTCTTGAGCACGATGCGACCACCGCCGGCTTGCCAGCGCTGGGCTGTCGCCGCGTTGGCCTTCCAGCCACGCAAATCGAGGCCAGTAAAAATTGTCCGCCAGCCCAAGTCCACAGGAGCCGTCAGTTCCACAGTCGCCCCGCCCGAAGGCAATTCCTTGATGCGCACATTGCGAAACTCCACCGGCGCGCCTTCCGATTCGAGCGCAAGATAGCCTTTGCGGTAGTTGCAATCCTCGCCGCCGGAAACTTCCCTGCCGTTCACGCTGAGCCGGATCACGCCGTTCGTGCAGACGATGCGATAATGATTCCACTCGGGCGACCGTTTGCTGCGATCCTCGGATGGAAAACTTCTCATGCCGTGATTCTTGCCGAATGGCTTCATCGTCGCGCCGTGAATGGGAAATACGTCGCCGTGCGTCGTGAACCAGTCGGATTTCTTTCCGTTGTCCTTCTCGTACTGCTCGGCGTAACCATGATCCAGCACCTGCACTTCGATGCCGCGCAGGAACGGCACGCCCGGCGCGGCGATGGGTGTGCCCCAGATGAAGATGCCGGAGTTGCCGCCGCTGCTCAGATGCCGCCACTCCGCTTCCAAGATGAAATTCTCGTATTGCCGTCCGGTGCGAAGCGCGCCGGTGGGCTGGCCCGTGCAATGAATCACGCCGTCGCGCACGCTCCAGGTCTCAGGCGCGCAGTTCGCGTTCACCCAACCGTCCAGGTTGCGGCCATTGAAAAGTGGGACGAAGCCATCGCCGTCGGCTGCCAATCCCGTGGTGATTGCTGCTAGAAAAACCAGGAGTGATTGCTTCATGCAGCGATATTGCCGTAATGAAGCCCGGTTGAAAGCAGGAAATCCAGGTTGCAAACGGTCGAATCAACGCGTGATTCGGTCATGCGGCGAAACCGGCATCCGCCATTCTTCATGTGCCGCGATGCTTCCTGAGCGGCGACGACCACGGCGCGGACATTCACGGCCACCGACCGATCAAAGTCGGCGAGCGAAAACTGGTCCGGCGGCCCGATTTTCGCGATGCCTGCGTTATTAACCAGCACGTCGAGGCGGCCAAGAGTCTTCACAGCTTCGACAACGGCATTCTTCACCGCGTTGATATCGGCGCTATCGGCTTTGATATAGCAAGGACGCGTCCACCAGAAGCTTCGATGGTCTTTATCATTTCGTCCGCCTTCTGCGACGCGCTGGTGTAAGTGATGGCGACCGCAACGCCATCTGCGGCGAGGGGTTGGCAATCGCCGCGCCGATGCCCCGTGAGCCGCCTGTGATAAGTGCAACTTTGCCGGATAGAGATTTTTCAGCTTTTTTCAGAAGCCAAGGAAGTTAACGGGGTGGCTTTGGTTTTTCTTGTTAGCTTCTGTTCAGCTTTTTAGATTTATTCTGTCCATTCTGCCTGGCTTGGAACGGGCGCGGATTCCTTAAGAAGGATTTCGAGATTTAACGGATTTGTGAACATGGCGAGATTTCCACCGTCGTTGCGCGGCCATTGTGCTTTTGGTTTGTCCCAATAAAGCTCCACGCCGTTGCCGTCCGGATCACGCAGGTAAAGGGCCTCGCTCACACCGTGGTCTGCCGCGCCTTCGAGCGGAATTTCCGCATCCAAGAGCCGGCGCAGCGCATTGGCCAGTTCGGCGCGCGTGGGATAAAGGATGGCAAGGTGATAAAGTCCGGTGGCGCCGGGCGGTGGCGCGGAACCGCCGGCACTTTCCCATGTGTTGAGACCAATGTGATGGTGATAGCCGCCGGCGGACAGGAAAGCCGCGCTTCTGCCATAGCGTTGGGTGAGTTGAAACCCCAGCACGTCGCGATAAAACCCGAGCGCCCGCTCAAGATCGGCCACCTTCAAATGAACGTGACCGATCATCACTTTCGAATTCGCCGGGAGTGGCATGGCTTTTGTGCTCATAACATTGTTCTGTTAAGCAGGGGTGTTGTGTTCAATTCAAATCAAACAACAACACCTGCGACGGTTTGCTCGCAGTGAGTTCAAGTGCGCCTTCCTCACCGACAGCCGCGGCATCGCCACCGCTCAGTTTCTTGCCGTTGAGCGACACTTCGCCTTCAGCGACGTGCACCCACGCGTTGCGACCGGGCGCTAGCTTGTGCGTCACGCGATTCCCAGAATCCAGCTTGGCGAGCCACAAATCCGCATCCTGATGAATCGCGATTGACCCATCGCGGCCGGACTTGCTCGTCACCAAATTCAACTTGCCCGGCGTGGTGTTCGCAAACGACTTCTCCGCGTAACGCGGCTTCACGCCCTTGGTATCCGGCTGAATCCAGATTTGCAACAAGTGCACCGCTTCATCCTTCGAGGGATTGAATTCACTGTGTTGCACACCCGTGCCGGCGGCCATGTATTGCACATCACCCGTGCGAATCACGCGGCCATTGCCCATCGAATCTTTGTGTTCCAACGAGCCGCTCAGGATGTAGGTGATGATCTCCATGTCGCGATGCGGATGCGTTCCGAATCCCTGCCCCGGCATCACGAGATCGTCGTTGATGACGCGCAAGCTGCGGTAACCCACCCATTGCGGGTCATAATAATCCGCGAAGCTGAAAGTGTGATACGTGTCGAGCCAGCCGTGTTCGGCGTGCCCTCGTTCTTTTGCTCTTCGTAATGTCATTTTCATGGCAACACGTTGCCACAAGACCCGTGCTCGTGTGAAAGACCGTGTTCCTTGGCTCAGTATGCCTGGAAGTAATGGTCGAAAACAACAA
>CAZCZP010000159.1:0-5812 GCA_964502895.1 uncultured Bifidobacteriaceae bacterium
CTCATTCCGCCCTCAGCGCGTCCACCGGGTTCATACGCGCCGCGCGCCAGGCCGGCAGAAATCCCGACACCACTCCAGTCACCAAAGACACGAGTAACGCGCTGCCGGCTACGGTCAGAGACATCGTCGCCGGCATGAAATGACGCATCAGCAATGTCAACGGCCAGGCAATCGCCAGAGCAATAATCCCACCAAGCAAACAAATGCAGCCGGCTTCAGTCAGGAATTGCAGCAAGATCGTCCGCCGCTTCGCGCCGATGGCTTTGCGGATGCCAATCTCGCGCGTTCGTTCGGCCACCGAAACGAACATGATGTTCATGATGCCAATGCCGCCTACGAACAACGACAGACCGGTGATGAACAAGCCGATGCCCGCAATCGTGCCGGCCACTTTATGGAACATCTCCACGAATTGATCCTGCTGGTTGATGGCGAAATCGTCTGGTTGCCCCGGAGCAAGACGGCGGACGCGGCGCATGGCGTAGCGCAATTCCTCACGGGCCTCGTCCAGTTGCACAAGCTGCCGCGCCTTGACCTGGATGCCGATGTCCGGGTTGTTCCAGAACGTACTCATGAAGTGCTGCAACGGAATGACGACGCGATTGTCGAAACTGAACATTCCCAGAAATGTTCCCTGCTTCTCCAGGATGCCGATTACTTCAAAAGATTGCGGGCCGATTCTAATTCGATTGCCCAGCGGCGACTCATGTTGAAACAGATTGGTCGCCACCTCCGTGCCGATGACACAAACGGGCCGACCGCCAGCGGCGTCCGCCGAAGACAGAAAGCGGCCCGCCGTGACTCCGAGGCCCGCCGACCTTTGGAATTCCTCGGTGGTGCCGACGATGTACACGGTATTGGCGGTGCGATTCTTGTATTTCACCGGCCCCATGGTGTCTGCTGTTGGCGTGACCGCCTCGGAAAGCGTCAATTGATCCGCCAGCGCCTCGGCATCCACCAGTTTGATTGGCCGGCGTTTCTGCATCTTGAGCCATTCGCCCTCGCTGGTGTTGATCCAATTCTCGCGTTGCACGTAGAACACGTCTGCGCCAAGCGTGGAAATGCTTTTCATGAACGCGGCGTTCAAACCTTCGATGGCAGTGCCCATCAGCGTGACCGTTACAATGCCAATCACAATGCCCAAGGTGGTGAGCACCGACCGCATTTTGTTCGCGCGGATGGCATCCCAGGAAATGCCGAATCCTTCGCGAAGTTCGGAGAAGAGGTTCATGGCTTGGCCAGTGGCTGCTGCTCCGGCAACCGCTCATCACTCGCAATCAAGCCATCGCGAATGCGGATGATGCGGCGGGCGTGCTTCGCCACGTCTTCTTCATGCGTGACCACGATGATGGTGTTTCCCTTGCGCGCCAGTTCCTCGAACAGCGCCATGATTTCTGTTCCTGTTTTCGAATCGAGATTTCCGGTCGGCTCGTCGGCCAGAAGAATCGAAGGCTTGTTGACCAGCGCCCGGGCCACGGCCACCCGCTGGCGTTGGCCGCCGGAAAGTTCATTTGGCTTGTGATGAACGCGGTCGGCGAGGCCGACTTGTGTCAACGCATCCAGCGCGGTCTTTTTCCGCTCGTCAGACGTGACTCCCGCGTAGATGAGCGGCAACTCGACATTGTGCAACGCGTTCGAGCGCGGCAACAAATTGAACGTCTGAAACACAAAGCCGATTTCGCGGTTGCGGACCTCAGCCAGTTGGTTGTCGTCCATTTCGCTGACGTTGGTGCCGTTGAGGTCGTAACGGCCCGAGGTCGGCGTATCGAGACAGCCGACGACGTTCATGAGCGTGGACTTGCCTGAGCCGGATGGCCCCATGATGGCTACATAATCGCCCCGCTGAATTTCGAGCGAGACATCGCGCAACGCGTGAATCGTCTCCGCGCCCATCTGATAGCGGCGGGTAATATTCTGGAGGCGAATAAGGCTCATGAGCCCTGGCGTGTAGGGGAAAGAGTTGTTGACGAGTTCGCCCTCACCCCGGCCCTCTCCCCCGAGGAGAGGGAGAGCAACGGCTCGACTCTAAAAAAATCGTCAGTCTTGCAATTATTCGTCTCGGCCAAGAACTTCGTCCGAAGGCGGGCCGAAAGGCCAGGCGCCGCTAAATCGCCCGCGTGCGACGAACGATACCGCCTCTCCTGGGGGAGAGGGCCGGGGTGAGGCCGAGCGTTTAACATTTTGGCTTCTTCAAGTTCCACCGCCCATGATTGGAGCGGTGGTGACCCGTTACTTCTTCTCCTTGCTCTCCTCTTTCTCCGGCGTGCCCTTGCGTACTTTCTTGCCGTCTTCCAACTCGCGGCTGATGGCCTTGTAACCGCCGGATACGACCTCCTGCCCTTCGGTCACGCCTTCCGTAATCTCCCAATAATCATCGTCGCTGATGCCGATCTTGACCGGGACCATTTTCACCTGGTCGCCTTCCAGGACAAAAACCACCTCGATGGGTTTGGGCGCTTCCTTGGATTTCTTGCCGGATGTCGGGCTGTTGGTATCGCCCGCCGGCGGCGCGTTTGTCGTCGCGGTCGCGTCGGGGGTCGAATTTGTGCCGCCCGATTTTCCCGGCCCATCTTTCTTCGCTTTATCCTTCGGCAATCTGGTTGTAACGCTGGCAAACGGCACGGTGAGCGCGTTGGTGCGGTAGCGCGTCTCGATTTCCGTGCTGACGGACATGCCGGGCCGGAACGGTTCTTTTTCGCTGATGCGAATCTTCACCTCGAATTTCGTCGCTTCCTGACTCTGACCACCACCGCCCTGCATGGAAGTTCTGGATGAATTGGCGATCTCCGTGACCGTGCCGGTAAATTTTTTATCTTTGAACGCGTCCACTTCCAGCCGCGCCTTTTGTCCGCAGGCGATCAACACCACGTCGCTCTCGCCGATGTCCACACGCGCCTCCATGTTGTCGAGGTCGGCCACCGTCATGATGACTGTGCCCATGTTGAAGGACGTGCCCAGCACGCGTTCGCCCAGTTGCGATTGCAGCCGCGTGATCGTTCCGTCCATCGGCGCGCTGATGGTCGTCTTGCTCAAATCGTCCATGGCCTTGTCGAGGCCGTATTTCGCCTGATCCGCCTGGTGAACGGCGTTCGTGTAACGCAGTTTCGCCACGTCGAACGCGGTTTTGAAATCCAGCCAGACCGAATCAGAAACCAGCTTGGTGCGGAAAAGGTCTTCGTTGCGTTTGAATTCGGCCTCGGCTCGGTCGAGTTCGGCCTGGGCCAGGGTTTTGTTGCCGAGTGCCGATTTGTAAACGGCCTCGGCGGAATTGCGGCTGGCCTGATAGTTGTCCGGCTTGATCTGCACCAACAAGTCCCCTTTCTTGACGCGGTCGCCTTCCTTCACGGGTAACGCCGTGATTTCACCGGCCACTTCGGGGCTGATGATGACTTGCATGACGGGTTGGATCTTGCCGTTGGCCACGACGATCTCGGTGAGATTGCGGCGCGCGACCTTCTCGGTTTGGACGGTGATAACGACCTCGCGCTTTCTCAAGACAGCGGCCAGCGTGAGCGCGATCACCGCCAATCCGATGATCGTGAAGACGATTACTTTGCGACGTTTCTTTGAGTTGGCCATTTTTAGATTCCCTTCAGGCGTTGGACAAAGTTGAGCGAAAAACGTTCCGGTCGTTCAGCAGGGTGTGGCAAAGCCTCCTACAAGACAAATGTTCCCAGCCCGATGAAAATCAGCAGTAACGAAATCACGAGCCAGTAAATCAACACCAGCAACGCCGCGCGCAGGAACGGCACTCCAGCCAATCGCGCCAGACCCGCCCCCAGCACCGCGATCAACCAAAAGTTGAATACATTCACCGCGCCCAACAGCAGGTGACTTTTCTTGGTCTCGTCAAAATCGCTGACGGCCAGGCCGAGGCTTAAAGAGGAAAACATCTTACCCAGATTCACGATCAGCAGTATGGACACAATCATGCCGAGCACCGTGATCATACTCGCCAGGCCCGCAATCTCGACAGCTTTCAGGTAATTGAATCGAACTTTCAAAAACCACCGGCCAAGCAACCACAACACGAGTCCCCACCAGAACAACCGCACGAAACTTGCGACAACGGCGCCGACTGAGCCGAAGATTGCCAGCATCGTGGGACCGGTAAATTTTTCCACCATCGCCATGGCTTGATCGGCCTGTTCTCTAGTCATCTTACCGGCTTTGATTTGCTGCTCGAAGGCTTGCTCTTGCTTTTCGCGGATTTGCTGCCGGATCGCCGGCTGGGAAAACATCACGATGGCAGCCAGCGCTCCCACGACGCTGGCGATAAAGGCGGGGACCAGCCAGTTGGCCACGGACGCGCGCGTGGCTTTCACCTCCTCGAACACATCGCCCGGAACGGCGAACACATTCATCAACCGCGCGGCCAGCGACATCGTCGGTTCTTTGGGAGTTGCGGGCGGCGGCGTTTCCAGGATTGGCGGAGGCTGTTCCATGATGATTTAGTTGTTTCCGGGGCCCTGCGGGCTGTTGTGGCCAGATTGTCCCAAGCCGCGCGCCTTGTCCAGCCGCGAGCAGCCGCCGCTAGGAGCGGCTAGGTTTGAGCGGAGTCTAATTAGCGGTTTCACAAATGATGCATTCTGATTGCCGGTTGCCATTAGGCCTTCGTCCGTTGCGCAACGCGGGCGATCCGGTTTCGGGGTCAGCAAACAATCGAATCATCGAAATTCCAATTAAAATTCCGGGAGTAGTTTGTAATCTCGGTGAACGTCGCCGATTCGAGTCCGAGCCCATCCATAGACAACAATCACAAACCATGAATGTGAAGGTGAGGAGAGTTTTCAGTCGCTTGGGCTGCTGTTCATGACTACCCTGCCGAATCAAATATGAAACACGTTCTAATTGCAGTTTGCTCTTGTTTGTTGCCCTGCGCGGCCCAGGCCGATGAAGGCATGTGGCTCTTCAACCAGCCGCCACGCCAGCTTCTCCGCGAGCGTTATCAGTTCGATGCCAACGACGCGTGGCTGGAGCATCTCCAAAAATCCTCCGTGCGCTTCAACTCGGGCGGCTCGGGCAGCTTCGTGAGCGAGGACGGATTGTTGATTTCAAATCATCACGTCGGCGCGGACGCGATCCAAAAGCTCAGCACAAAGGACAAGAATTATCTCCGCGACGGCTTTCATGCGCGCACGCTGGCCCAGGAGTTAAAATGTCTGGATCTCGAACTTAACGTGCTCCAGTCCATCGAAGACGTCACCGCGCGCATCAACGCTGCCGTGCCCAAGGATGCTGATCCCGCCGCCGCGTTCGCCGCGCGCCGAAAGATCATCGCGGAGGTCGAGAAGGAATCACAGGATCGCACCGGAATGCGGTCGGATGTCGTCACGCTCTGGCAGGGTGGCGCGTATCATCTGTATCAATTCAAGCGTTACACCGACGTGCGGCTCGTGTTCGCGCCCGAACAGCAAATCGCGTTCTTCGGCGGCGACGTGGACAATTTCGAGTTTCCTCGCTTCGACCTGGACATCAGTTTCTTCCGCGCTTACGAAAACGGCAAGCCCGCGAAGGTGAAACATTTTCTCCGCTTCTCGCCCAAGGGCGCGGCGGACGGCGACCTGGTTTTTGTTTCCGGCCATCCCGGACGCACGAGCCGGCTGCTGACGGTGGCGGAACTGGAGAATCAGCGCGACCAGGCGCTGCCGCTCCGGCTCAATTCGCTGAAACGGCTCGAAGTTTTGCTCGGCAACTGGGCCGCGCGCAGCGAAGAGAACTGGCGTCGCGCCCACGATGATTTCCTGGGCGTTCAGAACTCACGCAAGGCGCTGGATGGAAAACTCGCGGGCTTGCTCGACCCGGAATTGTT
>CAZCZP010000159.1:5912-9293 GCA_964502895.1 uncultured Bifidobacteriaceae bacterium
TACGCAGCGGTTTGCTCGAAGGCGGCCAGGCCTTTCGCAGTGACAGCTTCGGCATCGCGCGCACCCTGCTGCGGGCCGGCGACGAACGGCCCAAACCCAACGGCGAACGGTTGCGCGAGTTCGCCGACTCGAACAAGGAATCTCTGGAGCTGGATTTGTTTTCCGAGAAGCCCATCTACGCCGACTTGGAAATTCTGTTGCTGGCGGATGCGCTGACGCTTACCGCCGCTCAACTCGGCAGTGACGATCCACTGCTGAAGCGAATTCTCGCTGGCAAATCGCCCCGCGAGCGTGCCGTGGAATTGATCCAAAGTACGAAAGTCCGCGACGTGGCGTTCCGCAAACAGCTTTACCAGGGCGGGGCGAGTGCGGTGACGGCGGCGAAAGATCCCATGATCGAACTCGCGCGCCTGGTGGACGAAGAAGCTCGCGCGCTGAGAAAAGTAACCGAGACTCAAGGCGAAACCAAACAGCAAGCCCACGCCACCATCGCGCGCGCCCGCAACGCGCTGCTCGGCACCGCGGGCTATCCCGACGCTACGTTTACGCTACGCCTTACGTACGGCACCGTGAAGGGCTACGAAGAAGACGGGAAAACCGTGCCGGCGCTCACAACGATTGCCGGTCTGTACGACCGCGCGCAGGAGATGAACTTCAAACCGCCGTTCGATCTTCCCGAGTCCTGGGTGAAACGCAAGTCACGGCTCGATCTCAAGACGCCCTACAACTTCGTAAGCACGGGCGACATCATCGGCGGAAATTCCGGCAGCCCGGTGGTGAATCGCGCCGGTGAATTCGTTGGCATCATCTTCGACGGCAATCTGCCGAGCCTTCCCTGGGATTACGCGTTCAGCGACAAGCAAGGCCGCGCTACCTCCGTTCATTCTGCGGCGATTTTTGAAGCGTTGAACAATGTTTATGGCGCGAAAGACGTCGTCCGCGAACTCGTGAATGGGCGACGGAGCAAGTAGCAGCCAACCGGATCAGACCCGGAATTGAAAACGATCTGGCTTTGTTCCACGTTATGATCGTGAAGTTTGTGAATTGGTTTGACTGCTTGCTGCTTGCAGCAGTTTTGTTTGCCGGTTGCAGCGGCTGCAACAAATCAAACTCCCCGACGAACTCCGGCACGTCCTCGGCGCCAGCGCAACTTCAGATAGATCCGCTTCGTGGCCACTTGCTCCATGCGCAACCGAAACTTCCCACCATCAAAATCTGGGTGGGCCGCGAGGAATTGATTACCGAGATTGCGCGCGAAGCTGTGCAAATTGCCACGGGAATGATGTTTCGCACGAACATGCCGGAGAATACGGCCATGATTTTTGTTTTCCCGGGACCGGCCCCCAGGAATTTTTACATGCGCAACTGTGTTGTGCCCTTATCCGCCGCCTATATCGAACCGGACGGGATGATTGCGGAAATTGTGGACCTTCAGCCGGGTGACGAACGCGGCGTGCAATCGCGCTCATCCAACCTGCAATTTGTTCTGGAAGTTCCGCAGGGCTGGTTCAAACGCCACAACGTCAATGTCGGCGATGTCATCCGCACGGAGCGCGGTTCGTTACAGGAGACGTTTTTCCGAAAGCAATAACTTGGAGCAATGCAAACTGAACGAAGGCTCAGATTTACTTTCCACTGACCGGCGGCGTCTTGTAGCGCAGCTTCACTCCATCCAAAAATCCTTGGTTCATTGACACGAGATTCCCTTCTTCGTTGAACACGGAAAAATCGAGCGCCACGATTTTCCCGTCGGTTTCCAATTCAATCAGACCGTCCGTGCGACCCTTCTTGTAATCTGGAAACAGCTCTCTCAGGTCTGTCATGTTCACCGTGCCGGTGAGACCATTATCGAATTTCAAGGCACGCAGGTGACTCCCGCGCAACCAGATTACCTCCAACCTGCCATTCCTGAATCTCAAGGAAGTTTCGCCAAGCCCAAACAAGAACGTTGTTCCGTCCGCGCTGCCCGTGAATTGAATCGGCTTACCCCAAACGGCCACGGCTTCACCCATGGTCATGCCCAGCTTGACACCCAACAATTCACCCTTCCTGAGTTTGGCGAACGGAATTTGCGAATCCGGCAAAACTGGATTCGAATTGTTCGTGTCAATCAAGCTTGCGAAGCGCTCATAATAATCACGAACATCTGAAGTGAATTCTTTCGGCTGCGGTTTAACGCTGATTTCGGTCAACCCTCGCGCGGCGCGAGCGCTAATGCGTTGAAGTTTCCCGTTTTTGAAAAACAGAACGCCATTCGTCGGATATGAAAAATGGGTACTTTCCGGAACTCCTGGACACATGGAGTATGGCTTCCCCAATCGCGACACGACCTCGGCCATGCTCATTCCGAGCGTCACGGTGTTGGCCTCATCAACCTTGTTCGTGAGCCATTCGGCATGATTCGTCTCGAACAAACTGAAGAACTGCTCGTCGTAACTCTGCTCCGCAATGCAGGTGTTTATCCCCAGCCCGATTGTCAATACAGCCAAAGCTCTTGTCGTGGCGCTCATCTGTTTGTCGCTCTGCTTACGGCTTGAAGCCTATTTCACGATGTTGCAGTTGTCGAGTAAAGTCCCGGAGTATCGGTCGGTGGGATTCCCCTTGTCAGCCCCGAAACACGTCTCTAAATTACCGAGGTTGCAAGCACGTGTGGCATCTCTGACATGATTTTGGTTCAGTTTCCATGGAGTCCGTTCTGTATCGTCCAACGCCGCATCCTGGAGTTCGCCGGAGTTCGCTTCAAAATCATCAACATCCCCAATGGCGACCGTTCGCTCGTCTGGAAGCTCACGAAGGGACGTTATTACGGCGTGCCCATCGTCAAAGACGGCAAGACTGTGGTGTTTGAAACGGGCGAAGAGTCGCAGGTCATCGCCAAATACCTCGACAGCAAACTGCAACTGGGTCTTTTCCCGGCGCAACTCGAAGGCGTGCAGTCCATTCTCTGGCGTTACATCGAGAGCGAGATCGAGGGCTCGTGTTTCAGGCTCACGGACATTCATTGGCGCGAGATTGTGCCCAAGTCCGATCATTTGCGTTTCGTGCGGCACAAGGAACGGAAGTTCGGTCGCGGTTGTCTGGACCAATGGCGCGCGCAGGAGGCCGATTTGTTGCGTCAATTGGAACATGGACTGCTCCCTTTCGAGGAGATGCTGATGCACCAGCCGTTCCTGTTGGATGAGCGTCCGAGGTTTGTGGACTTCGACCTGTTCGGCATGCTCGGGGATTTCCTCTACACTGGCCATTACCGGCTGCCAGCGGCTCACACGCATATCAAACGGTGGCATCGCCGCATGAAGGCAATTAAACGCACCGACTTTCAAAAGTGAAGAATTACATTCTCGACACCAACGTCCTCCTCCACGACCCGCATTCGTTGCT
>CAZCZP010000160.1:0-1243 GCA_964502895.1 uncultured Bifidobacteriaceae bacterium
CGGCCTTTCACCTAAGTTCGCCCTATAATCCGAATCTTGAGTTCCGTTGCAAGTCATTTTCTCCACCGACAAGCAGCGGCAGGATGAATCCCAACGCGGGATTCCGGCCCGAAGCCCAAGGTTGCGAGGTTGGTCCGTCCGGCTCGAACCGAGCTACCTTGGCTGCGCGGACCGGAGTTTCCCCAACCCCAACCGTGGATGAGGCCAAACTGCGTTTAAGGTCGGGTGGGGATTTGCCGCAACCGCGGGGTTGCATCGCCGTTCGCCGCGCACTGCCCCAATCCAATCGACAAAGTTTGTTTCACGACCTCCCTCACCCTGACCCTCTCCCCAAGGAGAGGGAACAGCCGTTGTTGGCTTCCTGGCAGCTCCAAGCGCACGCGCCAATCACCGACTCGACATTCCAAAAAACGGGCGAACGTTTCTCCTTTCTCCTGGGGGAGAAGGCCGGGATGAGGGCGAATGTTTCACAAACCTGAAGTCAGGATCGATTTCAAATTTTGCACTCTATTTGGTGGGGCGAGCGTCCCCGCTAGCGGGCCCGTCGGTAGCCTCGCTACTTTGGAGTCGTCGGTTGGTTCAATTGAATCTTGAACTCGGCAATGATCTTCGCGGCTTCGGGGCTGGTCGCGGCGAGGGTGACCAGTTCGCGACCGATGGCTTCAGTCGTCTGGCTGATAGTCTGAGCCTGCGTCAGTGCCGATTTGAGTTGTGCGCGGGCGGCTTCGATCTGTGACTTTTGTTTGAAGTCGTCAATCAGGTAGGTGGCCTGGAGAAAGCCAAGGGTCGCGCACAGGACCAGAAGCGCCCAGAACGGCGAGTAGGTTTTCGCGGTGTTGCGGTCAGGGGAGTTCATGGATAAGTCCTTTTCTGCCCGTCCACTTCCAGCGTCACGTTCATGCCGTATTTGACGAGAATGGTCTTGAGCTTCGGGTCGGTGTCCGAACCGCGCGCGATGCGCTTGGCCAGTTGATCCAGCACGCTCTCCAGTTGGCGGGCGCTGTTGATGTAGGCGCGTTCCTGACTCAAAGATTCGCCAAGACGATTGTTGTGTCTTGCGAAGAAGAAATGCGCCAGCAACAGCGTTGCGAGCAGCAGGCAAACGACATTGAGCGTCCAGAACTGGATTCGGTTCATGCGACTTCAGTAGAGGGGCGGAGCAGAATTCTGTCAATTTGTTCCCGTGCGACTTGCGAGTTGGTGCTGCACCTAAAAAAACCGCTCTGAACCGTTTCATTAACAC
>CAZCZP010000160.1:1343-5862 GCA_964502895.1 uncultured Bifidobacteriaceae bacterium
AGTTGGGTGTTAATGAAAGGGCTGCAAACACGAAGGCTTGAGTTTGCCGCAACCCCTTCGAGTTCTGAGGTGCGCACGCGAGTCGGCTCTTCAGCAGATTTCAGCGGCCAGTTCTTTCAAAGCAACGTTCGGATGAGTTCCATCTCTTCTGCACGCAACGGTTCGCGCGGGAGGCTGCGTGCGTGGTCGCGAGCGAGTTCGGGATTCCCAGTCGCGGCGAGCACGGCGGCATGGACAGCGCGATTGCCGGGCAACGCCAGCGACCAGTCGTATTGTCGGTCCTCGTACGCTCGCAGCGCTGCGGGAAAATCTTTCAGCCGAAAGCACGCCAGCGCCAGGGTGGTGCGGTAGGGCAAACTTTCGGGAAATTGTTTCACCAGTTCTTCAGCGGCCTGGCGCGAGGCGGCGAGTTCATTTCCCAACAGCAGGTTCAAATACGCGTGATCGTTGCGCAAGGCGGGATCGTCGGGCCACTGGCGCAACATCTCGCCCAGCAAGTCGCGCAATTCCTTCGTTGTGCCGGATCGGGCGGTCAATCGCAGCAAAGCCTGGTAAGCGGGGCGGACGTTCGCGAGGCAGCCGATGAGCGAGCGGTGAGCCTTCTTGGCCGACTCGATCTCGCCGCATTTTTCGGAATACAAGGCGAGCCAGTGGAGTTGCTCGGGGTTGCGTTCCGCGCTGAAGAGGGCGCTCCGCCAATGCACCGCGGCAGTGGGCACGCGGCCCAGCTTCATCGCGGCCCGCGCCCGGAATGCCTCGACATAGACCTTCTCCAGCGGCGTGCGTTTGGTGTCCAGAATGTTTTCCAATTCCTCCCACCGGCCCAACGAAGCGAGCGCTTCGAGATGCGGAATAAAAAGCTCCTTGCTTTGGAGCGCCGCGTCCAATGGCGCCGCCGCCAGCGTGCGCTGAAATTCTTCATTGCGATTCAACCACGCGGCGAACGCAACCAGGTCCTTGCCGGCCGCTTTGTATTGCGCGACCGCCGCGTCCAGAATTTCTGGACGTCGCTCCGGCTCCAGACGCATGCGCTGTTCGAGAATCAGAAGCTGCTGTTGCATGCTGCCGGAAGGATGTTGCTTCAACAGCACGATCAATTCGCGGCGTTGGTCGGCGGACAAATCCAGGCGTCGCGCCAAAAATCCCAGCGCCTCCAAGCCCATCGGCCCGTTGTCCCGGGCGATGGCCCACACGTTTGTCCGCGCCTCCGATTGTTTCTGCGCGTCGGTCGAGTCGAACAGCAGGCTCGAAAGGAAAAGTTGATATTGCCGGTTCTGCGGATCGAGCAATTGCGCGCGCGTCGCGTAATAGACTGTTTGCGAATAGTCCTCGACCGCGGCGTAAAGCTGGGACGCCAGCCAGAGATTCTTCGCGTCATTCGGACCGGTGGCCAACAACTTTCGCAATTCGAGCGTTGCCTGGCCCAACGAGCCGAGGCGGATGGCGAGCTCCACGAAGCCGCGGCGTTCCTCGATGGTGGCCTGGCCCGCGTCGTTCAATTGTTGCCAGAACGCGAGCGCGGCGGCGTTCGTGGCGTGCGTCAGCGCCCGGGCCATCGCGCGAACCGCCGCCGGCTCGGTGCGCTTGAGCAGGAGCGCCGATTGCGCTTTTTCAACGCCGCGCGGCCATTCGTTTTGGGCGAATAATTTTTCCGCCTGGGCCGCGAGATTCTTTGAACGCCAGCCTTTGAAGGCGCGATAAGCCGGGCGCGCGCCGAAGAAACCGCCCAGGAGAATGATCGCGACCGCGCCAAGCAGGATCAGCCTGCGCGCAAACCTGCGCTGCGGCGGGCGGTCGAGAGTGTCCGGCGGTTGATTTGCGGCATCGTTCAAAGGGTGGGGATTCTAAGCGAGCGAGCGACGATTGACAAACTCCGGCATCGGTGGGTAGAAGCGACGCGCGTATGTATTTTTTGAAACACTTGGGATCCCATCTCATTAACACCCTGCTTCAGCAGGGTTGTTCCGCACGCTAAAGTGCGCAATACCGCTTCAGCGGTTTCAACCCCACAAGCGCCGCCACGACCTCGCCCCCACTGCACGGATTCCGCTCAATGGGCCGAAGATTTCCGTGACACACAGAGCAACACCACGCAGACCAGCAGGAACTGCAGTTGGAGCGAATAAATCTGGAACGGAAAATCGTAGCGCGCATGAACGAGGCAACCCGCCAACGCCAGCCACAACAACGCTGGCACCGGCCAGCGAACCTCCACGCCGCCGGGCAGCAACCAGCGCACGACGACGAGGAACAACGCCGCGCCGATCAGCGCGCTGCCGAGCCAGCCGAACGTGATGCGCGTTTCGAGCCAGTCGTTGTGCAATTGCGCCGGCCAGTATTCGTCCGTGGACGTGCGGTAAAGCTGAAACACCGGATCGAACGTGCCCGGGCCGGTGCCGAACAACGGATAGTCGTGGGTGATCTTGCGGGCGGTGTCGTAAATTCTCTCACGCAACTCCAGGCCCTCGTCGAAACTCTTCATGCGTTCGCTGAACTCGTCCCAGCCGAAGTAAGCACCGAGCGAGAAGGCCAGTGCGAAAAAAAGTATGACGCCGAACTTGACGCTCGCGTGCCGCCGCCGCCAGGCCACCAACAGAATCATGGCGGCGACGGCGATCATTCCCATCGTCACCAGCGCGCCCGCGCGGCTCAGGCTCATGATCGGACACGCCGCCATGATGGCGACGCAGGGCAACAGCCAGTGATGAATGGAACGGCGAAATCCGGCGGTCGTTTCGCGCGCGCGCCGGGTTTCACGCCGAAGCCACCACCAAAAGGCGAGGCCTACGGGCCAGGCCATCCCGAAATACTGCGCTGCATTGCTGCGATAAGCGTACGGGCCGAATTGCGCATCGGCGGATTTGTTCAACCGCGTTTCCTGCGCCCACAGCAGCTTGTTCGTTCCGGAAAGGCGTTGAGCAATTCCCTGAGCGCCCAACAGCGCGCCGTTCAGGCAAAGCACCCAGAGCAGGCGGCGCAAGCGGGCCGGCATTGGCCGCCGGTAATTTACGTCCTCGGCTTGGGCGCGATGCGCGCGCTCCTCGTCCGGAGACAGTCCCAGCAGCCAGTCGCGCGTGGCCCAAAAAAAACAGGCGAGCGCGAGGAAATTGAAGAAAGTCTGCCACGTTCGCGCCCGATCATAACTATGCGGCAGCCAGGACAAGTGCTCGTGATAGGCAAAAATCTGTTGCCTGGCGTCGTAAGAGGAACGCGCATTGAGCGCCGAGATCAGGCAGTAGGCGAGAATTGCGACCGTGAGAATCGCCAAGCCAGTCACAGTGAAACGGCTGGCTGGCTGGGCTGATCGGATTTCGTCGGAGTTCCAACGCGCGGGCCGATAATTGAACCGGCAGCGCAGCCACAACTTGAACAACAGCATCGCGCCGAGAACATAGCCCGTGATGTTCATGGTCCAGATGGACCACGGCTCCGTGGTTCCGAATGCCCACGGACTGAACACGATCATGAAGCAGATCAACCAGCCGGAGATGCGGTCACAGTCCCGATACGCGAGCACCTGGCGCACGGAAGCGGATCGGCCTGTGAATTCCATCCGCGAAATTCAACGGGTTCGCGGCTTGCGACTCAAGCTTGAACGCAGCGACATGGTTTTTGTTCGACACGCTCGTCTCCGGCTGGAAACTGTGCGGATGCAGACGCGCACATTCACGCTCGGACATTCGCCAGACCCCGACGACGCCTTCATGTTTTACGGGTTGGCGAAGGGATTGATCCCGACGCCGGGCTTTGCGTTCGAACACATTCTTCAGGACATCCAGACGTTGAACGAGCGCGCCACGCGCGGTGAATTGGACATTTCCGCAGTGAGCATTCACGCCTACGCTTACGTTTGCGATCAATACGCCCTCTTGCCCAGCGGCGCGAGCATGGGCGACGGCTATGGCCCGATGCTGGTCGCGAAACAGAAATTCAGCCGGGAAGAAATCGCGCGCAAGAAAATCGCCGTGCCGGGTACGATGACGAGCGCTTTTCTGGCGCTCCAATTGTGGCTCCAGAAATCGGCCAGGGAATTCAACTTCGTCGTGGTTCCGTTTGATCAGATTTTTCAAGCAGTGCGCTCTGGCGCGGCGGACGTGGGATTGATCATTCACGAAGGCCAGTTGACTTATCAGAACGAGGGGCTGGTCGTTTGCGAAGACCTGGGCGTGTGGTGGGGCAGGGGAAACAACGGCCTCCCGCTGCCGCTCGGGGGTAACGTGATTCACAAACGCTTCGATCCGCAAATGCGCCTGCAGGTCTCGGACATTCTGACGACCAGTATTCAATTCAGCCTCGATCATCGCGCCGAAGCCGTGCAACACGCGCTGCGATACGCGCGCGATATGGGCCGCGAGTTGGCGGACAAATTTGTGGGCATGTACGTGAATCACTGGACGCTCGATTACGGCGAGCGCGGGCGCGAATCCATCCGCAGATTTTTGGCCCAAGCCTCTGAACGTGGATTGATCCCGCGCGCGCCAGAGTTGGAGTTCGTCGTTTGATTCAAACCCCGCCAAAC
>CAZCZP010000160.1:5962-9238 GCA_964502895.1 uncultured Bifidobacteriaceae bacterium
CTCAAGCCGGGCGTTGCGTGGTTGCGGCACAACTGGGGTCTCGCGCGGGACGCTGAGTTGAACCACCACCCGGATCGGGCGCTGCCACAACTCGACGCGGGCGTTCGCGAGCCGGAGATTTTCTTGAGGGTGGAGTATCAGTCGCTGGTCGCGTTGCCAAAATCGGGCGGAATTCTCTTCGGCATACGCGTCGTCAATCATCTCCTGGCCGAAGTGAAGGCCGATCCAGTTGCACGGGCGCGGCTGCGTCGAGCACTGGAAACGATGCCGGAAGCAATGGCGGTTTACAAAGGGATCGCGTCCGCGCGCGGCGTTATTCTGAAAATGCTGGCGGATTGAAGCGGGACTCGTCGTGCGCCAGCGGCAATCCCGTTAGGATGGCTCCGCGACGAGCGGCAGGAATTGATTCACTTCCGGGTCGAAGGCGAACAACTCGGCGGTGGCGATTTTGAAGAACCAGCCGTGTAAATGCAGCGAGCCGTCCGCCAAGTGCCGCTGGACGGCCGGGTAAGAATGCAGATTCTCCAGGGCGAGCAGCACATTTTCCTCCGCGGCGGCGGTCGTGCGATCCGTGTCGCTGGTCAAATGTTTATATTCCTTTTGGATGATCCGCCTCACGGGCTCGGCCACGCGCAGCCACTCGCTGAGATTCGGCATGTATTGCAGCGGCTTGTCGAGCATCAACGCCTCCATGGCGCCGCATTGTGAGTGGCCGCAAACGACCAGGTCGCTCACGCGCAGGACCTCGACGGCAAACTCGATGGCGGCGGCGGTGGAATTCGTGCTGCCAGTGACCGTTGCAGGTGGAACGATGTTGCCGACGTTTTTCACGACGAACAAGTCGCCGGGCTGGCTTTGGGTGATCAACTCGGCCAGCACGCGCGAGTCCGAACAGGTGATGAAAAGCGTGTGCGGATTCTGGCCCTGCTGCGCCAGCTTGCGAAACAGCTTTCGATAACGGCCAAATTCGTCGGCCCGAAATCGGTGAACGCCTTCAATGAGCCTTTGCATGACTCAACCCCGTCACGGCGCGAGGGTTTTATTTTTTGCGCGCGATTCCTCGGCGAGCTTGAGTTTGAATTGGTCCAGCTTTTGTTGCATCGCGTCGTTGCCAACGCCGAGAATCTGGGCCGCGAGCAGCCCGGCGTTTCTGGCCGCGTTGACGCCGACCGTGGCCACCGGCACGCCGGGCGGCATTTGAACAATCGAGAGCAACGAATCCATGCCGTCGAGGGCTTTGCCCATGATCGGCACGCCGATGACGGGCAGCGTGGTGAATGCCGCGGTCACTCCCGGGAGATGCGCCGCGCCACCCGCGCCGCAGATGAACACGCGCAAGCCGCGCTCGCGCGCTGAGCTCGCGTACTGTTCGAGGTCGCGCGGTGTGCGGTGCGCGGAAATCACTCTGGCTTCCGAGGCGACGCCGAATTCCTTGAGCGCGTCGGCGGCAGCCTTCATCGTGGGCCAGTCGGAATCGCTGCCCATCAAAATGCCCACAAGGGGCTGGTTTGTTTTAGTGTCGTTCATACAAGGTTCTGGTTGCCGAAAATCGCGGCTGCATCGCCGCGCGGCGAACGATATATGTGAACCATGCGCATTTGGAAAACAGAAAACTGCGGGGACTGACTTGAGGTATGTGGAGGCGACTCGTTGAATTTCTGGCCCTGCGGCGCAACACGGCGCTGTTACTCGTGGCGCTGGTGCTGGCGGGCACGGGCGAAAAGTTGTGGTTGGGGTTTGCGCCGAAATATCTCGAAACGCTGGGCGCCGGCGTGTTCGTCATCGGGCTCTTCGACGCGCTGCAAACTCTGCTCGGCGCCATTTACGCGTATCCGGGCGGTTGGATGACGGACAAGTGGGGACAACGCCGGGCGCTACTGTTATTCAACGCCATTTCGCTCGGCGGCTACCTGCTGGTGCTGGTCTGGCAGCATTGGTTGGCTCTGGTAATTGGCGCGTTTCTCTTTCTCGCGTGGAGCGCCTTCTCGTTGCCGGCCACTTTCAGCGTCGTGGCGACGTCGTTGCAGCGGCATCAACACACGATGGGCATCGGCGTGCAATCCTTGGTGCGCCGCGTGCCGATGATGCTGGGCCCGCTCATTGGCGGCTGGCTGGTAACGCAGCACGGTTGGGTGGACGGAGTGCAATACGCGCTCCTGCTGTGTATCGGGCTGAGTTCACTCACGGCGTTGTTTCAATGGTTCATGTTTGATCCGGACGGCGCGACGACACAGACGAGCACGGCGGCCGGAATGAGTTTTTCCCGGGTCGTCAGGTCCTTCACGCCGGCGCTGCGCGAATTGCTCGTGAGCGACATTCTCATCCGATTCTGCGAACGGATTCCGTACGCCTTCGTCATTCTGTGGGCCATGGACCACGGCGGCTTGAGCGCGCAGCAGTTCGGATATCTCGTCGCAATCGAAATGATCACGGCGATACTTTGCTATGTTCCCGTGGCGCACCTGGCGGACAAGTACGGGCGGCAGCCGTTCGTGCTGGCGACGTTCGTGTTCTTTACGTTGTTTCCGGTTTCTCTGATGTGGGCGAACAACTTCGGGTGGCTGGCGTTGGCTTTCGCCGTGCGCGGCCTCAAGGAATTTGGCGAGCCGGCGCGCAAAGCCCTCATCATCGGGGAAGCCGCCCCGGAACTACGCGCCCGCACTTACGGAGCCTATTATCTGATCCGCGATTGCGTTGTGACGACCGGCTCATTTCTCGGTGCGTGGTTGTGGAGCTTGAGTCCACTGGCAAATTTTGTCGGCGCGGCGGTTTGCGGCGCGCTGGGGACGATTTGGTTCTGGCAGTTTGTGTGTCGGCGACGTGGCGGATGACCGGCGTTGAACGTTGAGAACTTGCCGAAGAGTTGAGTTTTTCCTTGTCACCCGCCGTGGGCCAATCTTCCCTGCTCGCGGCGACCATGACCACGGCGAACAAAATCACCATCCTGCGGATTCTGCTGATTCCGTTTTTTGTGGTCGAGGTGCTTTACTACGTCAACACCGGGAACGAAACACACCGCATCGCCGCGTTGCTGACGTTCGCCGTCGCCGCGATTTGTGATGGCGTGGATGGTTACATCGCGCGCCGTTACAATCAGATCAGCGAACTGGGGACAATCCTCGATCCATTGGCGGACAAATTGTTGCTGGTGTCCGCCGTGGTCTTGTTGAGTTTCAATAACGGCCCGCGGTTGGCCCAGTTTGAAACCTGGTTCTCCGGGACGATCATTGGCCGCGACGTGTTGCTGGCGTTGGGGCTGGCGGTCATTCATCTGAC
>CAZCZP010000161.1:0-9212 GCA_964502895.1 uncultured Bifidobacteriaceae bacterium
GAACTGCTGCCGAGGTCCACGGCATCCACGTTGGTGAGCAAACCCCGCCGCAGCGTGCAACGACGAATGACAGAGCCGGTCGCCGCAAAATCGAAATCCACGGCATCTCCCGTGACGTCCTCGAACAGACTGTCTTCCACGACGATGAGGCCCAGTCGGAACAAGGTTTCGTAGTAGTTACGGAAATGGCAGGCGCGCACGGTGATGGTGGAAGCCTGTTCGGAGAGCAAAATGGGTTGAGCGTGATAGTCGTGGAAAAAGCAGGAATCGAATGAGCCGTTTGCCCCGCTTAGCACCGCGGTCTGGCCGCGCTCAACATCGGCATGTTTCAAGGTGAGGCGCGCGTTGTGGCCGGTGGCGCCAAGGCGACCCCAATTGTTCGTTCCGTCAGCCGGCCGGAACAGAACTGGAAACGCGGTGGTGCCTTCAGCTTCAATTGCCCCGCCAGCTTGTGCCAGAATGGACAGGTTGCCGCCGAATTGAACCAACACGCCCGCCGCGATGGTCAGCGTGACGTTCGTTGCCACGGCCACATCGTTAGTCACGACGTAAGGACTTGCTGCGAGCGTCCAGGTGGTGTCGTTGGTGATCGTCCCACCAACTTCGGTGGCTTGAATCGGCATCTGCGAGAGGAAAGTCACCAAGGCGAACGCAAGGCGAACAAGCGCTCGTGTCGGATATTCGTGTTCGAGAGTTTTCATGGTCTTTGCCTACGGTTGTGCCAGTGCCGGTGCGACCAGGCGATAAAACCTGCCGCCCAGACCGATGTTTTGATCAACGACTACAACTTGTGCTGAATTCGCCGAAGCCGGCGCATCAGTCAGTTTTTGCCACGGGCCGGAAGGCGAGCCGTCGCTGTAGAGCACGCTGTAAGTGCGCCCGCCGGCAGCGTGGAAGCGAATCGCCACAACGCCGCTGCTTACGCTGGCCGACAGAATGCGGAAACGGTCCGTGGAATTGTTTGGGGCGGTGCCCGCGCGAAATTCCTGGAGGTTCGATTGACCGTCGCCGTCGAGGTCGCCGGAAGCGCCGTTGGCGCCAAACGCATTGGTCGGATTCATTCCATTTTCCAACTCCCAATAATCCGGCAGGCCATCGCCATCGCTGTCTTGCAGGTTGGCGACACCCGCCGTTGGCAGCGCCGTGAACCAATTGAGCGGTTCGTTGCCGAAGTTCGCGGCGGCGATCCGCTGGAGGGATTTGCCGTTGCCAACGCCGTTGGTTGCCCACGGCGCAGTCGGCTCATAGCGGATTCGTTCGACGAGGACATAAGGCACGAAGCCCGCGTCAGGAGCGGGCGGCAGTTGCGGCGGATCGGGCCTGAGCAACCGCACGCCCTCGCCTGCATCCGAAAGCGCACCGGACCATGGGCCATATATGGGCTGGCTGGGAGGAACTGGATACGTCGCGCGGAACCAATTCGACGCGGCTGAATTGCCAATCGGGTCAAAACCCACGAGCAGCAGTGAACCGCCGGCAGCCAGCGTGACATTCGTGGGAAAATCGAAATCCACGCCACCGCGGACGTGCCAGGTGTTCGTGCGGGCGGCCGGGTCGAACAACGGCACCGCGTTGGAAGTCACATTGAGCAACTCAAGAAATTCTCCGGCGCGCGCGTCCCCGAAATAGTTGTTCGTTGGAAGATAGTGAATTTCACTGAAAACCACGGGGCCGACCACCGGATAGGGATTGGTCGCGCCCGCGCCGGTCCGGAATTGAGCGAGTGTCGCCGGATCATTCACGCCAAACGAGCGGCGGCTCATGGCCACGAATTCCTCGCCGATGCTGGTGGAGAAACGGCCAAACGACACGCTGTTGGTTGCGGCGCCGAATTCCGCGCGGGCGCGAAAGCCGGTGAGATTGCCGCCGGCATCGGTTTGCGAAAGGTGAACCTGACCGCCGCGAGCGGAATTGAAATTGAACGGCACGAACAAGCCGGGCGCGCCGTTGGAATTGAATTGATATTCGTAAAAGACTTTGAAGCCACCGCCCGTCACGACGGTGTTCGCGGGGACGAGGAATTTTGCGAGGTTGAACTCGTCGTCGCTCAGATACCAGCCGCCGATGTTTACGGAGCTTGCGCTCCGGTTGAAAATCTCCACCGCATCCTCCAACGGCGGATCGGTGTGACTCAAAAGTTCATTGATGACGAGGTTGGTCAGCAGCAGATAATTTGGCGCGCCCGGCGAACTCGTATTGGTGAATTCAACAAAAGCAGTCGCACCATCGGGGAAGCGGCCCTGCGAAATGTTGTTGGCCTGGCCGCCAAACGCAAGCGCGTCAATTTGTGTGCCAATGGGCCAGTAGAGTCCGATGAAATCGCCCTCTGCGTCCAGCCGGAAGCCGGCGTGATTTGGCCCGGCACCGCGGTTGTCGTCGGCGATGATTTTTTGATGACCCATCGGCGCGATGAAACTGAGCGGCGGAATCGGAGATCGGCCCGCGTCGGAGGGACTGTCGCTGAGCGCGAGGCCGCTCAATTCAACGGGTTGCGGTCCAGGATTGTAAATTTCGAGCCAATCCTCGCCGTTCGAGGACTCTGCCATCCATTCGTTGATCTTTAGCGACGATGCGTTTCCGATTCCGGCGGCCACGTTGGGCGCGCCGCGCGTGGGCAGATTGAGTCCCCACGCCCCTGAGCCGTCTGGAATCCGGCCAACGGAAAAATCCGTGGGCTGCAATCCGTAGCCAATTGAATCCAGCACGGCGCCGCCATCGGCCGGGCGTCGGACGAGGTAGATTGCACCGCCCTCGGCGCTCAGACCAAAGCCGGTGTTGGTTGAGGACGGCGGTTGGGCGTCGCTGCATTCGATGACAAAGCGTCCGCCCGGCGCAATCACAGCGCCCGATGGAAAAATCCAACGGCGCGGCACGCCGGCGTTGTCCGTGAGACTCATGTCCGCCAGGTCGAACACGTTGGTCGTGGCGTTGAACAACTCGACCCAGTCGGGCGTCCGGCCCGCGGCGTTGGTGAGAGTCTGGTTGCTGGCGAAAACTTCGTTCAGCACGACTGTGCCATGGTCGCAATTTGTGAGGAGGCGCGTCGCGTTGATCGCCATCCCCCAGACCAGGTCCGTGCTGTTGGTGGCGATTTGATGGACCTCGACAGCCATGACATTTGTGCCGGTCACAAACCACGATGGCGGGATCGTGAAGAAATCCGGGCTGGTTGCGTCGTCGCCCGGCGGCGAGGCGGTGGCCAGGCTCGCATTGGTAATTGTTCCGCCCGCCATCCGAATCCGCGGCGACAGTTCATTCCCGTTGATGTAAATCACGGCGCCGTCATCGGCGTAAGCGGCAGCGGTCACGGTGAATCCGGTCAAGTCAGAAGTCAGATTGAATCGCGCGCGGAAATAATAGGCGTGTCCGGGCGTTAAACCCGGGGGAGCAACCCGCGGGTCCGCGAGCGCGGTGCGGATCAAGCCGTTGATGTCGGAATTGTTTTCAAATGCCAGCAAGCCCGAGCCGGCCGGCCAGGTTGCATCGTTGAAGTTGATGGCTTGCCAGTTGGCGCCGTCGAGATTGTCGGTTTGATTGTATCTCCATACGTTGGTGAGCGCCAGCAGCGTGAGGTTGCTCGTGATCACCGCGCACGGAATCACGACCGAGTTTATCGAGCCAGGCGTCGGCGTTCCGAAGGAGGCAATGTTGTTGCCGCCATCCGGCTGGCGGCCTTGAGAAATGTCCGCGCGTTGAGGGCCGTAGGAGATGAAGTCAACGACCTGCAAGTTCGGCAACAACAAAGCAATCAGTCCTTGTTCGGCCGCCAGTCGCAAGTTTAGGTGATCGGATCCATTTTGTGGGTCGCCATCGGCGATGAACAGGCGAAAATCTCTTGGCCCGATAAAACTCAAAGGTGGGATTACACTCTTGAAAGGCTCGCTGATCGGATTGTCGGTGAAGCTTAGCCTGCCCAAGGCAACGGGCAGCGTGTCGGTATTGAACAGTTCCACGTAATCTGCCGACGAGAGCACGGTTACGCTGGCGAGCCATTCGTTGATTTTCAGTTTGCGCGGGTCGCCCACCGGTTGGGACACGTTGTTGGTGCCGAAGGTCGGTTGCGTCAGCAGAAATTCGCCGCCACCATTGACGCGACCGATGGCGAGGTCCGGCAACTGCAATCCGAACACCACCGAGTCCAGCAGCGCGCCGCCGTTGGCGACGCTGTCAAAGAGGAAAACGCCTTCGCCATCCTGATTGAGCGAAAAACCCGTGTGGATTCCGGGAGTGCCGTCGCTGTTGTTCGCATACACAACGAGGTAGCGGCCCGCGGCGAGCGTGGTCCCGTTCGGGAAAGTGTATTTGCCGGGCGAAGCCGGGTTATCCGTCAAGCGCAAGCCGGACAAATCCACGGTGGCCGTTCCCTCGTTGAAAAGTTCGATGGCGTCGGGAAACGTGCCGTTGTGATCCAGCGCCGCGACGTTGCGCGCGAGCACCTCGTTGATGCGCACGGTGGGGAAGTTGGTGTTCACCACCCACGTCCGAGAAATCGTCGCGTTCGATTCACTCTGCCAAAGGCTGTTGGCGTCCGCGCCAATCACGCGCACCGAATTGGTGCTTCCCTGCGGCAGATTGAACAGCGAAATCGGCATGGCCGCCGGATTCGTCGCACCGAATGGGCCACCGTTAAGACTGTAACGATACGCGGTGACGTCATTGCCGGCGACGAAGAGGGTTGCGGAGCGGCTGGGCGATGGGGAACGCGGTTCGCCGGAGATGGTCGCCATGGGAGGAATTCCGTTGGTCGCAACGAACGATGTAATGGCGGATTCAACGTAAGTCCGACGGCCGTCCATCCATTGTTTCATGCTGGTGATCACATTGGCCGGAACAAAATCGCCAAGCGTCTGGTCAATCGTGAAATCAAACTCAGCCTTCGAAAAGGTGGTGTCGAGCAGTTGCTGAAACGTGCGCAAGTAAATGGGCTCAACGTCGGGATGATGCAGAAAAAATTCCATCATGCGCCAGGAACCCTCCGTGTCGCCGGAGATGGGACAGCACGTGCTCCGGAAGATGGACGTGTTGGTCGCGAAGGACCCGCCCTCGCCGAGAATCTGGTCGAGGTCGTAGGGAAGCAGTAAGAAGCGAGGATCATTCACGCCGCGGTACATCAAGTAGTCGTCGTTGTTGCCTGTGTTCAGTCCGGACTCGGCGTTGCCAAACAGGCTCATCACCGCGAAATGCAGCAGCCATTGTTCGAGGTTGATGGCCGCGCGCGCGCGCTGCATCGTGAAGAGATTCGTGCGGTTTTCGCCCATGACTTCGAGCATGGCGATCAGATCCGTCCAGTCGTTTTCGCTGGCGTTGGTTTCCTTGAAGTAGGTGTTTGTATAGGAAGTCGCGTTCGTCCCGCGGTAATTAAAATTGGGCGGCAGGATGTCGCGAATCACGCGGTAAACGTTGCCGCCGTCGTCGTTGGGAAACCAATGCTTGGCCCAATCGCTGTTGATGACTTCGTTGGCGACATACACGCCGCCGTAGGTTTGCGGACCGTTGTTGCCCAGGTTCAGGTTGTTCACGCGGACCTGCACGGGCCGCGAGTCGGCGCAGACCAGGCCGGATTTGAGCGACAGCACCGAGCCGGCCAGTTGCGCGTGGGTGAATTGCCCGTTGATGTTCAGGGCGGTCACGCCTTTCCAGGGACGGTCCGAACTGAAATTGACCCGGTAATTGTTGGGCTTGCGGCTCCGGCTTCCGTGACCGCGATTGCGGATGCCGACTTCATACCGCACATCCGTTCCCGTGCCATCAACGCTGATGAACGTGCCGTTCATTTGCGCGTCGCTGTTGGCGTCGGGCAGCCCGCTTCCAAGTATCGCCAATTCAGACCGGTCGGCCTCTTTCATGATGAGCTTGTAGAGCGGAAAAACTCCTGTGTAAGTCGAATCGTCCACTTGATACAGCGCATTGGCCGACTGGCCCAGTGGCGTGCCGCTGACATCCATTGCCGCCGCCGGCCAGGTGCGCGTGAGGTTTTCCTGATCCATGGCCCGGACGTAAAACTCGACGACAGCGTTGTTGGCCTGTGGCGGAATCGTTGTCGCAAACAGGCCATCACCAGCCACGCCATCACTATGCTGCCCGTCGTCGAACATCGGTTGTTCGGTGAAGTTTTCCGCCCCGTCGAGCCGCCAGAAGAGTGTCGCGGCGAGATTTGTCGCGCGTTCGTCCACCAGGCGGGCGGTGATCAGGACGTTGTCCAGCGAGCGCGGAATCGGCGGTAGATGAGTCACGTTTAGGATCAAAGGCGCGCTGTTCGTTTGCCGCACGCTGTTCAACGCACCGGGCGTTCCGTTGGTTGCAAAACTCGCGGCCCAATTCTGGCCTTCGCCATTCGGGAGACTCGTATTGATCAACTCCAGAGATTTGCCAAGCCCGTCAGGTTCGGCAAACCAAGTCCAACCACGGTGGTTTTGATGCGGCGGCGCGCGCAACCGAATCGCCCAATCGCCTTCATCCGCGTAGGCCACGCTGTCCACGCGATTGCCCGCGGCGTCATCCAGGTCAATGTCATTTCGGCTGTTGCTGAGCCGGCCAGCCCAGCCGCCGATGACGTTCGTTACACCGGGATATTTGTTGGTGAAAACTGCCACGTCCGCGGCGACGACCAGATACCCGCCGGGAACAAGCGTGATGTCGGGAAAAGTAAATTCGACCCCGCTGCTGAAATGCCAGCCGGCAAAGTTCACGTTGGTTGCGCCGCTGTTGTAAAGCTCGATGTATTCTTCGCGGACATCTTCCGATGCCGGGTGATACATGATTTCGTTGATGAGCACTGAGGCGGCGGATTCCCAGCAACACAGCGTCATCAGGACGCCGCCGAGCGTGCGGAGGAACGACAAATTCATATCTTCGCCGGGATCATTCGACCGATAACAGGCCAACACTCTCGCGCATGGAATCGGTTCAGGCAAGAAAAGGTGTGGCGCCAGATTCCGAACCGAGTGACAAACATAAATCTTTCTTCATCTTGCCTTCGCGTCCGGAGAGGCTTTTGCAAGAGTTTTCCCTTGGCCAAGTTCGCGCGTGACCTTGTCGGACTGACCGCGCAAACTGTCCTGCATGAATTGGTGGTTGGTGAAATCCGAACCTGAATCCTATTCGTGGGCTATGCTGGTGAAAGACGGCCAGACCGCGTGGACCGGTGTCCGCAATTTTGCGGCGCGACTCCATCTTCGCGCGATGGCCAGAGGCGACCTTGTGTTCTTCTACCACAGCGGCGAGGGCAAGGAGATCGTTGGCATCGCCAAAGTCGTGAAACCCGCTTATCCCGATCCGACGGCGACCGAGGGCGATTGGTCCTGCGTTGATCTTGCTCCGGTCAAGCCGCTGGCCAAGCCTGTCGCATTGTCCAGCATCAAGGCGGACAAAATCCTGAAAGAAATGACTTTCGTTAGGCAGTCGCGGCTGTCCGTCTCGCCGCTGGACAAGAAACAATTCAACCGGTTGCTGGAATTGGCCGATACAAGACTTTAACAAACCAGGAGGGCAGGGGATGAACGACAGGGATTATCAGGCAGTGATCTTCGACATGGACGGCGTCATCGTGGACAGCGAGCCGCGCCACGCGCACGCGTTTTTTGAAGTGCTTCGCGAAATCGGCCACGGCGGGGCGCACGGTCTGGACTGGGACAATTACGTGGGACGATCCGATTACGAAGTCTGGCAGGACTTCATCAACAAACACAAGCCGGCGCAGACGTTGGAGCAATTGCTTGAAATGAAACGCGAGCGCGTGCTGGAAATCATCCGCCGCGAAGAACCCATCTTTGCCGGCTTGGGTGAACTCGTGGAAAAACTTTCACGAGTTTGCAGGCTCGGACTGGCTTCGGGTTCGGAGCGGCCCGTCGTTGAAGCCGTGCTTTCGCTTCAGGATTTGCGTCGGTTCTTTTCCGCCACCGTGACCGCGTCGGAAATCAAACGTGGCAAACCGGACCCCGAGATTTTTCTACGCGCCGCGGAATTACTGAAGGTCGCGCCAGCCGACTGCTGGGTCATTGAAGACTCCAAGCCGGGTGTCAAAGCCGGTCTCGCTGCGGGCATGCGCGTGATCGCGATTACCAACACGCACCCGGCGCACGAGTTGAAGGGAGCGACGCGCGTGGTGAAGGACTATGCGGAAATCGAACGCGTGTTGCAGGTAAAGTAAAAAGCCAATCTCCAATCTTCCAAGCCGCTTGGACTTTAGTCGCTTGGAATGTTAGCCCAATGTTGGTGCTTGGAATCCGGGCTTTCGTCCGTTACAACACGGCCCGTTCCATGCAAACACCAGCGCCCAAGAAACTCGACATGCACAGTGAGGAATTCCTGCACTCGCTGATGCGCAAACAACTCAAGCTCTCCATCGCCTGTGCATTGGCATTTCTGGTTGTGCTGCTCGGCCTGCCGCTGGCCAACTACTTTTTCCCGGAGTTCATGGCCCGGCGCATTTTCGGTTTCACGCTGACGTGGTTTCTCTTGGGCATCGGTTTCTTTCCTGCGGTGTGGATCATCTCGTATTTCTTCATCAAACGGTCCATTGCGTTGGAGGAGGCGGAAGTCGTGGAGGTGAGCAAGCCCGAAGGTGGGAAAGTGGGAGAGTGAGAAAGTGGGGGCCAGTCTGTATGGCAGCAAAATCAAAAATTGTTCATCACTGGCAACTGGAAGTGTTTCAGCTTGCGCGGGAAGCGGCCCAGAAGTTCTTTCACGTCTCCAAGCGCTTTCCAAAAGAGGAAACGTATTCCTTAACTGATCAAGGCCGGCGAGCGTCACGGGCAGTTGGAGCGATGATCGCTGAAGCCTGGCGTCGCAGGAAATATGAAGCGGCGTTCGTGAACAAACTTAACGAGGCCGAAGGGGAAGCCGCCGAAACTCAGGTTTGGGTCATGCACGCCGTGGACTGCGAATACCTGACCAAGTCCGAAGGCCGCGAACTTCATCGGCTTTGCGATCGCATCCTCGGGAAGTTGGTGAACATGGGCAACCGCCCCGAAGTCTGGCTGCTCAAGAGAACTGCCAGCCAATGAAGCCGAAAGTGAGAAAGTGGGAAAGTGAGCAGGTGAGATTTCACCAGCCAACAGGAATTTTGGTTTCTCCCCGTCCCACTTTCCCACTTTCCCACTTTCAAATCAGAAAAGCATGACCCCCATCCTTGCAACAATTGACCCATGGATTCTCACCTTCAGCGCCGCCACCGTCATCGCGACGATCTGGATGGGCTTCTGGTCCGCGCG
>CAZCZP010000162.1:0-9182 GCA_964502895.1 uncultured Bifidobacteriaceae bacterium
GGCGAGAAGATGAGCAAGAGCTACGGCAACACCATCGAGATTTTCGGTGACGAAAAGGCGCTGCGCAAAAAAATCATGGCCATCAAGATGGACAGCCGCCAGCCCGCGGAGCCAAAGCCGGATGCGGAACAAAATCTTGCCATCCAAATCTTGAAGCTCGTCGCGCCGGCTGTGGTGGCGACGGATTTGGAAAATCGTCTGCGTGCCGGCGGTCTAGGTTACGGTGATTTGAAGAAGGCGTTGTTCGAGCACTACTGGAATTACTTCGCCGAAGCGCGAACAAAGCGCGCGGACTTGGTGGCGAACATGGATTACGTCCATGACGTTTTGCGCGGCGGTGCGGCGAAAGCCCGGGCGAAAGCAACCGAAGTCCTCAAGCGGGCGCGCAAAGCGAGCGGGTTGGAGTAGCTGGTGAGCGTGGTGCTGTGGTAAGTTTAATGCCGCTTCCTCCGGCGGCCCGGCCCGAAACAGAATTCTGGCGGATAAGAATTCTGCCCTTCCGTTTCCGCCATGGCACGCCGCCGCGCCGGCGTCATTTTGGTCAGCCTTAAAATGGAAGCGTCGCAGGTTGCCTTCAACTCGGGCGGAATATCCTGCTTAACTTGCACTTGAAGCCGGGCAGGACGGTGCCGCCGGTCAGGATGTCATTCGGGCCGGTCAACGCTTCGATGCTGTCGGGCGTATAGATGTGGACCTGCTCCTTTCGCCAATTCACCAGCCACGCCAGCCTTGTGCCGTGCTCAAAATAATGATCGAGCTTGCGGTTCAGTTGGGTCATCCGGTCGCCGGGCGAAAGGACTTCCACCACCAGATCGGGCGCGCCATGGAGAAATTTGTCGGGTGCGATCAGTATCTTCTTAAGGCGCGCGCGGCTGACGAACGAAACGTCCGGACTCAACAACAAGTCGTTTTCTAGCCGAAAGCCGGTGCTCGAATCATAAATCTTGCCCAGGTTGTGTTGTTGAATGAAAGTCCCGACCAAAATGAGCAGGCGACTGCAAATATCTCCATGACTCGCATGCACGGGGCTCATAATCAATTCTCCGTCGAGCAGTTCGTACTTGTGCCCGTCCTTGGGAAGGGCTTCCAACTCCGCGTCCGTCCAGGCTTTTCGCTTTGTCGAAAGAGTGGCCGTTGACATACGAGAGCAAGCTAACGGAAAAGCCCGTCGCGTCAAACCCTGCCTGCCCAGTACGAGCCTCGATGTTTGGCAAACACGCGGCCGCAACGCCGGCAACACGCGGCCAGCGCCAGCGCATTACTCCATTACTCCGGGGTCGTGCCCTGGAAACTCAACATGAACGGGCCGGCGACCCGGCACGCCGCGGTAAGCCCTTTTTCCTTCCGCAGCAGGACCAGCCTGTCCTTTTGAACGCTGGCCAGCGCGAGAGGCGCGTTTCCCGTCTTGAAGGCAGCGGCGTAAAAATCGAGGACGAGGCGGGTGGTTTGTTGGTCGTCAATCGGCCAGAGGGTCAGCAGCAGATTTTGCGCGCCGGCCTGGAGGAAACCGCGTCGCAGGCCGAGCACGCCCTCGCCCGCGCGCGCTTCGCCCGCGCCCGTGTCGCAGGCGGAGACCACCACGAGCCACGTGTTGCGCAAATCCAAACATCCCACTTCCTCGGCTGTGAGGATGCCGTCGTCGGTCGCCGCGGGGGTTTGCCCGCTGGCCCAGGCAGCCAGAGTTCGTTGCGCACCGGCCAAAGCCAGCCCGCTGCGTTGCATCGGATTGGCTTGAAAGCTCGGGAGGATTGTCGTGTTCCCAGGCTCAATCCCGCCGCTGCTGCGCGACTGTGTTGAACCAGGCCCGGGCAGGAAAAAACCGTGCGTGGCCAAGTGCAGCACGAATGGCGACGCCACGCGGTTGAGTTCTGTTTCGGTCGCGGCCTTGCCCAAGTGGACGACAACCTCGCGGAATCCCAAGCTTCCGCTCCTGGCCTGCAACTGGCGCGCTTCGTTCTCCGCGCCGGGCAACGGGCGAAAAGTCAGGCCGCGCAACTCGCGCGACTCGCCGGAGCGCAAGCCGGCAAGGGCCGCCTCAGTCGGCGTGACCAGGTTGACACCGGCGCCGAAGTCGGGGTTGGCACAAATCACCAGGCTGCGCGACGAATTCGTCCCCGCCGTTCCGGGCGGCAGATCGCGCCCGCTGGCGACGTAGCGAATCGAAAACTCGCTGGCGAGGAACTGGTTTGCGGGATTCAGGAGCGTGGCGAACGAGACGAAATTGAGCTCTGCGTCGGGGCTTAGCACGACGGTTTTCGTTCTACGCGGCAGCACACTGCTCAGGGGCGACCAGACTTGCCGGTGGAGCGATTGCAACACGCGTTCCAACTCGGCATCATCGGCGTTTCCACGCATCAGGCTTTGGAAGAGGCGTATGTTCCTTTCGATGGCCGCCGCGGCTCCGAGGCCGACCCAGACGGGTTCGCCGGCTGCGGTCAGGACAACGGCGCCATAGCGCGGCTCGGTGCGGTCGGCGCCAAAATAATGCTCGTAGCGGACGAATTCCACGAGCGCCGAGCGCGGCGGCAGGGCTTGCCTCACTTGTTCGACTTCCACGGATAATGCCCGGCGCGCCTGGCCCAGCCCGACGAATTGCCGCGCCAACGCCGCCTCGATGCGTTCCACTTGCGCGGTCAGCTTTTCCCTCTCAACGTTTCGGCGCTCCACGGCATCCGGAGAGTTATCCCTGGACCCAGCGAGGAGCAAAGGTGAGAGAAGCTGTTTGGCCTGGCGAAGCTGCCGGTTCAATTCACGCGCCTGAACGTTGGTGACCGAAGCGGCGAGCTGGCGGTCTTCGAGCAACGAGTCCAGCACGATGCCTTTGTTGTGGAACAACGCCTGCGCCAGCAACCGTGCACTGCCGAGCGTGGCGAAAAGCGCGTACGGGTCGCTGCGTTCCTGATAGGCCAGCCGTTGTCGCTCGGAGGTGAACGAGAGAACGTTGGCGAGGGTTTTTTCCTGGACCTCGGCGGCCCGCACAGCGAAGGCGAGCGCTTCGTTGGTCTGGTGGGATTCAATCTTCAACCGCGCCAGAGCGGTGAAACAGTCCGCCACGTGCGGATGAATGGGGCCAAAGAGGTTGGTGTAAATTCCCAGCGCTCGATCCAGATGCGCCTCCGCCGGCGCGGGATTCCCGCGGTGTTGCTCGATGTCGGCCAGGTTCTCCAGGCTGTTGGCCACGTCGGGATGGTTGGGGCCAAAGAGATTTTCCCGGATGCCCAAAGCGCGTTGCACCAGTGGCGCGGCCTGGTCGAAGGTCCTGCGGCGGGCGTGCAACATGCCAAGGTTTTGCAGACTTTGCGCGGTCGCGGCGTGATTGGTGCCGAAAGTATCCAGCCGGATTTGCAGCGCACGCTCGTAGAGCGGACCGGCTTGATCGTATCGCCCGGTTTGGTGATGCACGCCGGCCAGATTGTTCAGGGCGTCCGCGACGGAAGCGGCATCGGTGCGCGCGTTGGTCTCGCGTGCTTCCAGGACGCGGCGGAACAACGGCTCGGCCCGCGCATAATCGCGGAGGGCCACGTAGAGCGAGGCGAGGTTATTGACGGTGGAAAGAGTCTCGGGATGGCTCGGGCCGAGAACTTTTTCGGAGATGGCAAGGTCGCGCTGATACATCGCCTCGGCGCGGGCAAAGTCGCCCTTGTCGTGGTAGAGCAAGGCGAGATTATTCAAGCTCAGAGCAAGCGAGCGGTGTTCGGGCGGCAGGTTGCGCTCTTTCAAGTCCAGCGCGCGGGTCAGCGCCGCCTCGGCTCGGTCGAAGTCGCCGGTTTCCCGGTAGAGCAAGCCCAGCCCGTTGAGGGTTCCCGCCAGATTGACGTGGTTCGTTCCAAAGAATCTTTCCTGTTTGCCGAGCACGGCCAGGCTCATGGCTTCAGACCTCGGATAATCGCCCATGCGTTTGTAGAGCCGGGCCAGATTGTTGAGAATGGCCGTGGCGGCCAGCGGTTCGGTTTCTTCACGCGACACGGCAATCGCCAGCGCGCGATTGAGATTGGTTTCCGCCAGCGGGTAACGGCCCGTTTCCAGGTAGAACAATCCCAGACTGCGGAACGCCTCAGCCGTGTTGGCGTGAGCGCTTCCCCAAGCCTGCTCGGTCAGGGTGACCGCGCGGAGAAAATTGGTTTCGGCTTGGGCGTAATCTCCCCGCGACTGGTAGAGCGTCGCCAGGTTGAAAACAGTGGCGGCGGTTTCGCGATGACCCGGGCCGAGCGCCTTTTGGTTGATCGCCAGCACGCGTTCGAACATCGCGGTCGCCGTCTCGAAACGACTCAGGCTGCGATGCAGCGAGCCGAGACTGTTAAGGCTCTGAGCGGTGTCGGGATGTTCCGGGCCGAGGCGCTTTTCCCGAATCGCCAACGCGCGTTCATAACAGGCCAGCGCGTTGGTGGCATCCCCGGTCTTCTGGTAGAGCACGGCAAAGTTGTTCAAGATGGCCGCCACGTCCGCGTGGTCGGTGCCCAACGCGACCTCGGTAATTTTCATCGCGCGGTTGAACGTTTCCCCGGCTTTGGCGAATTGCGCCTGCTCGGTGTAGAGCAGCGCGAGGTGGTTGAGCGTGCCGGCGGTGTCGGGATGATCGGCGCCGCGGGTTTGTTCCTGAATGGCCAGCGCGCGCAAGTGCAGGGGTTCGGCTTGAGCCAGGTCGCCGGTCTCACTGTGGAGCACGCCGAGATCGTTCAGGCACCGCGCGGCTTGCCAGCTATTCGAGCCGTGAGTGCTCTCCGCGAACGCCAGGACTTTTTGTGCAACTGGAATCGCCTCCGCGAATTTGCCCTGAGCCTTCAAACCGGCCAGTTCTTTTTCCAGCCAGGCAAGCTCATCATTGCCTCCGGTCACCTGGCCTTCAGCGAGCAACCGGCCGCACACGAACAGCAACAGGCACAGCCGCCAGCCCGGCCGGCAGAAAGGCAATATTGACCGGGGCAATCGCATGTCCTCGTCGGAAGGTTCGGTGCTTTTATAGACGAATGTTCTCGCGGAGCAACAGCGAACATTGACGGAGTGGCGCGAGACAAGGAATTGGATTGCCCGGGAGCGGATTTGGGCATAGCCTCGCGGCTGCCGGGTTGCTTCACGGAAGGCAAGGGCCCAACGATGTCGGATACCATTCCCGACTTGCAGGCGCTGCAGCAGGGTGATGAACGCGCTTGGACGCAGGCGTTTCACGCGCTCTGGCCTTGTGCTTACCACGCCGCACTCGCTGCCGGCGCCGGCCTGACTCCCGATGAGGCCGAGGATGTCGCCATCGAAGCGTTGACGCAGCTCGTGGCGTGCATTGCCTCAGTCACTTCCGAAGGCGGACTCAAAGCCTTGACGGCGACGATTTCACGCCGACAGGCGATTTCGCTCGCCCGCCGCAAATCCGCCGCCAAGCGTCCCGAAATCGGTCTCCATCTGGATGCTCCGACCGAAAGCGAAAAGGAACCTCCATTGCCGGACCAGACCCGGGACGGCGCGCTCAGCGAAAGCGACGCCGCGGAGTTGCTCCAACTTCTGCACCAGACGCTCGCGGCCGAGGATGAAACGACGCGGCAACTGCTGATCGCGCATCACCTGGACGGGCTCACGATCCGCGAATTGAGCGGGAAAACCGGCCTGCCCGCGGGGACGGTTTCCACCAGGCTGGCGCGCGGCCTGCAAAGTGTCCGCGTCAATCTCCAGCGCTCGCCCAGATTGTTGAAAGAGTTGCGCGCGTTCCTGCGATTCAATTGACGGTGACAACATGACGAATGAGGAATTTGACATTCTGACCTCGAAAGTGCTGGCCGGAGAAGCCTCCGAGGGCGAACTGGCGCTTCTGAATTCGGTTCTGGAGCAGGACCCGGCTCGCCGCGCGGAGTTCGACGAACTGAGAACCGCTTGGAAAGCGCTGCGCGAATTCGGCCCGGCCACGCGGAGCCTGGAGCCGCCGCCCGCCCCATTCCCTGAATACCGCCTGGGCGAACTACAGAGTGCCGTCCGGAAACAGTTTTCAGCCCAACGCCGTCAGCGACCGGAGGAGACATCTTTTTTCCAACTCCTCTGGGCTGGGTTGAACGCCCGGCGCGTGCTGGCGGGAATCATTGCGACAACGCTGCTGGTCGGCGGCGCGCTTCTTCTTGTGCGAGACCGAAGCGACCGCGAAACGCTGGCCTATTTGGTTGCGGACAAAGGCCGGCCCGAAATCATCCGCGCGGGAAATCGGCTCGAGCCGGCGTTGGCCGTGGCACTGCAAGAGGGCGATGAGATCAATCTGCCCAGCGACAGCCGCGCTCGCGTTCTCGCGCCCGGCGGCTCGCTTTCGGTGGAAGGCCCGCTACGCCTGAGCGCCGCCGAACTGGAGAAACGCATGGGGCTGGCTCGCCTTTCCCCGCCTTCGCGCAGTGAGAACGGACGCAACGTGCGAACCGTTCTGTTCGGTCCGCTCAAAAAAGTTGTTGGGACCCCCGTGCTCGCGGTGATGCGCGACACGCAGGGCATCGCGCTCTATTCGCCGCGCGGCGCGACGCGGAGTCTCACGCCGCTGGTTCTTTGGAAAACCGAGCCGGGCAAGACTTACGACCTCACGATCACGGATGAATTCGACAAGACGACGCCTCCCTGGCAATTGGGCGGCGTCGTATCGCCGGTGGACTTTGGGAAAGTGGAAGCTTGGAAAGGCCGGCCACTAGCCAAAGAGGGGCTGTATCGCATCGTGGTTCGGGAAACCGGAAATCCCCTTTCCGCCGGCGACCACACCTTCCGCACTCTCGAAGATGCCAACGGGACACCGACGAACGCGCCGGCCGAAAAGATCACGCGCGCATACGAATTCCTGACCGCCGAAAGCCCCTGCGTTGGCGACACGCTGGCGGAATTGCTGACGCTCCCGCCTGAGTTCGCCGACGAACCGATGGTCCTGCGGCTCAAGCTCGCGGCGTTCGGCCAGCTTGGGCTGCACGAGGATTACGACGAAGCCGCGGCGAAACTCGCACTCGGGTCCAAGCACGGCTCTAATTGATCTCGAATCCAGGAAGAGAACGCTTTTCCTGAAACAGCTTTGCCGCGCTTTGCGATTAGGTAAGCAACGGAATCGGAAGACTGAAACAAGCCGACCCCTGTAGAAGTATGAAAACGACCATCCACCAAGGACACACTCAATCCTCGTCGCCCACACCCGTCCGTGGCCGGGGCTTTAATCCGTGCCGCTCCTTTTGCTTCTCAACCCGGTCGCTTGCCGCCGTAAGCGCACTGGCTCTGGCGGTGGGTGTCATGGTTGGCCCGCCACGCTGCTTTGGCCAGCCGCTGCCTCCCGCCGTGGATAACAGCCCCGGCTTGCCGCCCGCCGCGGACCAAGGCAGTCAGAATTCCAGCCACGCCTGGGCGCTGGCCTATTACTGCAAGACCTATCAGGAAGGCAGGACGCGCGGTTGGGACATCAGTGTGCCGAGCCATCAGTTCAGTCCCGCATTTCTCTACCATCAAGTATCGCCGTTCGACGAAGGCGCAACTTTCGCCGAACTCCTCCCGCTGTTGGCGGATCAGGGCTGCGCAACCCTGGCCGACATGCCTTATATCGAGTCGGATAACTCGTCCTGGCCGAGCTACGCGGCGTTCAGCAACGCCATTCCGTTTCGGATTCAGAGTTACGCGCTGCTGGGCGACGGGTTGTCGCCCGGCATCATTGACGCCATGAAGACGGTGCTGGCCGCCGGCGAAATTTGCGTCCTGGAGGTGCCCGTCTTTCGTCCGAACGCCAGTGCTCCCGGACTTTTTGAGCGGCTCAACGCGACCAACTATTTCTACAACATGCCGGCGGATGAAGACGTTTATCTGGGTTCGAGCCAGGCGCTGACGGCGGTGGGTTATGACAACGCAGCGTTCGGCGGCAAAGGCGGTTTCAAAATCGTCAACTCGCGCGGAATTGGCTGGGGCAGCCAGGGATTCGCATGGGTCTCCTTCGACTTCGTTCAAGCGTTTGGGTCGGACATTTACCTGATGCTGTCCCGCGCAAATTACCAGCCCACTTCCGTCGCGCGCTTCAAGCTGGCGCATTCGTTCTGGGGATACAACTACGACAACGTGACCATCACGATTGGCGTCGGCAACACCACCAGTCCGCTGTGGAGCAAAGTCATTCTGACCGGCTTGGAACGCGAGAGTCTCACGGCGGACATGGCGGCGGACCTGACGGACGCGTCCGCATTCCTGCCGCCTTCGATCACCAATCGCTGGTGGATCAAGGTGGACGACAGCAGCCGCGAGGACGTGGGGTTGTTGAGCATTTTTCAGATCGCGCACAATGGCACGACCTACGACGCGTCAATCGCGTTGCCGCTGACCGGTCCATTCTTCGGCGGCAGCTTCTACGCATACCTCCCGGCGGGTGAATCGCCCTCGGCCAATTACTACGTGAACGACGGCGTCACGTCCGGCGATCAGTATTGTACGGCGGCGGGTGACGATGCCAACGACGGCTTGACGCCCGCCACGCCCAAACGTTCGATTCAAGCCATCGTTGACCGATACACGCTCCAAGCCGGGGACACGGTCTGGATTGACGCGGGGCTTTATGCGGTGACGAACGATGTTCATTTGACGCAGTTGGATCGAGGGACGAACGGCAATCCGATTCGCTTCGTGGGCGTAATCGCGTCAAACGGCGAGCCGGCGACGATTGTTGACCGCGGCACCAATGGCGGAGCATGTTTCGCGTTGAACGGCGGCGCCCGGTTCATTCAACTCGAGAATTTCTGGCTCAAGGGGGGCAACAACGGCGTGAATTTCGACGGTTCGTGGGACTACGGGACCGACGGGTTGACCATCAAAAACTGCCGCGTTTCCAACACCGCCAGCGACGCGATTTCACTTTATGAAGCCGGCGGGGTCGAAGTCGTGAATTGTCGCGTGCATGACTACCGGGGCTCTTATGGGATTTATGTCGGTGGCAGTTCGGCCACGTTGCGTCAAAGCACGATTGCGGCTTCGACGAACCAAACCGCCGCATTGATCTACGAGAGCAGCTCCTTCTACGGGAGCGGCTCTTCGCTGGTCTGTTCGGGTTCGATTCTGCATGCCTCCGGGCCGGGCGCTCGCTGTGTCATGCTCACCGGCTGGCTTACGGGGGCAAATCTTTCGCCAACTTGGAGCTGCCTGTTCGCTACGAATGGCGCCACGCTCGGTTCAGTCAATACAATCGGCAACCTGGTTCTCGACCCGCTCCT
>CAZCZP010000163.1:0-9149 GCA_964502895.1 uncultured Bifidobacteriaceae bacterium
CCCCGAGCAACCGCTCGACATCATGAGCCGCGGTCTCCCGACGCTGCGCGAGCGCATCAAGACGCATAAGGCGTACGCCGAGGCCAGTGTTGAGGAACTGTTCGGCGAGCCGTTGAAGAAGGCAAAATTACTGGAGGCAAACTGGCTCGAATCTACTCTCTTTCTAAATCGCGGAGATCATTTTGAACCCAAGCCGTTGCCGCGTGAGGCCCAGTTTGCTCCGGCATTCGGAATCTCGGTGGGCGACTTCAATGGCGATGGAAACGAGGACATTTTTTTGGCCCAGAACTTTTTTGCGACGATGCACGACACTTCACGCTACGACGCCGGACGCGGACTTTGGCTGAAAGGCGACGGCGCGGGCAACTTCACGCCGGTGAGCGGCCAGGAAAGCGGTGTGAAAGTGTACGGCGAACAGCGGGGTTGCGCGCTGGCCGATTACGACCACGACGGGCGCGTGGACCTGGTCGTGACGCAAAACGGCGCGGCGACAAAGCTATATCGCAACGTCGGCGCGAAACCGGGCTACCGCGTGCGCCTCAAAGGTCGTGAATCCAACCCGGCAGGAATCGGTGCGGCGATCCGGCTGTTCTTTGGGGAAAAGGCCGGGCCCGTCCGCGAGGTTCACGCCGGGAGCGGCTACTTGTCACAGGACAGCGCGGTGCAAGTCATGGGCGGTTCCGAAACTCCCACTCGAGTTTGGATTCGCTGGCCGGCCGGCAAGACGGTGACGAAAGACCTGGCTACGAACGAGCGTGAACTCGAAGTCAGCGAGTAGTTTCTTCAGGGTGGCCGGGGATTCTGCCGTTGGCGGGCGCGCTGCATCGCTTGCAGCGCCGGTGTGAAGTCCGGTTTCAGGCGCAGAGCTTCGCTGAGTTGAGCAATGGCTTCTTCGACCCGACCCATGGCGAGGAAAGTGTTGGCCAGGTTTACCCGCGCCTCCACGTAAGTTGGGCTTTGTTTGATGGCTGCTTCAAATTCGCTCATTGCCTCCGCCATTTTTCGCTGGCGGCCATAAGCCGTCCCCAGGTTATTGTGGAACGAAGCGTTCTCAGGCGCGTTCTTGATGGCCTCGCGAAATCGCTCGATCGCCTCGTCGAGTTTGCTCTCGCTCATCAATAAGTTGCCGAGATTGTTGTGGGCCTCGGCGTAATCCGGGAAAATGCGCAGCGCCTCCGCGTAATGTTTCTTGGCGTCCTCCGACTTGCCCAGCCGGGCCAGTGCGATGGCCAGGTTGTAATGGAGGTCTTCCTGATCGGGAGCCATGGCCACGGCTCGCTCATACTTTTGCGCGGCTTCGATCAATTGACCATGAGCGAGGAGTTGATTCCCCTCGTCGACCAGCGCGGCGACACGGTCCTCGTCATCTGCGACTCCCGGCTGATTTGTCGCCACCAAGCTGATTAACTGGCCGTTCGTGATGGGTGCGGGCAACGCCTTGTCGCCGTCCGCTTGTCGTGGGTTGACGGTCGGTGAGCGCGAATCGCCGCCATTGCGCGTGGTAATTATGACCGCTATGGCAACGCAAACGACGACAACAAGGATCGCGGGCCAAAACGGCGGCGGAGATTTTTTCTTTCGAGGCTTCATTGGCCGGTCGCACTGTAACAAATGTGGCCACGCCTTCCACTGACTTTCCGCCGCGGAAGATTCACGCTGGTTGACTGGCAGCCGAATGAAGCGAGGGCTGTTCGATTTTGATTTTAAGTTCAGGTTCGAGCGCAGGATACCACGGACCACGGGAAGTATCCGTCAACCCAAGCAAATCAAACGGCTTGATCGCCGCGCGGATTCGTTCCGAGATTTCCGCAACGCCTTGCCCGGATATTGGTCGCGTGGCCGCTTCACAGATTTGCCGCAACTCACAGGAGAAGCTTTCGTTGCGGCAAAGCAAAAAGGAGTCGGCGAGTTGAGCCTGGCCGGAGCGCCGGGCGGTTTCCGAGAAATGGGCCGCAGCGAAATAGAGCAGGCTCAACTGTTTGAATAAATCGAAGCGATCCATCGCGGCATACAACGCACCCACCAGGCTGGCGGTGGTTTCCAGTTCGAGCGCGGTCAATCGCGCGTAAGCTTCCAGTTCGGCCGGGAACGTGGAACGACGCCAGTGGTCCGCCAGCAATCGTCCAATCCGCGCGACGCCGAACAGGGTCAAGGGAAATCCAGTGGAGAGAAGCGGATCAATGACTCCCGCCGCCGAAGGCAGCATCACCCAGCGCGAGCCGTTGAGGACTGCGCTTTGAAACGCCAGGCGCGGCTGGTGGATGAAGGGCATTGTGGCTTTGGAAGGTCCAAAGATTTCGCCCAGCGAAGGCAGTCGCTCCAGCAGCCGTCGCCACGCCGCCGCTCCGGATCGGAAATCGAGAGCGTTTGCAACGGCATCCGTCGCGGCCACACCGGCACTGGTGATGCCGTTGTTGAATTTGAGGACGTAAACCCAACCGCCCGGAAATACGTGATGCACCGCGGCGTGCTCTGGTGGAAACGGAGGAGTTAGTCCATCGGCATGAAAAGCATCGGGCAGCGGACCCACCCCGGTGAAGTGTGAAAACAACGCCTGTGTCGGCGGCAGCAGATGAAACGGTTTCTCGGGCAGGCCGAGCGCGCGATGCAGGAATCCGCGCGGGCCGGTGGCATCAATCAAGAACTCGGCGGAAAGTTGCACGGGCTTTCCGTTTCTGTCGCCTTCCAAAAGAATGCGGCCTGGTGTTTCATCCACTTTTGAGAGCTCGACTTCGTCCCAATACGTCACGCCCAGGGCTTCCGCCTGTTGGACCAGGTAGTGATCGAAATCGGGCCGATACCAGTGCGTGTCGGCGCTGGCTTCGTTCACGCTGGCGCCGACCATCAATTGACGCCGCAAACCGGGATCGGGTTGGAACGCGTTGCCCGGATCATGATGGTAAAAAGTGAAACCGCGCTTCAACCCGCAGCCAATATGCGGAAGCTTCTCCTGCCACGATCCCCATTTGCGGAGTGGCCGGACGAACGGCAGGTCGTAGTCGTCCGCGATTTGCGTGAGCAGCAGATTGGTCAGGGGAGTAGTGGACTCGCCAATGACGAAACGAGGATGCCGACCTCGCTCAATCAGCGAGGTGGAAAAGCCAAGCCGATGTGCGATCATCGCGGTCAGCGAGCCGGCAAATCCCGAGCCGACCACTACGATTTGAAAATGTTGCCTGCTCATCGTCCGCCGCACGCCGGGCATTCCACTTTTGGCTGCGCTCGCTGGGTCACATTCGCGATGTGCAAGCGTTGTCGCCGTTGCTCCAGGCAGGAGCGGCATTGAGAAAATTGTTCCACGTCCCAGGTGTCGGCGAAAACTCTTCCCCGGCGAAGGGCCAGTGCCTGCGCTTGCGCCGTTTCAAGAGTTCCGAGGCGCGGCGGAACGAACTCGCCCGATTCCAACAACCGGTTCATTGCGCCGTTGCCGCTGCGGGTTGGGATCAGCGAAACCACCTCCGCGCCGCAATCGAAAGCAAAGTCGGCCGATTTCACCGACCATTCGATTCCCTCCTCCTCGCTCAGGAACGGGGGATTCACCAGAATGAAGGCGCGGGTGGCGATTTGGTTGGCGAGAAGGAATTCAGCGGCTTGTGAAAAGTCAGCAAGACTGAATTTCTTGTTCAGGCGCGGGAGCACATCCGGGTGAACGGTTTCCAACCCCATGGCAACCTCAAGCGAGCCGGCGAGCAAATCACGGAGCCGCAGAGTTTTTTCACCGACCAGCCGCGGATGCGATTCAACAATCACGTGCTCCGCGAACCTGACGCTCTCGGCGATGGCTGGATAATCGGTCAGCGGGATTGCGGCGGCGTCAAAGAAACTGCCGCTGTTATAGAGCTTCACCTGCCCAGGCCAGGTTTCTAACTGCGACACCGCGGAATCAATCTGCGCCGGAATTGCGCCCGCGGGCACGGTGCAGGGGAGAGTGTTTTTCCAGAGATCGCACATCAGACAACGCCAGGGACATTCTTTGTTGGTGAGCAAGATGGTGGCGGTGGGGACGATTCGCCCTGAATCGTCGCGCTCCTCTTCGAGGAAAAAAGCGTGCGGTTTGAAAGGGTCGAGATTCGCGGACCTCGCTGGCCGTTGCGCGGTGATCCAGGACGTTGACTCGCGCTGTGGGAGCGTTGAAACCACGTGCTAGTTGTAGAGCGCCAGAAATTGTTTGCGATAGTCGGTTTCGCGCCCGGAAAGACGTTCGCGCAGCCGCTCGACAGGAACGGCGCCATGTTGAAATCGGCGTTTGGGAAACACCGGCATGTCGAGTCCGGCAACCGCCTTGACGCCGCGCGAGACGATTTCGCCTTTGAGCGCATATAGTTTTTCCACGGACATACTGGTGAGTGATGTGAATGGGATTCCTTCGGCCATTTCGATCACGCTGGGCCGGGTGAACGGGCTGAATCCGTGAAACCCATGGTGCCGCGCCGGCGCGTAAGTGCGCAGATAGCTGCGACTCAATCCGCCGCTGTAGGTCAACGAATGTTTGATGCGGCCAACGCCCCAACCCTCCTGGTAAAGCATCAGGTTGTTGACGACGCTACGAATGGTCAGTTCGGGATTTTCTTCGATGGGATAGTCTTTGAGGTTTTCGTCGCCGCCGTCACCGTCCAAGAGATATTTCCAATCGGGATAGCGGGCGCGGATGCCGCGGCAAAGCGCCAGGCCCATCGTCGCGCATTCAATGTCGAGCGGCTTGTAATCCTCCACCACGCGGAGCGTATCGAGGACATTGACCGAGCTGAGATCCGCTTCGATCGGTTCGAGAAAAAAGGCCAGACCAAGGCACTCAAGAAATTCACGGGCCTGGGCGAAATCAGGGCCGTCACCGAGGTTCAAGGTAAATGCCTTCAAACGGCTGGGGCTGATTCCGAGCTTGCGCATGACGTGATAGGTCGTGAGGAAAACCGCTCCGCTGTCAATGCCGCCCGAAAAGGCCACGCCGATGGGTTCGTTGGCAGCAACGCCCTTCAACCATTTGGCGATTTCATTGGCAAGTGCGCCAATGTAGCTGCGACCGATTTCGTCCAAGTCTCCTGAGAAGGCATTGCGTTGCGGGGTGAAGAACCGCGTGTAGGTCGGATCGGGGTCCGGGCAACCGATCAATTGCAACTCCACCACATAATGCGCCGGGACCATGCGGGTGTAACTGGGATGAAACTGGTCGCCGAGGCCTTCGGACTTGAGCTGGTTGTGAATGGTGTCAATGCGGTCGGCCACAATGAGCGCGGGGCCTTCGGCGCGTTTCGCCAGAAAATAGCGCATGGGCCGGTCCAGCGAGCGCGCCATGCGAACCGTCTTGCCCTCGCGGGCGAGCAGCGCGAACGAGCCGTCAATGGCGCGGACGGCTTCGGCTTGGCCGGAGAGGACTCGCTGGCGCGCCTCCTCGAGGCTCAGGTTGTGAATTTGATTGAGCGACGGGTCGAGTAGATCAACCACGCGTTCAACATAATGGTCGGTGCTCGTTTGGTGCATAATCGAACCTGGCTTACTGCGCTTCGTTGATGGTGGTGAGGCGATCAATCAGCGGCGACACTTTTTGTTTTGTTCCGCTGGGCCAAAGAATTTCCACACTCTCCACTTTGTCGGCTTTGCCGAGTCCGAACGTTACGGGTAGTTCGGATTGCGAGAGATAACTACGTGTGGGCATGACCTGACGCGACAGGGTGTGACCCGCGGCGCGCACTTTGATCCACGCGCCAATCGCGTCGCGGTTGCTTTTCGTGCCCGTCAATTTCAGCCGGAGCCAATGCTGGCCGCGAGGCGTGTCATTGCGCAAGACGAGCGGCGGGCCACCGATCTGTGTCAGCACAACGTCCAGGTCGCCGTCGCCGTCAATATCGGCGAAGGCCGAGCCGCGCCCCACGATCGGTTTCAAAATGTCCGCGCTGCACTTGTCCGCAGGTACGGCCTCGAAGCCCGTCCCCTTCTTCCCGCCGCGATTCCAGAAAAGTTGGGCGGGCTGGCGATATTGTTGGAGCGAATCCACGCGGTTAATTTCCGGTTCGAGATGGCCATTGGCAGTGAGGACGTCCAACCGGCCATCGAGGTCGTAATCGAAAAAGAACAAACCGAACTTCAACAGTTTCTGGCTCGCCGGCCCGACCCCTTCCTTGATGGCTTCATCCGCGAACACGAGCGAATCGCGTTGCGCGACGTAGAGGGCGTTCATCTCGTTGGCGAAGTTACCGATGGCGATGCCCAGCGCGTCGTCGTTTCGGAAGCGCGCGGAATCAATTCCCATCGCGCCGCGCGTAAGACCGTAAGCGTCGTAAGCCACGCCCGAGCGGGCGCCGATTTCCTTGAAGGTGCCGTTGCGTTCGTTATGAAACAAAAAATTCTGGACCGTATCGTTGGCGACCACCAAATCCATCCAGCCATCGTTGTCCACGTCCACCGGGGACACGGCGAGCGCCTTGGCCATGGGCAAGCCGGTGGCCGGGTCTTTGATCTGAACGCCAGCCTGCGCGGAAACATCGTGGAATTCTCCGTTACCCTCGTTCCGATACAGCAACGGGAAGGAGCCTTGGAATTTGCGCGGCGGTCCGTAGGCGCGGCCAATTTGCGGCAGTTCAAAATTGGCGCTGCGGTCCAATTCAGCCGACCAACGAACGTAATTGCAGACAAAGAGATCGAGCCGGCCGTCGTTGTCGTAATCAATCCAGGCCGCGCTCGTGCTCCAGTCACCGGAATTGCCGGCGACCCCAGCGTCCTGTGTGACATCGCGAAACTTGCCTTTGCTGTCATTGTGAAACAACCGGTTCTCGCCGACGCCGGTAATGAAAACATCTGCGAACCCGTCGTTGTCGTAATCGCCAACGGCAACTCCCATTCCATAAAAGCTCACGTCCAGGCCGGACCCCGCAGTGACATCGGTGAACCGACCTTTGCCATCGTTGCGATACAACGCCATCCTGGTGGGCTGTTTGCCGGTCGGAATGTGCCCGGGCCAGTACGTCGAGTTGATGAAGAGCAAATCCTGATGGCCATCATTGTCGAAATCGAAGAACGCCACGCCGCCGCCCATGGTTTCGGGCAGCAGCTTCTCTCCGTAAGCCCCGTTATTGTGGACGAAGCTGATGCCGGCTTGCTTGGAGACTTCGGTGAATTTCGCCGGCGAGATTTCTTCGCCGCGTTCGGAAGCGCCCGGGGCGAATTGAGGTACAAGCGGCAATACACACAACGTGATGAGCAACCGAAGGCTCAAAGAGCGAAAACGAGAAACCGAGGGAAAACGCCCAACGTTCAATACCCAACATTCAACACCCAATGGCGCGCCCTTCGCACATTCTTCGGATGTCGGGCGTTCGATTTTGGATGTTGGATGTTCCCAATGTTCATGGGGAGAGATAAAGGGTGACGGGTGGAAGATTGAAAAAAGCGCCTCAGACGTTTCGTTCGGGATTTCCGCGGTTCGAGGCTCTCGGCGGTTCCCACCCCTCGCCCCGCCCTCTCCCATTTGAGGAGCGGGGGAGTCACTATTGGGGGCGCTCGTGACTTTCCGCCGCCCACAGCCAAAGGCGTCAGGCTTCATTCTTTGGCCTTTGGCTTTTGGAGTTTGGAATTGGTTTGGCATATGGGATTTGTTAAGACTCGGAAAGCTTATTGAAGCGTCGCGAAGATGACAATCGAAAGCCTCATGCAAAAAAGATGGAGCCGGTATCTGCTCGGCTTCTGTTTTTGGACGTTGTTGGGGCTTTCATTCGCGAGCCAGTTTTACATTTCGAGCGCCAAAGCCGGTCTGGAGGTAAGCTGGAGGCAGGCCGTTAACTACGCGCTGGCGGATTGGTACGTCTTCGCGCTGCTCTCGATTCCTGTTATCCATCTGGCGCGGCGGTTTCGGTTGGAGGGAAGCCGCTGGGGACGCAGCCTTGCCACTCATGCGTTGGCGAGCGTCCTGTTCTCGCTCGCTTACATGATCGTCCGCGCCTGGGTGGGACTATGGCAAAGCCACGCGGCTTCCCAGGAGGTCGCTTTTCAGGACGTGTTCAAGCCGCTCCTGGTGAAGACCTGGCATTTCAACCTGCTCATCTATTGGGTCATCGTCGCTGTGAGCCACGCGTTCGATTATTACCGCCGCTATCGCGAGCGGGAATTACGGACCTCCGAGTTGGAGAAGCGCCTCGCGCAAGCCAAGCTCCAGGCGCTGCAAATGCAATTGAACCCGCATTTCCTGTTCAACACGCTGCATTCGATTTCCTCGCTCATGCACAAGGATGTCGAAGCCGCGGACCGCATGATCGCGCGGCTCAGTGACCTGCTGCGCGCTGCGCTGGCCGGCGCCGAGACGCAGGAGGTTTCGCTGGAACAGGAGCTGGAATTACTCAAGCTCTACCTGTCCATCGAACAAATCCGGTTCGGCAACCGGCTTTCCGTGAAGATGAATATCGCCCCCGACACGCTCGAAGCGCAGGTGCCGAATCTGATCTTGCAGCCGCTCGTTGAAAATGCCATCCGGCATGGCATCGAGCCGCGCGCCCGGCCCGGGTGCATTGAATTGTCGGCCCAACGCCGGGACAGCACGCTCGCGCTGGTCGTCAGTGATAATGGCGGAGGACTCGGCGGGAACGGCACCATCAAAGAAGGCGTTGGCCTGTCGAATACCCGGGCGCGGTTGCGGGAACTTTACGGCACTGCCCAGCATTTTGAATTGAGGCGCGGCGACGCTGGCGGCGTGCGCGTTGAACTGACCATTCCGTTTCGTGAAGGGACCGAAAATTCAGCAACCCTGGCCAAAGAAGAGTCGAAGCTTTGAAAGGCTCAAACCGATGAAGGACGACAAGAGAACTTCTCCAAACGTGTGGGCGCGAAGCATCTGGTTCAAGCCTTCTTTCCCCTCACCCCGGCCCTCTCCCTTGGGGAGAGGGAGAACCGTTCGTCGGCCGTTCGTGAATCGGAGCGTGTCAAACGCTTGGCAGTCGTCAGCGGAACAAGGGGACTGCGATTGCTGTTCCCTCTCCCTGGGGGAGAGGGGCAGGGTGAGGGGAAACTGGGCGTCCAATCGGTTAACGCCGCGCTGTTTGTCTGGAGCGACCCGCAACCACTCCACCCACGCCAACGATTTCCTATGAAAGTGCGAACCTTGATTGCGGACGACGAACTGCTGGCGCGCGAGCGCCTGCGGCAATTGCTGGCCGAGCAGCCGG
>CAZCZP010000164.1:0-9114 GCA_964502895.1 uncultured Bifidobacteriaceae bacterium
AAGACATCAAACGCCAGATTGTTGCCCAGCGTCACTTGCCTGATTTGCTCAAGCGACTCGGTGAGGTTGAAAAAAAGCTTGGCCTTGGGAAGTCGCAAAAGGACAGCGCGGCGTAGCCTGGCTGGTCGCTTGTTTCACTTCCGGTTGCGAATCGGCATCAAGCCGAAATGGAGGACGAGCCACACGGGAATGGCGAACACGACAATCGCGATCAGGTATTCCCAGGTCCATTTGAGATAGCGCGCCTGGATGGGAAAAATCGCGATCATGAAATAATTCGCAAATCGGGTGTAGCCCAGGAACGCGCAGTATTTTGGATACTTGCGCCGGAGTCCGCTGATCAAGGCGACGAGTCCTATCGCGAGGACAAGAAACGTTACCAGCAGATTGATCGGCAGCATCGCACCCAGCTCCAACCGCGGTCCGCCAGAGGCGTGTGCCTTGAAATAGGGGTAGAGCCACTGCGCGCCCGCCCAGAGAAAACTGAATCCAGTTTGAACCGCCGTGCGGAAGCTCGCCTTGGTCGACGTCATTTCATTAAGCAGCAATCCGAAGTAAAGCGGCACGATGCCCCACACCAGTTCCAGGTGCATGAACGGCGTTTGAATCAATTCAACGAAAGCTGACCAATATGGCGTCATACGGTTCGGCAGCGAAAGTTAGTGGCGCAACCCAGCAACGTCCAGTCAGGGCGCGAGCCTCAATCGCAGACAAGCGGCCTCCTGATCGTTGCGCACCAATACAAGTTCACCAGCAACCGCGATGGGATTCCAGGTCTTGGCGCCAAACACCCGGAAGCGCGCGAGTTCGTTTGCCGCGTCGGGCGTCGGACGGAGCAGGACAAGTTCGCCGGATTCGGCCATGAGCAAATAGAGATCGTCCACCAGCAATCCCTGCCCATGGCCGTAGCGTCCTTCCTTCCAGCGTTGCGAGCCATCCTTCAAATCCACACAGGCAAACACGCCGTCGTCCAGCCCGTAGAGAAAGCCATCCCGCACGAACAGATGAGCGAACTTTGCCTTCATGCGCGGAGATTTCCACAGGCGTTCCGCGGAAAAAGTTCCCTCGGCATTTTGTGAAATCTCCAACAGTTCTGCTCCGTAACCGTAGCCGCTGGAAAAAAGGACTCGATTGCTGCCAACCAGCACCGGCGAGGAACACACAACGTTGCCATTGCCCCAAGGGTGTTCCCACAACAACGCGCCCGTAGCCGGATTGTGCGCCGAGATGCGGCGATGGTTGAAGGCCAGCACCTGCGGGACATCCGCCAGCGTCGCGATCGAGTGAGATGCGTAACTTGGATCGTATTCTCCCGCAGACCACGTGTGTGTTCCGTCTTCAGCATCAAATGCGAAAGAGGAGCGCTTCGCATTTTCTCCGCCGTGAACGATCACCAGACCATTCGCCACCAGTGGCGAACTGGTAAGTCCCCATTGCGGAATATGCCCGCCGGATTCGGCGACAACGTTGCGCGTCCAAACCAGCCGGCCGGTGGCGAGGTCGAGACAATTCAAGATGCCCGTTGAGCCGCAAGTGAAGACGCGGTTGCTCAAAATCGTCGGCGTAGCGCGCGGTCCCTCGCCCGCGATGGCCGTGTTGTAACGCGCCTTGTCCGCGTGCAACCAGAGTTGCTTTCCCGTTGCTAACTCATAAACCACCACGCACTCATTCTCACCGCGTTGCTGCTGCGTCACGCAAACATTGCCAACAATCGCGAATCCGGACCATGCGGCGCCAACCTTTTGCCGCCAGATAATTGTCGGGGGATTTACCGCCCAATTCGTATCGAAACGAGGGCCTGGCAGGATTCCGTTTCGCTCCGGGCCGAGGTATTGAGGAAAGGAATTCGCCACGCCGTTGGGGTCGCCAACCGTTGAGACGTTGGCTGCGGGAAGCGGTGTTGGAGACTCAAATGACACTCCTCGAGCCCAACGGAATTCCAGGATTGGAACCAGGTCTCCACTCACGCCCCGGATGCGAAAGAGCCCCGTGCTCACCGCGATCGAGGCGGCCACACCAAAAATCACACCCCTGCGCAGTCTCGCGGATGTCCGGGAAAAAATGAGCCACCACAGTCCAAGCAGTGCAACAGCAACCACGGCGACCTTAGCCGTCGTGAGGTTTTGTTGTTGAAACGGCCACTCGGTCTGCGCGCGAATCCAGGCGATCGCAACCGCCGCCCCGAAAAAAATCAGAATCCCCGGCCACCAACGAGCGGTTCGCCGGGGAGTCGGAGTTTGACTCGCGTCAGATTCAGGCATTTCGTTTGGCAGGATGTGAGAAACGCCTCCCAAACTCAATCGCTGTCAGGCAAGGCCGCGAAAAATCATGGAGACAGTTCCAGTTTCACGCGAAACATTTTCACATTCGTACAGTGAATGAAATGCCGGAGACAGTGACCGCGTCCTCGCGGTCAGAAGAAGCCGTTTTTGTCGCCAGGCCGCGAGACGGGCGAAGCGATGAACGATTCTTAATGGGCGGCGCAACGTGCTTCCAAAACGGGATTCCACTCAAGGCTCGAAGACTCGTCGCTATGCGCAACTTGAACATCGCTTCGGGGAATCCTGGCTGCTGCACCCAGCAACGCCAGACAGAGGACCGTCGAGAAGCAAACCCACGCCGTGACTATGATGGCAACTACCATGAGCCAGAAAAGTAGCAGTCATCGTGCCCTACGCCTCAATCGAGATAACATCGTGTAAACGTTCTGGACGATCCGGAGGGCTTGCAAGGACGCGCCGTCGACCTGGGCCGCAAGATTGTCTTACACAGGCTTTTGTGCGGGTGGGTTCAGCGGCGTGGAAACCGGTCAGGCGGTTTGCAGTCGCTTGTGTCCGGGTGATTTTTGTCTGACATGAATCTGTTTTGACCTATTGTGAGACACTTTATTGCTTGCAGGCCAGGCGACCCACTACTGCGGCTTGCTCAGCACGGTCTTCACCCAGGTCTGGTTATCGAGGTACCAACGCACCGTTTCACGGATACCAGTCTCGAAGGTGTGAGCGGGCGACCAACCGAGTTCGCGCTGGATCTTGGTCGCATCAATCGCGTAGCGCCGGTCATGGCCTGGGCGGTCCTTGACGAAAGTGATGAGCGTCCGCGTATTGCCACCAAGGTTGGGGGCGAACTCGTCCACCAGATCGCAAATCAACTCCACTATCCTGATGTTCGCCCATTCGTTGTGCCCGCCGATGTTGTAAGTCTCTCCGTCTTTGCCGCGCGCGAGGACTTGCCAAAGCGCTTCCGCGTGGTCGCGCACGTAAAGCCAGTCCCGCACGTTCAGGCCGTCGCCATAGACTGGGATTCTTTTCCGAGTCAGACAGTTTTGGATGACCACCGGGATGAGTTTCTCCGGGAACTGAAACGGGCCATAGTTGTTCGAGCAATTCGTGATCACCGCCGGCACACCGTAAGTGTGATGATAAGCCCGCACCAAAAAATCACTGGAGGCCTTGCTCGCGGAGTACGGCGAGTTCGGCGCGTACGGAGTCGTCTCGGTAAAATAGCCCGTCGCGCCCAACGAGCCGTACACCTCATCCGTGGAAACATGATGAAAGCGTTTGCCCGCAAAATTGCCGTTCCACAATCCCCGGCATGCCTCCAGCAGATTGAATGTTCCGACGATGTTGGTGCTGATAAAGTCGCCCGGGCCTGTGATGGAACGATCCACATGCGACTCCGCCGCCAGGTGCATCACATGCGTAACGGCATGTTGCTCGACCACTCGAAGCACGTCCGACTTGTCGCGCAGGTCCACTTTCTCAAATACATATTTCGGATGCCGGCTCACGTTTTCCAGATTGGCCAGATGGCCGGCGTACGTGAGGCAATCGAGATTGACCAAACGCTCCACTTCCGGACGGTCAATTACGTGGTGGACCAGATTCGAGCCGATGAATCCGGCTCCGCCAGTGACGAGCAGTTTCATGATTTATCGAGCACGAGTCGCAGACTTTCCTCCCAATCCGGGAGTTTGAGGCCGAAGGTTTTTTCCAACTTGCCGCAATCGAGCACCGAGTAGGCCGGACGCTTTGCGGGCGTCGGGTATTCCGGCGTGGTGATGGCCGTGACTTCACGGCATCGCCGTTCAGCTTCGGGCATCAACTCCACAATGCGCGCCGCAAACCCATGCCAACTTGTTGAATCGTTTGCCGCCAGATGATACGTCCCAGTGAACACGTTCACATCTCGGGCAGCTAAAGCCTGCCGCAGCGCCAGGGCCGTTGCTTCCGCAATCAGGCGCGACCAAGTCGGACAGCCGAACTGATCACCCACCACCCTCAACGTTTCTCGCTCACGGGCCAGCCGTTGCATGGTCAGCAAGAAATTCTGCCCCCGCGCGCCATAAACCCAGCACAACCGGAAAATCAGATGGTTGCCGCCGGCAGCGCGCACCGCCAGATCACCTTCCAGCTTGGTTCGTCCGTAAGCGCCAAGCGGATTGGGCACATCGGTTTCCACATAAGGAGTGGTCTTCGTACCGTCGAACACGTAGTCCGTCGAGTAATGAACGATCAGCGCGCCCGCCTGTTTCGCGGCTTCGGCCAGCACACCCGGCGCGACGCCGTTAATCAGTTGTGCCGTCTTCGTATCCATCTCTGCTTTGTCCACAGCGGTGTAAGCCGCGGCGTTGATGACGACAGCGGGTCCATTTTCCAGCACGAGCCGGCGCGCAGCGGCCGCATCCGTCAAGTCAATCTCCGGAAAATCCACCGCCAGCACCTGGCCGACGGGGGCCAATGCGCGCCGCAATTCCCAGCCGACCTGGCCGTTCTTGCCGATGATCAAGATTTTAGGATGTTTCATCGTGATGAATTACGCAAACAACCGGTCTGCCGGAAGCTCATGCAAACGCAGGCCCTTCTTGTCCTTCTCCGAAAGCACCGGCTCGTTCACCGGCCATTGAACGCCCACGGCGGGATCGTTCCAAAGCAACGTCAATTCATCTTTGGGCGAGTAAAACTCCGTACACTTGTACGCGAACAAGGCCGATTCACTGAGGACCGCAAAGCCGTGCGCGAAACCCGGCGGGACGAAAAACTGCAGCCGATTCTGTGCGGAGAGATTTACACCGTGCCAGCGGCCAAACGTCGCCGAACCCCGCCGCAAATCCACGGCCACGTCGAACACCTCGCCTTCGATCACCCACACCAACTTGCCTTGTGAATTCGGATTCTGAAAATGCAGTCCGCGCAGAGTGCCGCGACGCGACGACGACAGATTGTCTTGCACGAAACGCATGTCCAATCCCGCCTCCCGATAACGCTGCTCGTTCCACGTCTCCAGAAAAAAGCCCCGCGCATCGCCGAACACTTTCGGTTCGATGATCAATAACCCGGCAATGTCGCACCGCGTGACCTTCATGCGAGCCGCCGCGCCTCCGCGATGACGTCTTTTTCCAGATACTCGCGATACTCACACTTGGGCATTCGAGCGATGAGTTCCTCCAAGTGCGGCAATCCCAGAAATCCATTGCGGAACGCGGCCTCCTCCGGGCAGCCGATCTTGATACCGGCCCGCTTTTCAATGGTCTGCACGTACGCGCTGGCTTCGTGCAAGCTGCTGCTCGTGCCAGCATCCAACCATGCGAAACCACGAGTCAATCGAAACACCCGCAGATTGCCGCGCCGCAAATACGCCACGTTCAAGTCGGAGATTTCCAACTCGCCGCGCGCCGAGGGTTTCAGCGATTTCGTCGTGGACACCACGGAGTTGTCATAGATGTAAAGTCCGGGCACGGCGAAATTGCTTTTGGGCCGCTTCGGCTTCTCCTCAATGGAAATTGCCTGCCCGGCGGTATTAAACTCCACCACACCGTAACGCTCTGGATCGTTGACGTGATAGCCAAAAATAGTCGCGCCGTCGCGGAAGTCGGCGAACGCCCGGGAAAACACGTCGCCTCCGTAAAAAATGTTGTCTCCCAGAATCAGCGTCACGTTGTCCTGGCCGATGAACGACTCGGCGATGAGGAACGCCTGCGCAATCCCTTCAGGCTTGGCCTGCTCGCGATACTCGATCGTCAGCCCGAAGCGGCTGCCGTCGCCCAGCAATTGGCGGAACCTCGGCAAGTCATGCGGAGTCGAAATCAGGCACAACTCCCGGATGCCCCCCTCGATAAGCGTCGTGAGCGGGTAATACACCATCGGTTTGTCGTAAACCGGCTGGAGTTGTTTGCTGGCCACCAGCGTCAGCGGATACAGCCGCGAACCGGCGCCGCCAGCGAGGATGATGCCTTTCATTTTGCTCATGAGCTCCCGCTTTGCGGGACGGCGCACTTAACCCGACCGGAGTGCGATTGCGCAAGCCATTTAATGAGGACTGAAACCCGACAAACCCGTCCGTAATCCTCGGCCCAGACATTCAGCAACAACCCGCAACAACCTCGCTTCGATGCTGGTTCAAATTTGCTCCAGCTTGTCCGCGTCCACCTTCACGGCCGCGGCCTGGTTGATGAAATCAAGGCGCAACAAAACCGTGTTCATCCCGTAACGCTGTTCGACGACACCTTCCACACCCTGCAACGGCCCCGACTTGATCTTCACGCGCATCCCTTCGCCGATGGACGGCGCCAGCCGCACGTCCAGGTTGGATTCCAAGGCCAACAGAATATCTTTCAACTGGTGGTAGAAGGTTTCCTGGTCGAAGACCTCAAGCAGATTCGCCACGTGATCATTCTGGCGGACGGTTTCCTTCTGGCGGGATTCGAGTTGAAGAAACACGTAGCCGGGGAACAGCGGTTTTTGGAAGACAACCGTCTTGCCGCGATACTTATGCGCCGAATTGTAGCAAGGCAGCCTGGTTGCAAAGCCTTGCTGCTGGCAATAATCCACCAGTTTTTTTTCCCGCCGCGGCTTGGTATGAGCAACGAACCATAACAATTCTGACACGGGCGCTAGTTTCGGAAGAAGTCCGGCGAAGTCAATCCAAAGCCCGATTTACAAGCGCCAAACTCGGCATTTTCTTGACGCGCGTTTCCCTCGGTGCTGTAAATAAGCGTGAGTTCACGCCGCGGCGCGAAGCCGGGGGCGGACCGCAAACTGGACAATCAACTGCGCGACTTATGGCCGAGATCAAGTTTTCCTGCCCCAACTGCAATCAAAGCATCAAGTGCGACGAGCTCTGGGGCGGGCATCAAATCCAATGCCCCTCCTGCCAGAACAATTTGACCGTACCCGTGCCTCAGAGCGCGGCCATTGCGCCGCCACCCGCGCCCATGCGGGCGGCCCCCACGCAAGTACGCGGCTCGTCCGCCCAGGTCCCTCCGCCTGCTTCGGGACAATCCAGACTCGCACTCGGCCGCCAGCAACATGGAGAAAGCGCTGGCGCATCCGCTCCCGCCAAATCCGGCCCGGTTTATCGCAACTACACGGCCAAAAAAGAAAAATCCGGTGGGCCGCTCAAATGGGCGATCATTGGCGCGGTGGTCATTGCCGCCGGAGTCGGCGGCTACTTCGGGTACGGCTGGCTGAGCGAATACCAGCAGAAGGTCAACGAGAAACGCCGCGCCGTTGAAGCGGATTCTGACGGCGGCCAGGTCGGACACATCGCTAATCTCTATGAAGTCCTCGACGCGACCGAGAACGGGCGCATCGAACCGATTGGCCGTCGCGGTTCAACCGCGCCACGCGCAGGCCGTGCTTCGGATGGTGGCGCCATGATGGATGGCGACGACCCGGATGACAGCAAACCGCGAGCAAGCGGAATGGCAACCAATTTGCCCCTGATCCCGGCCGTCTGGACGCTCGACTTGAACTCGGCCAAAATTCCCGAAGGCCGCGCTAATGGGAAAATCTCTGGCACCAATTTCGCCGTGCAGACAGCCCTTCTGACTTACGCGGGGACGACACCCGTGTTGAGCCTGCGACAAGGCACGGGCCCCAGCCCGGACCGGGAAATACTTGTCTATCTTCGCCTCAAAGCCGGCGAAGAATTGGGGGGTCACACCTGGACAGTGACCAAAGACATGAAAGGCGCGAGCGTGCCGCAAATCTCGAAGCGCTGGAAAACCAATCCCAAATTCGCGCCCACCCAAAAGAATTTCCCCACTGGTTATGCCATGAAACTCGAACTGGGCAAGATCAGCGATGGTGAAGTCACCGGCAAAATCTTTGTCGCTCTGCCTGACCCCGAGCAAACCGTGGTCGCGGGTATCTTTACGGCCACGGCATCCGTTCCGGACTCCGGCACGGCCGCCGCAGCCAACCCGGCCGCCGCACCGACTCAACCTCGCCCAACGGACCCTGCGTTCGAGGCGCGTTACGGGGTAAAAAGGTAGGCCGGTCGGCCGGTCGGTCCGAATCGGACTTTGCGATCCAACACTGGAATAGTACTCTCGTGGCGAATTCGCCCTATGATGTTGAGCACCGGTGTGAACAAGCTTGCTGCCCTAGGGTGGTTGGTTCTCGGGGCTTCTTGCGGCCGCTTGGCCGCCGCCGAGCCGGGAAAAGTTGATTTCCTGCGCGACGTCCGCCCGATTCTCGCCAATCACTGCTTCAAGTGTCACGGCCCGGATGAGGAAGCGCGCAAGGCGAAGTTGCGCCTGGACATTCGCGACGAAGCGCTCAAGCCCGCCAAGTCGGGTGAATTGCCGATTGTTCCTCGCAACCCGGACAAGAGCGAACTGGTGCGCCGCGTTCTCACCGACAACGAAGACGATCTGATGCCGCCGCCCGCAGCGAAACGACCTTTGACTCAAGAACAAAAGGACATTCTGAAGCGTTGGGTTGCCGAAGGTGCCGAATACAAACCGCACTGGGCTTTCATCAAACCGACGCAATCGCCCCCGCCCAAAGTTCGCGACAAAGCGTGGCCGCAAAATCCTGTTGACCATTTTGTGCTGGGTCAGTTGGAAAAGGAAAAACTCAAACCCTCGCCGCGTGCAGACAAGCACACATTGGTCCGCCGGCTGTATCTCGATTTGATTGGCCTGCCGCCGACGCCCGAGGAGGCCGACAGTTTTTTGAACAACACTTCTCCCGACGCTTACGAGCGGCTCGTGGACAAACTGCTCGCCTCACCGCATTACGGCGAACGCTGGGCGCGTCGCTGGCTCGATCTTGCGCGTTACGCGGACACCAACGGTTTCGAGAAGGACAAACCGCGCAACATCTGGCC
>CAZCZP010000165.1:0-6414 GCA_964502895.1 uncultured Bifidobacteriaceae bacterium
AGCCATTGATCAATACGGACGTGCAAGCTCAAATGGCCGGAGTAAACGCCTCGGCCTACGTTCGCCTGCCGTTTACTGCCGGCGGTCCTTCCACCGAATCCCTCATGTTGCGCATGAAGTACGACGACGGATTCATTGCCTATCTCAACGATCAGGAAATCGCACGCCGCAACGCGCCGGCGAGCCCTCAGTGGAATTCCACGGCAACGGCGCCGCATCAAAATGCGCAGGCGCTGGTTTTCGAGGAGATCAACGTTTCCGCCTTTCGCATCAATTTGCAGGCGGGCAACAATCTGCTGGCCATTCACGGTTTGAATCAATCCGCTGCCGACACCGATTTTTTAGTCGTGCCGGAACTGGTTGAATACAGCGTGATCAACACCTCGAACATGTTCTTTTCCACACCAACGCCCGGCGGCTTTAACAGCGGCGCGTTCGTCGCGTTCGTCTCGGACACCAAGTTCAGCGCGGATCGCGGAATTTACACCGCGCCGTTCAGCCTCGTGATTACGACGGCCACGGCCAACGCGACGATCATTTACACGACCAACGGCTCGCTTCCCTCACTAGTAAATGGATTTACCTACAGCGGCCCGCTCACGATCAACCGCACCACTGTCCTGCGCGCGGCTGCTTTCAAAGCCGGATTCCAACCTTCGGGAGCGGACACGCAAACGTATTTGTTTCTCAACGACGTGATCCGTCAGTCGCCCAACGGCGAGACGCCCATCGGCTGGCCGAGCAGTTGGGGCGCGAACGTGGTGGATTACGGCATGGACCCGGATATTGTGAACAGTCCGCTTTACAGTGGACTAATCAGCAACAGCCTTGCCTCCCTCCCGTCCTATTCCATTGTTACCGAGCTGGATAATCTGTTTGATCCAACCACGGGGATTTACGCCAATCCCAGCCAGGACGGCGTGGATTGGGAGCGGCCGGCTTCAATCGAACTCATTCATTCCGACGGCCAGCCCGGCTTTCAGATAGATGCTGGCATCCGCCTGCGGGGCGGATACAGTCGCAGCACGGGCAATCCGAAGCACGCGTTCCGAATTTTGTTTCGGACCGAGTACGGCGCGGGGAAGCTCAATTATCCCGCCTTTGCAAAGCAAGGCGGCGTGGAGAGCTTCGACGGATTTGATCTGCGCACCTTTCAAAATTACTCGTGGAGTTTCGAGGGCGATTACCGGTGCATCGGTTTGCGCGACCAGTTCTCGCGCGACACGCAACTGGCCCTTGGCCAGCACACTGAACGCGGTGATTTTTACCACCTCTACATCAACGGCCACTATTGGGGCGTGTTCAACACCTGCGAGCGTCCGGAAGCCTCGTACGCCGAAAGCTACTTTGGCGGGCGCAAGGAGGATTACGACGTGGTCAAAGTGGACACGGGCGCCGGTTACACGATCTTCGCCACCGACGGCAATACGGACGCGTGGACTCGATTGTGGCAGGCGGCGACCAACGGGTTCGCCAGCGACACAGCTTACTTCCGCGTGCAAGGTTTGAACGTGGATGGCACACCGAATCCCGCCTACGAGAACCTGCTCGATGTGGACAACCTGATTGATTACATGCTGGTGATCTTCTTTACCGGCAACATTGACGCGCCCATTTCTGCCTTTCTCGGCAACAATAATCCCAACAACATGTACGCGGTGCGCAACCGCACGGGACTGTACGGCGGCTTCCGCTTCTTTGCCCACGACTCCGAACACACGCTGCATCACGAATCTTCCATCGGCGATAACAATGAGTTGAATCGTGATCGCACGGGGCCGTTTGCCGCGGGCGATCCGGTCCAGCAAGGCGCGGCCAACGCGCTGGCGCGGAGCAATCCGCAGTACATCTTCACACGGCTGACCGCCAACGCTGAATTCCGGTTGCGGCTGGCGGATCGCATCCAAAAGCGATTTTACAACGGCGGCGCGCTGACAACCGAAGCCTGCCGCGCCCGTTTCTTGTCTCGCAGCAACGAAATCTACAGTGCGATGGTCGCCGAATCGGCCCGTTGGGGCGATTCCAAGCGGGCGACTCCGCGCACGCGCAACATAGACTGGGTCACAGAAATCAACCGGGTCCATGGCAACTACTTTGCGCAGCGACCCGGAATCGTGCTGGGACAGTTCATAGCCAAGGGGTGGTTTCCCACGCTGGCGGCGCCGTCCTTCAGCCAATATGGCGGCAACGTCGCCAACGGTTTTCAATTCACGATGAGCGCGCCGGCGGGAATCATCTACTACACTCGCGATGGCTCGGACCCGCGGCTGCGTGGCGGCGGAATTTCCCCGACCGCTCTTGCCTACAGTGGTGCGGTCACGCTGAACCAAAGCGCGCACGTCAAGGCGCGCGTGCTCAACGCCGGCACGTGGAGCGCGCTTACGGAAGCGACGTTCTACGTCATCCAGAATTTCACCGGCCTGTTGATTACCGAAATCATGTACCATCCTCCGGCCACCACCAATCTGGACGGGGATGAATTCGAGTTTATCGAACTGAAAAACGTCACTGGCGCCAGCCTTGAATTGAGCGGCGTCCAGTTCACCAACGGGATCGGGTTTGTTTTTCCCGTGGGCACATTTTTAGCCCCAAATAATTTTGTCGTGCTGGTCAGTAATCCGTCTGCCTTCACCAACAAATATCCGGGCGTCCGCGTGGACGGCGTCTATACCAATCGGCTTTCCAACGGCGGCGAGACGCTGAGTCTGGCTCATGTCACCGGCGCTCCCATTTTCTCCGTCAACTACGGCACTCGCCCGCCGTGGCCACAGACGGCGGATGGGACGGGTTTCTCCGTGGTGCCAGTGAACGCGAATTCAAATCCCAATCCAGCGGACCCGTTGAACTGGCGGGCCAGTGCCGTGATCGGCGGTTCCCCGGGCGCCGACGACGCGCCGGTGAGCATTCCCAGGATTCTCATCAACGAAGTGCTGACCCACACTGATCCGCCGCAGTTGGACACGATAGAATTGTACAATCCCAATTCGACGAACGTGAACATCGGCAATTGGTATCTGACCGACAGCCGCACGGTGCCCCAGAAATTTCGCATTCCCGCGGGCACCACGATTCTCGCCAACAGCTACATCAGTTTTACGGAGGCCAATTGGAATGCCGTGCCGGGCGCTACGAACAGCTTCCTGCTCGATTCGCACGGTGAGGAAGTCTATCTCTATTCTGCGAACAGCAACGGAGTTTTGACCGGCTACTCGGACGGTTTCGCCTTTGGGGCGGCGCAGAATGGCGTGAGCTTCGGGCGATACGTCATCAGCACGGGCGAGGCGCATTATCCGGCCCAGCGGGTGAATTCGCTGGGGGCGACGAATGTCGGGCCGCGAGTCGGGCCGGTGGTGATCAACGAAATCCACTACCATCCTCTCCCCGGTGGTGACGAGTTCATCGAGTTGAAAAGCATCACGAACGTTCCGGTAAAACTTTACGACCCGCTCGCGCCAACCAACACCTGGCAGTTGAATGGCGTCGGCTATTCCTTTCCTTCCGGTGTCGAGATCGCACCCAACGGTTTGCTGCTGTTGGTGGCGATTGACCCGGCGACCTTCCGGACGCGTTACGCTGTGCCCGCAAGCGTGCCAATCTACGGCCCTTATCCCGGGGCACTGCAAGGTGACGGGGAAAATCTGGCCCTGCAACGTCCCGACCAGCCCGACTTTGACACCAACAGCGGGACATTCTTCACTCCGTATATTGACGTTGATGTGGTGCGTTACGATGACGAGACACCGTGGGCGACGAATGCCGATGGCTCCGGCGCGTCGCTCGAACGGTTCATGGCTTCGGCCTATGGCAACGATCCCATCAATTGGCGCGCCAGCGTCGGTGTCCCTTCGCCGGGATTTGAGAATGCCGGCGAACGTCCACCTTCTGTGAGCGCTGGACTGGACCGCTCGTTCACTGTCACGAATCTGCCTTTCGCCGTCGTGATGGCGGGAACGGCGACGGATGATGGATTGCCCAATCCTCCCGGAGCATTGGTTGTCACTTGGAGTCAGGTCAGCGGCCCGGGCAACGTCTGGTTTGACGATGTGAACCAACCGGGGGCGACGGTAAATCTGCCGGGGCTCGGGAATTTCGTGTTGCGCCTGACTGCCGATGACGGGACGAATCAGGTTTCCGACGACGTTACAATCACCCTCCAGCGATCCGTCACCCCGTTGCCTGCGACGCTTGTCACGAAGGGTTCCATCTGGAAATACCTGGACAACGGATCCAACCAAGGCACGACATGGAGTTCGCCGGCTTTCAACGACAGTGCGTGGAACGCCGGCCCCGCGCCCCTGGGTTACGGCGACGCGAACGGTCAATTTCCCGCGACGACAAACAGCTACGGTCCCGACCCCAACAATCGGTATGTCACGACTTACTATCGCCGCAGCTTTGTGCTCGCCAACGCAGCCTCGTACACGAATTTGTCGGTAAGCGTCCAGCGTGACGACGGGGTGGTGGTTTACCTCAACGGCACAGGCATCTTTACCAACAACCTGCCTGCGTCGGTGCCCATCGGCTATCTGACAAATGCCGTGGTCACAGTGGGCGGCGCGGACGAAACAACTTTTTACTCGCAAGCCGTGAATTCATCGCTGCTGGTAAACGGCAACAATGTGCTCGCCGCCGAGATTCACCAGGTGGTTTCCAACAGCACTGACATCATTTTCGACCTTGAACTGACCGGCTCGGTGTTTCCGGCAAACCAATCACCGGCAGTCAATGCCGGGTCGGATCAAACCGTCACCCTTCCGGCCAGCGCGAACTTGAACGGGAGCGTGACCGATGATGCCTTACCGGTTGCGCCGGGTTTGTTGACCTGGAGTTGGGCGAAGTTCAGCGGGCCGGGTAACGTGACCTTCGCCAACGCGAACGCGTTGAGCACGAGTGCGAGTTTTTCAACGGGCGGCGCCTATGTGTTGCGGCTGAGCGCCAGCGACGGAGCGTTGGTCGCGAACGACGATCTTGTCATGACCGTTTATTCGTCCTCGCAGCCGCTTCGTATCGAATCGGTGAATTGGCTCGCCGGGCCACCGGCCACTTTCCGCATCACGTTCGTTGCGGTGGCAGGGCTGACCTATACCGTTCAATATCGTGATTCACTAACGACCGGGAGTTGGCTGAAGCTGGCCGACGTTCCCGCGCAAGCCTCTACCCAGGCAGTCTTGATCAACGACCCGGGCATCGCCGCTTCCCCGCGCCGTTACTATCGCGTCGTGACGCCCGCCCAACCGCCGTGAGGTCAACGCTCCGTTGCCGGTTCACGGTCGGCTGATCCGGGCGTATTCACACAACGCCCACAGGTTTTGCATCGGCGTGTCGCGCGGGACTTCGCAGCCAGCGCCAACGATGTAACGCGCGCCAGCCTGGCGATGACATTCCGCAATGGCGTTGGTCACGGTTTCGGGATTGCCATTGCGCAGCACGGTAACGGGATTCAAGTTGCCCAACAAAATCTGGCCCGTTCCCATTTGTTGCCGCGCCTCGTTCAACGGCGCGAGCGAATCGAGGTCAACAATTTCGCAGCCGAGCCGCGCCATTCCCGCGAGAAGCCGGCGCGTGTTACCGCAAATGTGCAGGCGGGCTTTGCCGCCGGCGGCATGGATTCCGTCCACCAGCTTCTTTTCGTACGGGAAGACGAACTCTTGATAAATTCGTGGTCCGACCAGGGACGCCACAGCGTCACCGATACCGATGATGTCCGCGCCGGCCTTGATCTGTTCGCGGGCAAACCGCAATTCCATTTCAACGACGAACTGGAACAAGTCGCGAACGAACGCAGGGTCGTCATCAAAGTCGAGCATCAGCGCGTTGATGCCGCGCAAGTCGGCGGCTTCCGCAATCGGGCCTTCCACCCAGCCTTCGATGATTTTCGCCGTGCCCACCTTTTCTTTGTAGAGATCAAGGGCTTTGATGCCGTTTGTCATGCGTCCTCCGCCGAGCGGGTCGGGAATTTTGAGTCGGGCAAGCGTGGCCTTGTCCCGGAGCAGGGACTCATCTTCGATCAAAGCCACGGGTTGATTTTCAAAATACTGGACCTTCGCTCCACAATCCACGGCCTCACGCGCGGGGTCGGACATGGTGTTGACGTAATCAAATCCAAATTCCTCCGCCACGCGAAGCTGTCCTTCAACCAGCACCCGGAAGTCCGTGCAATAATCTTGGTACTTCGCGCCAATGAGATCGCAGGCAAACATCATTGTGATGGGCATCAAAGGCAGGCGATCCACCGGCTGGCCGGCGAGATGGGCAAAAATTCTTTCGCGACTGGTCATGGTTCAGGCGGCAGATGGGTTGCGAATGGTTCTTACAATGGCGCGAATGAAATCGGGATTCGTTCCGCAACATCCGCCAACGAAGCTTGCCCCAAGGTTGATGAGTTCGGGAACGTAGCTGGCGAATGCTTCCGGC
>CAZCZP010000165.1:6514-9014 GCA_964502895.1 uncultured Bifidobacteriaceae bacterium
CGACGACGGGCAGGCCGGTCTTGCGCGCAGCGCCAACGGCGATTCGGGCCTCCTGCAAATCCGACATCGTTTCAATGACCAGCGCGTCCGCGCCGGCCTGCATCAGCGCGAGTGCCTGTTCTTCAAACGCCGCGTGAAGATCCTCAACCGTGATCTCATCGTTCAATAAGAGCTTCCCGCTTGGGCCAATCGAGGCGAACACGACCGCCTGATCGTCCGCGGCGTTCAGTGAAATCTCCACACCGCGCCGGTTGATTTCCTCCACGCGGTCGGCCAGAGAATTTTCCGCGAGACGAATTCGATTCGCTCCGAACGTGTTGGTGAGAATGATCTGGCTGCCTGCGGCAACATAGGCGCGCGCCACTTCCAGCACGCGGTCGGGATGCGTCAAATTCCAGCCATCGGGAGACGCGCCGATGTCCAGTCCGCGCAACTGCAGTTCCGTCCCCCACGCGCCGTCGGTTACCACGGCTCCACGCCCCGTCAACCGTTGAATTACCGCGTGCATAGATAAACCCCGGGCGCGCGAGTGGCCGGAAATCCGAGCAGGAGTTTGGCGGCGGCCACCGCGCCAGGAGCGTTGTTGCTGAATCCGTCCGCGCCGATTTCCTGGGCGAACTCTGCCGTCACCGGTGCGCCGCCCACGAGCACTTTGATCTGGTCCCGAAAACCGGCGGTGGTCAATGCGGTGATGGTGGCCTTCATGGCTGGCATGGTGGTGGTGAGCAAAGCCGACATGCCGATGATGTGAGGTTTGTGTTCACGCGCGGCCGCGACGTATCGGTCGGGCGTCACGCCGGTTCCGAGATCAATGATTTCAAACCCGCCACCCTCGAGCATCGCCGCGACAAGGTGTTTTCCAATTTCATGCACGTCGCCCGCCACGGTGCCCAGCACGATGCGGCCCAGAGATTTTGTGCCGTTGGAAACGAGCAACGGCCGCAACAAAGCCATGGCAGTTTTCATGGCACGCGCCGAGCGCAAGAGTTCGGGCACAAAATATTCTTCGGCCTCAAACCGGCGGCCGACTTCGTTCATGGCGGGAATCATGAACTGGTCCACAAGGCTGAGCGGGCTCGTTCCAGACTCGATGGCCTGCGAGGTTAGATCGCGCGCACGGTCTGCCTCGCCGTTGAGAATCGCGTCGTGAAGTTGATTGAGATCGAGATCGCCCATGTCATTCCCCGGACCTGTCCGCCAGAAGTAGAGCACGCCACTGTCGCGAGGTCAAGAGATCGGCGGCATCCTGAATACTGCGGGGAGGTCCTCGTCGGATGTTCCGCGCCGTCTTGCAACATTGACATGGCCTGCTGGAATTCGCATACAACTTCCATGAAAACACCCCGCATTTCCCGTCGTGAATTTCTCCGCGCCACTGGAACGACCTCGCTCGCGGTTGGCGCGGGCCTGGCGTTGCCCAACGTCTTTCTGAATCGCACCCGCGCGCAGAGCGGACAAAACCCATCGGACTTCGTGCGCGTCGGGTTCATCGCCGTGGGCGGGCAGGGCGGCAGCAATCTCCGCGCGTTGATGAAGAATGCCGTGGCCGTTTGCGACGTGGACAGTGACCGGCTCGCCAAGACAAAGCAGCGCGTCGAAGAAACCAACAAACGTCCCTGTGCTGCGTTCAAAGACTATCGGCAGATGCTCGAGAGCAAGGAGATTGACGCCGTGGTGGTCAGCACGCCGGACCATTGGCACGCGCTGGCTTCCATTCATGCCTGTGAAGCCGGCAAGGATGTTTATTGCGAGAAGCCATTGACGCTGACCATCGCTGAAGGCCAGGCGATGGTGAAAGTTGCCCGCCGGACCAACCGCATCGTGCAATGCGGCAGTCAGCAGCGGTCCGACAGTAAATTTCTTCAGGCTGCCGAGTACATTCGCAACGGCCGTCTCGGCAAGATCAAACGCGTTCTGGTTGGGTTGGTCGGAGTGAACTGGACGAATGAACCCGCCGTGCCGGACTCCGAGCCGCCGCCGGAGCTCGATTACAACCTCTGGCTCGGGCCCGCGCCGCTTCGCCCTTACAACAAGCATCGCGTGCATTACTACTTCCGATTTTTCTGGGACTATTCCGGCGGCCAGATGACCAACTGGGGCGCGCATCATCTCGACATCGCTCAATGGGCGCTGGGCATGGACGAAACCGGCCCGGTCGAAATTGACGGCAAAGGCGAAGTGGATCCTCAAAAGCGATTTGAAACACCACCGAAGTTCAGCATCACCTACAAGTACGCGAACGGCGTGGTTGTGGAATGTCGCAGCCCGCAGATCAAAGTGGCGGACCTGCTTCCTGACAGAAAAGAACAGGCGATGGAAATCCTGAACGACAAGGACGAATTCAACGGCTGCATTTTCGAGGGCGAGAAGGGACTGCTTTACATCAATCGTGGTGTCATTCGCGCCTGGCCCGACACGATTCTCCAGGAGCCGCTCAAGGATGGTGACACGCGGCTTTACGCCAGCAAGGAACATCATGCGAACTGGCTCGACTGCATCA
>CAZCZP010000166.1:0-8828 GCA_964502895.1 uncultured Bifidobacteriaceae bacterium
GCGACCGCGCCGCGCTGAAGCACGCGTTAACCGAAGTCATGATCAACGCGCTCCAGGCAAATCCGACCGATCCGAAGGTGGGCGTGCGCCTCGAATCTGAAACCGATGGGGGCGAATTGCCCGGCTTACGGATTGAGGTCCAGGACAACGGCACTGGGTTTACTGCCGAGGCCGTGCAAAAGGCGGCGGCACCGTTCTACACCACCCGCAACGTGGGCCTGGGACTCGGGCTTGCAGTCACCCGCAAGATCATCGAAACGCATCACGGCAAACTTGAAATCGTCCCGCCCAAATCCGGACACTCGGGGGTGGTTCGCATTTCATTGCCGCTGGATCCGGCGCAGACAATCAACGCGTGATCGGGCGGATTTGATTGCGCTGCGAGGACTCCACGCGTGTTTCCACTTGAGGGCCATGGCGATTCTGCTACCGTGAACCTGCTCAGTCAGTGGAATCTTGAACCAAGGCCGGAAAGCGCGGCCCGATTGAATACCTAATATGTCTGCGAGCATCATGGACGAGCCGGTGGCGGTGATTGAAAAGCCGCTGCAACGCAAACGCAAGGGCACCTTGCTCATTGTGGATGACGAGGACGGCCCTCGCCAGTCGTTACGCGTCGTATTCAAGGACGATTACAATCTGCTCCTGGCGGCTGACGGCGCCACGGCCATCGAACTGGCGCAACGCAACCGAATTGACGTCGCGGTGCTCGACATTCGCATGTCCGGCATGTCGGGCATCGAAGTGCTCGAACGTCTGAAATACGTGGACCCCTCCATCGAGGTCGTGATGATGACGGCCTTTGAAACCACGGATACGATGCGCCAGGCGTTGCGCCTCCGCGCGTGCGACTACATCAACAAACCCTTTGACATCGCTTCCATGCGCGCCGCCGTCGCCAACGCCATGCAGCGGCGCACCTTGGAAAGCGAAATCCACGACAACGCGGAAAAACTCCAGCAACTTTTGTCCGAACTCCAGAACCAGAAGATTGAAGAGCAAATCGCGCAGACCCGCGGCGACATCTACGCCAGCATCATTCACGACATCAACGGGCCGTTGACGGTCATTTCCGGGTTCATACAACTCATGACCCAGCGCATCGGCAACGCCTCGCAATTGGAAGCCGACGACCTGGAGTTCATCAAGGACCGCCTTCGCGTCATCACCCGGCAGGTAACCAATTGCATCGAGATTTCCCGGCGCTACCTCGGCTTCCTTCGCAAACAACCCGGCGAAGCCACGCACGTGGGCGTCAACCAGTTGCTGGCCGATCTTGGCCATCTGATCCGCGTCCACCCCAGCCTGCAAAACAATCAGTTTCACGTCCAAACCCTCGCCCAGGACAGCGGCGTGAGAATCAATGGCACCGACCTCATCCAGATTCTGCTCAACCTCACGGTCAATGCATTCCAATGTTGTCCCCAGAGCCATCAGGTGGACATTGATGGCGAAGTGCTGCCCGAATCACTCGATCTGACCGCGTTCAAAGACGGACCAGAGACCCGGTTGCTTAATGTCGAAAACTTTCAAAACCGGGCTCCGCTGGTGCGCCTGTCGGTGCGGGACAACGGGCCGGGTATTCCGCCGGAAATCCTGCCCAAGATTTTCCAGCCCTATTTCACCACCAAGGACGCGCGCCAAGGAACGGGCCTCGGCTTGAACATCGTCCAGCGCCTCGTCAAGGAAAACGGCGGCGCGCTGCACGTGCGTACCCGGCTGAACGGGGGAACCACCTTCACTATTTATCTTCCAGGAGCTACACTGGCAAGCGTACCAGCCGAGAACTGATCCACTCCAACACCCGGCAGCGGGTGGGTCGTGGTCGCCGACAGGATAACGCGAAAACTTTTGCCCGACCCGCGCGCCGCACTTAGTCTTGGTGCGATGCCCGACGCAAGCCGCACCAAGCTGACTTATCGTTACGAACGTTGGCGCGCTGTCTCGGCAGGAATCTTGGAAACAGCGGGCACGACCTTTTTGTTGCTCGTCGCTGTGCGCTGGTTTCAAGCTGGCTCGTTTTCCAAAGCACTTGTAGCTGCGGGCGGCAGTCTCGGTCTCATGCTCGCCCCGGTCGTGGTCAGTCGCGTGGGCGCGCTGGGTTGGCCGGTGGCTCTCGCAACATCACGCCTGGCAATTCTTGGCGCCGCGTGTTTTCTCTTCATGGCTCTGTTCCCATTTCTTCCGATATTCGTGGTGGGTTCGGTGTTGGCGATGACCGCTTCCTCCGCAGCCATCCCGTTGCTGACACAAATTTATCAGGAGAACTATCCCGAACAGGAGCGCGGCAAACTTTTTTCGCGCGCGTTCATGGTCCGCATCGCGGCGGCCGCTGTTTTCAGTGAACTGGCCGGGCGCGCACTGTCCGCGCACATCAGTCATTTTCGCTGGTTGCTCGTCGTTTTTGCCGGGGCGTTCGCGCTGGCGGCTTTTTGCCTGGCGCATGTTCCGTCGCGCCCCCTCGCCGCTCTCGATGGCACGCATCCCTTCCGCGCCTTGCGCTACGCGCGGGATGATCGCGTGTTCCGCATCACGCTCATTTCGTGGATGTTTCTAGGTTTCGCCACTCTGATGATGTCTCCCTTGCGGATTGAATACCTGGCCAACCCCGAACACGGCGTGACGCTGAATGGCGCGCAACTCACGGCGGCTCATATCGCCCTGTTGACGGGTGTCATACCGAACATTGCCCGCTTGTTGCTCAATCCGCTTTGGGGATGGTTGTTCGACCGGATGAATTTTTTTGTGCTTCGCATCACTCTCAACCTCGGCTTTGCGCTGGGCGCGTTATCCTTCTTTGTGGGCGGCACGATGCCGTGGCTGGTCGTGGCGGCGATCCTCTTTGGCCTGGCCAATTCCGGCGCGGACGTGGCGTGGAGTCTTTGGGTCACAAAGTTTGCGCCGCCTGCCCGCGTGGCGGATTACATGAGCGTCCACACGTTTTTCACGGGCGTCCGCGGGGTGGTTGCGCCGCTGGTGGCGTTCCATTTCATTGCGGGGCTGCCGTTGCAAATCGTAGGTTGGATTTGTGCCGGACTGATTTTGATTGGAACGTTACTTCTCGTGCCGGAAATCAAGGCCGGCAACCGAGCGCGTCCGGCTGCCGCTTTGATCGAGGAAATCTCTGAATAAGCTGCAAACGTTGCAGGAGTCTTCTTGAAAGTCTGGCGCGTCGGTCAGGATGCCGCGGTCAGGCTGCCAGCCGCAGTTTCAGTTTGCGCCTTCAGCGCGCGCTGGTTCCCAACGACGCAGTTTGTTGGATGGCCGCGCCGTCTGTCACTTCCACGACGCCTCGCACACGCACGTACGGACTGGTGTTTGCCGCGCGGGTTTTGACTTCGATGCGGTAAGTTCCCAGCGGCACTTCGCGTTTGAATTCCGCCTCCTGGCCAAACAACAAAACCGACCCGTCTGCGCGCTCGACGCGCCATTCGTAGGAGGCAAGTTTGGGCGCCGAGCCATCTGCGGACTTCAACCGGAACTGCACCTCGATCATATCGTTGGCCGACGCCCTCCCCTTCGTTGCCGTGTCGAGCGCCAGTCCATCTGAGGTTGGCGACCCCGTTGAGGTTGTTGCTCCCGCGTTTGGTGTGGAAGTCTTTGAATCAGCGGGCGCCTCAGTCGTTTCGACTCTTTCCGCAGGTAAATCAATTTGCACCACGTTGGGAACGCGTTGGGTCACGCGATTCGTCTTCATTACCAGGACGGTTTCCCAATTCGTGAACGTGAGCGTGTTGAGATTTGTCTGGTAGCGAGTGACGTAATTTGTACGGGTCAAATCCACCGGCACGATTCGCGTCTCGGTCCGGTCGGTCCAGTTGGTTCGATAGACGTTGACGATGTTTGACCGCACGACTTCCAATTGATTCGTGCGGTACACGTTCACAAAAATGTTCGTCGGAATCCGAACTTCAATGACGTTGGTGATGACTCGCGGAATCCAGCTTGTCTGGGTCTCGTTGACGGTTTCGACGCGAACTGGGGCGGGCTGGCGCGAGCTGGATGTTTCACCCAGGACCGGCGAACTGGTGGCGACTACTCCGAGCACAACAGTGCCGGTCAGGATTCCAGGAAGAAAATTGTTCATGGCTTTCATTGCGTCTGTTTCGGAGTGTATCAACCGAGCCCACCCGCGCGGGCGATCGTCAACTTGATGCTCGATTGACAAAACTCACTCATTCCGAGATGGCTGCCGGGTTGACCAGCGGCACTCGTGTTTTAAGCAACTTTACGGCCAGCAAGCCCATCCGCGGGCAACACACCACAACTTCGTCGCCTTCAGCATAGAGACGCCGCGCCTCGTGCCAGATTTCTAGGCATGCAGTGCCAGTGAGTGGCTACACGTCGAACAACAACTTGGATGACCGCGGCTGACTGAAGACTCCCAAATTGCCGGTGTCCATGGCTTTTCTCTTGCTCTTGGTAAGCGGAGGTTGTGTTCGTTATGAGGAGATTCTTCCGTTTGCTTGCCCTCGCCGGGTCGTTCGCGGGCGCCTGCCAAGCGCCTGCCCAACGCATCAATCACGAAGGCCGTATCCTCGGACCGGCTCCAGTCGTCACCAACGCCATTTTGTTCAACACGCCGCAGGCCGACGCGGTCGTTTCCGCCCTGCAAATATTCCCAACGACGAATCCCTGGAACGAAGACGTTTCCAATCGGCCGATCCTCGCAAACTCCAGCGCCATGATCGCACAGATTATCGCCGACTTGGACGCCGACCGCCGAAATTTGCGCGCGTTCCACGAAATGAATTTTGTTCTCGTGCCTGACTCGCAACCGTCTGTTCCGATAAACTTCGTGACCTATCCCGGAGACTCCGACCCCGGCCCCTACCCCATCCCCTCGAACATGCCCATCGAGACGTGGCCGCGCGAAACTGGTTCGATGACGCTGTCGCAATGGCAACAGACCGATGACGGCAGCGACCGGCACTCCATCGTCGTGCAACCCGGCAATGGTGACCTTTGGGAAACATGGCGCGCACTGCGAGTGGGCTCGAACTGGCAGGCGGCGAACGGAGCGAAATTCAACTTGAAAACAAATGGCCTTCGCCCGCTCTACCTGACCTCGGGTGACGCGGCGGGTCTGCCGATGTTTCCCGCGCTGGTGCGTTACGATGAATGCGAGCGCGGCATGGTCGAGCACGCATGCCGCATTGTCGTCAAACGCTCGCGCCGTGAGTTTATCCATCCGGCGACGCATTACGCATCGAGCACTCCCGCAACGCAAACGAACATCCCGGCGATGGGCCAGCGCGTCCGGCTTAAATCGTCGTTCTCCATCCCGGCCAACTGGACCAAGCACGAGAAAGCCGTGTTGCTTGCTTTGAAAAAATACGGCGCCCTCGTGGCCGACAACGGAAATTTCTTTTCCATCTCGGTCACGCCCGATGACCGTTGGCCCGCCAACACCTTCAGCCACCTCTCCAGCGTCGGCATCACAAATTTTGAAGTGGTCCAGACGACCGGCCCGACGGAAGGCCCGCGATCGCCTGGAGCACCCATCGCCTTTGCCGGACCAGACCGGACGGTCGCAACGGGCGTTTCCGTGAATCTCGGAGGCTTTGTCAGTTACACCAACGCGTCGCCGACAATTCTGTGGAGGCTTTATTCAGGACCGACGAATCTCGTGTTCGGGAACGTCAGCCTGACCAACACAACGGCCACATTCAACGCGCCCGGCGTTTACACGCTCATGCTCAGCGCCAGCAACGGCGTTCATGCGGTCGCCTATGACGCAGCGGTCATAACGGCCACCTCCGCCATTACGCTGGCCGTCTCACGCGCGGGAACGAATCTAAATCTGGTTTGGAACGGCGGCACACCGCCATTTGTGGTCGAGAGGGCAACAACTTTTCCTCCTGCCGGGTGGAGTGGCGTGGTAACGACCAGTCTGCAAAACGCGAGCGTGCCGGTCACCGAGGCCAACGAATTTTTCCGGGTTCGCGGAAATTAAGCGCAACCCTCCCGCGCGAGGTTGAATCGCGTTCCGGCGCATGGCACTATCGCGCTCGTGCAAATCCACGAACTGAACCATGTCGCATTGCATGTCGCCGACGTGGACAGGAGTTCTGCGTTTTACCGCGACGTTCTGCGACTTGAACCAATCGCGCGCCCGGCGTTTACATTTCCGGGCGCGTGGTTCCGACTCGGCAGGGTTCAGGAATTGCATCTCATTGGCGAACGCGTCGAGCCGGTGATTTCGGGCAATCGCGGAAATCATTTCGCTTTGCGCGTGGAGGAACTGGATTCGTGGGAAGCGCATCTGCAGAAAGTTGGGGCTGAGTTTCGTCCTCGCAAAGCCAGACCCGACGGCGCGTCGCAGGTTTTTCTTCGCGACCCGGACGGTCACGTCATCGAATTGTTCACGCCTCCCAAACCGGCGGCTTGAGCCGGCCGTCGCGCCGTCTCGTTTGAGCAGACAAATTCAGAATCCCAGTTTTGCCATCTCTCGTTCGAGCGCCATTTGGAATTGCTGCACGTCGGCAGGTGAAGGTTTGTATCCCTGCTGCTTCGCCACGACGCCGAGTCGCCCCGTCTGATCCAGATACCATTCCGCTTGCTGACCGTCGCTAAACGTAACCTTGCCGCTGACGATTGCGCCGGGACGAGTCAGTTCATCCACGACCACGGACACATTGCCCGTGCTTGATGGCGTTCCCGCTGCGCCACCGAGCGTCGTAGGATCTTGCGCATTCCCCGGACCCGGTATCGAAGCAGCAGCACCCACGATTGCTCCGACGGGCTTCGGTGGCGGCTCAGGGTCTTTGGGCGTCAGCTTTAGGTCATCCACAAGCAAGCGAACCTCCATGTAGGTCAGTTGCACCCCCAACTCCGACGCGAGTCTGTTTTGGATCGCTGAAAGCTTCAAGCCGTCCGCAACCCAGGCGGCGACTTTTTTCCGTTGATCTTCATTCAAATTCATACGTGTAATCGGATGCCCATTTTGCGGGCTTTTCGCCGGATGGAAATGAAATTCTCTTGTCCGCGGCGTCAGCTTCCAACCGGCCTGCCGCTCCGAACGAAGGCAAAAAAGGGTGAACAAATGCCAAAGAGAGTGTGGTCGGCCAGAGCCAATCGTGGCAAACAAGACACGCGATTGCGGTGTTGTGTTCTGGGGCAGTGGGGTGGGCGCTGGCCGCTTTTGCGTTCGCGATCCGACGGGGTTTTGATGCCAGGGTGTCGGATCGCGGTTTTTTTTGACCTTCCGCCCTTCTGCGAAGCGGATCTGTCAAGTCTTCATCCACGTTCGTAGTGTTTCCAAATCTTTCCGCAACGCTCCAGCGATTGCCATCTTGTCCCGGTTGTCACCTGGGAAATATTCCACGTGCACAGAAATGGGGCCGGCGAATTTCGTTTCCTTGACCAGCGAAAATATCTTCTTGTCCACGCGCCCGGATCCTAACGGGACACTTTTCACGTTTCCCTTGTCCCATTCGAAATCTTTCACGCAAACAGCGGCGATGTGCGATTGGACCAGTTGAAACTCTGTAGGCCAGGCAAGGCCCGCCTCCACTTGCGCATGGCGGATGTCATACGCGAGACCAATGTCCTCGGGTGGATAATCCTTGATCAGTTCGTAAATGTCCCAGAGCGACGCGCCGACCATGTTCGCGCCCGCGTGGTTCTGGTAAAGTCCGCTGATGCCAACCTCACGGTTGAGAGCAACCAGATCTTTAAGGACCGGACGCAATGCTTCGACCTGCGGCCAGATTGGTTTCTTCTCATCGTAGCGCCACCAGAGCATGCGATAGCGCTGGATGCCCAGTTTCGCGGCTGTGCGCAGAACTTTTTCCGTGTGTGGTTGGTCCGTGCTGTTAATACCCGAGGTAAGGATCGTGATCTGCAAGCCGCGTTTCTTCAGGGCCTCAACGAATTTCGGCAAATCCTCCTCCACGCGCTCGGGCAAAACATGTCCGCCCGGACGCACCGTTGCCTCAATGCCCGAGAAACCAAGTCCCGCGATCAGATCGGCGAGTTCGCCGAAACTCAGAAATTGCAGCGGCTTCTCGAAGGCGCAGAATTTCCACGGGCTGGCCTCTTTGGTAGCCCCGTTGGAAAGTGCCGTGGGCAAAACGGTCGCGGCGGCAGCAAGTGTGGCGGCGTGACCGAGAAACTGGCGGCGGTTCAGCGAAGAATGTGCTTTCATATTCACAATCAGATTGTGTGCGATTCCCGCTTTTAACCCATTCGGACGGCAAAGGAAACAGCTTTAAGGTAACGGCGATTCAGACTCGTGTTGAACTCAGCGAGCAAGCTGCCATTCTGTCCGACGTGAACAACACGATTCAACTTCCACTGCATGAGTTTCATCAGAACCTTGGCGCGCAATTCACCACCGTGAACGACGCCGAAGCGGTGGCGGATTACGGCAATGCTCTCGCAGAACACACCGCCTTGCACGAAACTGCTGGCGTTCTGGATTTGAGCTTCCGCGGCCGGCTTTGTCTGCTTGGCGCGGACCGTGTGCGATTCCTGCATGGTCAGGTCACTAACGACGTGAAGAAGCTTCGAGTCGGTGAAGGTTGTTATGCGGCGCTGGTCACGGCCAAGGGCAAGATGGAAAGCGACCTGAACATCTTCTGCCTGCAAGACGAATTGCTGCTCGATTTCGAGCCGGGATTGACCACGAAAGTTTTGCAACGGTTGGAGAAATACATCGTCGCCGACGATGTTCAAGTGATGGACGTCGCGCCCCATTACGGGTTGTTCAGCGTGCAAGGCCCGAAGGCGGAATCAGTCGTGCGCGGCTTGGGCTTGTTCTCGGACATTCCCGACGCGCCGCTGAACTTCTTAAAAACCTCTGATGCCTCGCTTGGCGATATTTA
>CAZCZP010000167.1:0-8826 GCA_964502895.1 uncultured Bifidobacteriaceae bacterium
GCGCTCCTTCTGTTGCTTCTCGACTTTGGCCTTCAGTTCCGAATCGTCGAGTTTCTGCCATTCGGTGGGCAACTGATCTTTCTTGAGTTCTGTCAGCTTCAGCTTGCCGCTGGAGAGTGAATCAAGCAATTCACCTTCCCCTTGCACCGCCACCCCATAGCGCGCGTTGAATGCCAGCCGGTCGGCGGACACAGATGCCGGCGCGGCTTCGGCGGCGGCTTGTTTTGACACAAGCGAACGTCGCGCGGCCACGTCGCCATAAGCCACGAGTGTCGTGCCAATTTTGCGATTCAACTCCGCCAGTTCCGCATCCATCGGCGTGGGAATGGCGGCCATGTTGCCGGACTGCGCGATGGCGGCATAGCTGCCCTCGGAGAGTTTGGCAATCTCCTGCCAGATTGGCGTTGTCTGGACCATGCCGCCACACTGAACGGTGTTGATGATGAGGTCCTTCTTCATCGCCTCCTGGCAAATCTCGGGATACTTCGGAGCATTTGCGTAGTCCATGTGCGGCGGCGCGTCGCCGACGAGGAAAATTATTTTCAGCACGCTGCGGTCTTTGCTCCACTCCATCTTGTGGACGGCTTCGTGGAGTGCTTCGTTCACCGACTCCGGCGTGTCGCCGCCTCCACCCGCACTGAACGTACGCAGATTCGCGTACACTGCGTCAATGTCGTTGGTCAACTCAAACGATTTGATGACGTATTCGTCGCCGCGGTCACGGTAGCCGATGAGGCCCATGCGAATTTCGGGCGTGGGTTTGGCGCTGACCATCTCGTTGGCGATGGACCAGATTTTTTGTTTGGCGCCTTCAATGAGGCCGGACATCGAGCCCGTGGTGTCGAGGACGAAACACACTTCGATGCGAGGCCGGGCGGGCCTGGCAGATTTCTCGGCGGCGGTCGCAGCAGAGGCTACGGCAGCGATGGCTGCAGTGAGTAAAAGCCGTGTAAGGGTTTTCATGGCGATGCTTTGAGTTGTATTACGATGCATACGGCCATTGGACGGAAGGGTGTTGAAAATGCTCCCGCGCGATTCGCTCAGGGATGTGTTCCTAAACGTAGAGGACGCGGAGGATTGCGCGGAGTAATTCCACGCTCTGCGGCCTCTGCGTTTCAGGGGTCGTATTATCAAGGCTTGAGCACAATTTTCCCCGCTAATGCGCCGGATTTGTGGACCGTGCTTTCCTCCTGCAAACGATGTGCCACAGCGGTTTCGGACAGTGGCACGATGCGGTCAATGCACGCCTTGAGTTTGCCCTCGGACATCCAGCGATGGATGTCGGCGGCGGCGGCGCGTTGCTCCTCGGTCGAGGAATTGAACATCGCAAAGCCGAACAGCGCACAGTCCTTGACGTAAAAGGGCCCGACCGGAAAAGCGGGCTTCGCTTCGCGCCCGGCCATGAGGACCATTCGTCCGCGCAACGCGAGCAGCGGAATCGTCCGTTCGAAATCCGGCTCGCGCAGCGTTTCCCACCACACGTTTACGCCATCGGGCGCGAATGATTTGATCGCTGCATCCACGTCCTGTGTTTTGTAGTTGAGGGCGAGGTCCGCGCCGAGAGTACGGCAGAGTTCAACTTTTTTGTCGTCACCGGCGGTGGCGATTACGCGAGCTCCAGAGGTTTTTGCCATTTGGACCACAGCCGATCCGACTCCGCCGCTGCCGCCGTTGACGAACAGAACTTCGCCGGCCTTCAACTTCGCGTCGCGAATCAAACCGAGATGCGCCGTCAGGCCCACGAGCGAAAGTGACACGATGTCCTCGTCTTTCACGTTCGCCGGCGTAGGGTGCAGCCAACATTCATCCACGGCGGCGAACTCGGAAAAAGTTCCCTGCCGCCCGGCGAAACCCTGGTTGGTCGCCCAGACGCGGTCGCCGGGCTTGAAGCGTTTCACTTGAGGCCCGGCTTCGATGACTCGACCCGCGAGATCGCGTCCGAGGATGAAGGGGAAATTCAACTTGGCTGGGACCATTCCACCGCGGACGTAAACATCAATCGGGTTCACGTCCACGGCGGCGACTTTGATGAGGCATTCGGTCGGGCCGGGTTTGGGCGTGGGCAATTCGCCGTAGATGATGACTTCGGGTGGTCCGGTCTGAGTGATGTAGGCGGCTTTCATGGTTGCAGTGTTTTCGGCAAGGCCAATCTACTGCGACGCAGGCGCGAAGCGACGGATTTTTTCGCGACCGCACAGAGACGGAAGGAACGAAAAGGACCGGAAACGCTTTTTAAGCAACCGCAGCCGTCAGACAAAAGTGCAAGGCATCTCCACCGCGCGTCGAAGTCGCTGCAAATAGTCCGTTCGCGAAATCTCCAACGCGCCAAGTTTCCTGGTGGCGGGGGTGACCATTTGAATGTCGAACAGGGCAAAGCCGCGCTCGCGCAACCGTTCCACGAGATGGTAGAGTGCGACTTTCGAAGCGTTGCTGGCGCGGTGGAACATGGACTCGCCGGCGAAGAAACCGCCGATGCTTACGCCGTAAATGCCACCGACAAGTTCGCCTGCCTGCCAGCACTCGACGCTGTGGGCGTGACCTTGATTGTGCAGGCAGGTGTAGGCATCGAGGAATTCCGGCGTCACCCAGGTTTGCCCACGGCCCGGCGCCGGTTCGGCGCAACCTTCCATCACGCGACGGAACGCGCGGTCCACGGTGATTTCAAATGGCTGCTTGCGCATGAACTTCGCAAGGCTGTGAGACACGTGAAATTCGTCCAGGTCAAAAACGGCGCGCGGGTCGGGTGACCACCAGGTAATGGGTTTGGCCGTCCAGGGAAAAATTCCGCTGCGATACGCCAGCAACAGTCGCGGTACGGAGAGGTCGCCGCCAATGGCGACGAGCCCGTCGGCATTGGCACGGCGCGGGTCGGGGAAACGCAAACGTTCGCCCAACAGCAAAGCGATGGGAACATTGGAAACCATACGCAGTCCCGCGGGGCGTCGCGATCTTCAGCGCCAGCGGGGCGACTCCTGGACACCCAGAGCCGCGAGCAGCCCCGATTCAAACAAGCCGCAGACTTCCAGTGCCAAAAGGCAGGGAGCATTGTTTTTGTTGAGTTCCGGTTCCTCGCCCTGAGCGGGTTCACCCAAAGCAAGCCAACTGCCCACACGAATGTCGTTAAGCACCTGGAGCAGCCACTCGATCTGCGGCGCGTTCAGGTGCAGTTCGAACCCGGTGTCCGTTTCCACGAACCGCTGCGGCTCGTCAAGCATTGCCTGGAGTCGCCGCCGATTCTCCCGGCGATGTTCGGCCAGCGCCTCATCCAGCAAACGCTGTCGTTCGTCATCCGCCGGCGAATCCCCGCTCTTGGTGATGCGGTGGTGGGCCGCAGGGACGAGTGGATACAGACGCAATGTTTCGAGCAACAGGTTTTTCTCGCGCCGCGCGAGTTGGAACACCAAGCCGCGCTTGTCGGAGCGGAGCAGTTTCACGATTCGCGCTCCATGGTCGCGTGCAAGGTGTATTTCTGGAGTTGATGAACGTAGTGTTCCGCCTTTTCCATCGTCGTCCGGGCCAGCAGACTCTTACCTTGGCGGTGGACCTGCAACATGTGAAACTCTGCTTTTTGCCGATTCCAGCCGAACACGACCTGGAACACGTGCGTGACATAGGTCATGAGGTTGACCGGGTCGTTCCAACAAATCACCAGCCAGCCGGGTTCTAGGTCGGATTTCGATCCTGTCTGTGGTTCGCGCTCGACGTCGGGCAACACAACCGTCTCTGCCATGCCCGAAAGTTAAGCGCGGCCTGGCCGAATGTCGAGACAGGCGACCAGCGGCGAGTTCAAGAGGATGGAAACGCGCGGTGGTCGTTACTGCGTCGGTTAGCTGCGGCTTTGCTCACCTCACTTCGGCTGTTGTTTCTGTTGCTCCTTAACAAGCTTGTCCACGTCCTCTGCCTTGATCGTCTCGATTTTCGCGCCCTTCTTCATTTCTTCAAGGGACGGCACTTTGATGATATCGCTGGTGAGCGGTGTGCTTTGGACGGGCGGCGGGGGCGGTTGAATGGAAACCAGTTCCACGTCGAACAACAAAGTCGTGTTTGGCGGAATGCTTCCGCGGCCCATTTCGCCATAGGCTAGGTCCGGCGGAATGAACAATTGCCACTTGGATCCGACTTTCATCCGGGTAAGCGCCTCGGTCCAGCCGCGGATGACTCCGCCGGTAACGCGCGTGGTATAGGGGCGGCCCGCCTTGGCGGAACTGTCGAATTCGTTGCCGTCAACGAAAGTGCCCCGGTAGTTCACGGTGACGGTGTCTTCTGGTTTGGGGATGTCGCCCGTGCCTTCGGTGAGGATTTTGTATTGCAGCCCATTGGTGAGCGTGATGACGCCGGGTTTGGATTTGTTCTCGGCCAGGAATTCGTCCCCGATCTTCTTGTTCTTTTCGCCTTCAATTCGCCGCTTCTCCTGTTGCCTGGCCATCAACTCCTGCTGAAACTTGTTCAGCGTCTCGCGCACTTCCTGTTCGTTCAGCGACGCCTTTCCTTCGGTCGCGTCCCTGAGTCCTTTCAAAAGCTGGTCGAAATCCAGTTCGATCTCCTGCTTCTTCCAAGTCGTTCCGAGGTTGACGCCGACGGCGTAACCGACTTTTTCCTTGTCAGACTTGAAGAGGTTGGTGTCTGCTGCCCGCAGTCCCGTGGTTGTGACCAATCCGGTTAAAATCGCAATTACTGTCGCTCGCGTGTTCATGGCCTCGAACTATTTAGAATTGTTGGGCGGAATTCAAACAGATTTTGAGGGTGCGACCGCGAAAGGCGCGAAAAGTCTGCTTCCAAGCCTGAACAATTCCGGCTACAATAAGTCCAATCTGTGCTAATTTGCACCGCTTGAAAACTATGTCGCGAACATTTGAGAATGGGATGGGTTTGCTCCTGGCGTGTTGTTTCGCTGCGGGCACGTTACAAGCGGGCGGGGTTGAAGCCGGCGAAGCCGCCGTCAGCGCGGCAAAGGCCCCGGGCACAAACCAATTGAGTCCAGGTCCACTGGACGGCAGCGTCGCGTACTGGACCGCCCGGTTGCTTGAAAGGCAACATTATCGCCAACACCCTTTTGATGACGAAATCTCCGGCAAATTCCTGGACCGTTATCTCGACGCCTACGACCCGCAGCATATCCATTTTACCGACGCCGACATCGCCGAGTTCGAGACGTATCGCAACCAGCTTGACGACCTGACCCTCTCCCGTCGTGACAAGGCCGATACCACACCTGCTTACAAAATTTTTGCCCGGTTTGTCGAACGGCTCGAACAACGGACCGCCTTTGCCGAAGAACTGCTCAAAAGTGGGAAGTTTGAGTTCAACGCGGACGAGCGCATCCGGATTGACCGCCGTGAATCGCCCTACCCGCGCGATCTTAACGAAGCCAAGGAGCTCTGGCGTCAGCGTCTCCGTTACGAGTATTTGCAGGAAAAACTCGGGCGCACCAGCGCCAGGAAATCCGACGCCGCTTCTGCCAGAAAGGAAGCACCATCCAGCTTGGAAGACGCACCCAAGCAGGTTGAGGTAAAACTCGAAAAGAAAACTGTCGCGGCAGAAATTGTGGAACTGTTGACCAAGCGTTACCGCCGCAACGTGCATTACTTCAAAGAGTGGGACAACGATGACGTGATGCAGGCCTACCTCACCGCGCTCGCGAATGTTTATGACCCGCACTCGGACTATTTCAACAAGAGCCAGGCCGACAATTTTGCCATCGGCATGAACCTCCAGCTTTTCGGCATCGGCGCGGAATTGTTCTCCGACGAAGGTTACTGCACCATTCGTCGGCTCACTCCCAATGGTCCAGCGGAGAAGAGCAAGAAAATCAAAGCCAAAGACCGAATTGTAGCCGTCGCCCAAAGCAACGCGCCTCCGGTGGATGTCGTGGACATGAATCTGAACAAAGTCGTCCAGATGATTCGCGGTCCGAAAGGTACGGAAGTGCGGTTGACGATCATTCCGGCGGAAGACCCATCAGAACGCCAGGTCCTGTCGCTGATTCGGGACGAAATCAAACTCGAAGACAACGAAGCCAAAGCCAAGGTAATCGAGGTCTCCGCCGCCGAAGGCAAACCGCTGCGGCTTGGGGTCATTGACGTGCCTTCATTCTATGCGCCGATAGATTTCGGCGGCCCCAGACCGGGCTTGGCCGACTCTGGAAAACCCCCGAGAATTCCCACGACTTCAGGCGACGTCGCTCGTTTACTGGAGAAGCTCAAACGGGAAGGGATTGATGGCATAATCCTGGACCTGCGCCGCAACGGCGGCGGCTCGCTGGAGGAGGCCATCAAACTGACGGGTTTGTTCATCAAAGAAGGACCGGTGGTCCAAGCGCGCGCCCCCGACGGAAGCGTGATGGTCCATGAAGACGAAGATCCTCGCGTGCTTTACGAAGGGCCGCTCATGGTGTTGACCAGCCGGTTTAGTGCGTCGGCTTCGGAAATTCTCGCCGGAGCGTTGCAGGATTACGGGCGTGCCGTGATCGTTGGCGATTTGTCCACGCACGGAAAAGGCACCGTGCAAAATCTCAACCCCTTGCGCGCGTTCACGAAAACACCCGTGTCGTCCACGGATGATCCCGGCCAGTTAAAAACGACGATCCGCATGTTCTTCCGGCCCGGCGGCTCCTCCACGCAACTCAAAGGCGTCATGCCGGATATCGTGCTGCCGTCAGTGTGGAATCACTCCAAGGACATCGGCGAAAAGGCGCTCGAAAATCCGCTGGCTTGGACCAATGTTCCAGCCGTGAAGTATGACAAACTGGACCTGGTGGAGCCTTATCTGGCCGAGTTGATGCGGCGGTCGAAAGAGCGCGTTGCGACCAACCAGGACTTTGCCTATGTCCTCGAAGACATCGAAGTGTTCCGCAAGGCGCAGGCAGACAAGACAATTTCCCTGAACGAACAGGAGCGGCTCAAGGAAAAAGAAGAAATTGAAGCGCGCCAAAAAGCCCGCGAGAAGGAGCGGCTTGCCCGAAAGGAAACCGACCAGAAGGTGTATGAGCTGGTGCTTCGCGACGTGGACCTCCCGGGGTTGAAACTGGTGGAACGGACCAATACCAGCGCCAAGACGCTCACAGCCCGCGGCGCGTTGTCCGCCGGCAGCACTAACTCAGCCTCCGTTGCGTCCAGCGCGGGCGTCAAGGCGGACGCTGAAGACGAAGACGAGACTGCCGTTGCAGTGGATGCGGCCTTGGATGAAGCCGAAAAAATCCTCGTGGATTACATCCGGCTGCTCACCCAAAAAGGTCTCGCTTCGACGCGCTGAGATTTGCCGTATGAAACTGCTCGCTGCGTTCATCTTCACGATCGGTTTCGTTTCTTACAACGCCTTCGGTCAGGGTGCGCAAGCCGATCAAATCAAACGCCGCGCCAAGGAAATCAGCAACCAAAACAACGTCCGGCAAGGCGTCCCGCCGGCACCACAACCCCCAGCCGCACAGCCTGCCAGGCCAGTCGTGGCCAGACCGGTGGCGACGGCCACAGCAACGCCCCAGCAGCAAGGGGTCGCCAGATTGAGCGCTGACATTGCGACAATCAAGACGGGGACTGCCGCGACCCCGGATCAGCAGCAACAATTGATCAAAGACGTGGCAGCCACAGTGCGCGGCACGGCCAAACCATCGCTGGCCGCCATCACAAAATTCGTCAACAGTCTCGTTGGTGCGCTTTCCGAAAGAAGCCTTGGACCCGATAAACAGAGTCGTCTGGCGCAAAATGTCGAAGCCATTTTGAATTGCGAACGGCTGCCCGCAGCCCAGTTTGACGCCATCATTGATGACGTGCAGGCGATCTGGCAGGACGCGGGGGTACAACGAAACATGGCCATGGCCGTTGCCCAGGACTTGAAGGCCGTCGGAGTCGAAGTCCGGAAAACTCCGGCCAAATGATTTCTGCCGCCGGCGGAACTTTGCGATGAGCCATCCCGCACTGGTCAGATGCCCGACATGCAAAAAGAAAGGCAATTGGTTCGCCGGTGCTCATGGGCCTTTTTGCTCGCAACGTTGCCGGCTCATTGACCTGGGCAAATGGTTCGGAGAGGAGCACGCGATTTCCGAACCCCTTCGCCCGGAGCACCTGGAAAAATATGCCGACCTGCCCGCCGGGGAGCAACTGGACAAGCCGGCGACCGACTAACTGCTGATACTTGAATGCCATTTGCCAACGGTGTAAGGAAGCTTGCAAGCTACACGACAGACTTGGGACGAATTGAATGATGAAACAGATAATTTTTGCACTGCTGGCCTTCGGCGCGCTGATCCCGCTTCGCGCGGGACGCGCGGCTGAGCCGGTCAAACCCATGACAAGCGACACGAACAAAACCGAACTGGCGACGCTGGGCGGCGGCTGCTTCTGGTGCCTGGAAGCAACGTTTGAATTGCTTCCCGGCGTCAAATCCGTCGTCAGCGGCTACTCTGCGGGCCATAAGGAGAATCCGACTTACGAAGAAGTCTGCACCAAAACCACCGGCCACGCGGAGGTCGTGCAGATTGCCTATGACCCGAAGGCGATTTCCTACGAGAAGTTGCTGGAAACCTTTTGGGAAATTCACGACCCCACCACACCAAACCGTCAGGGCAACGACGTCGGGCCACAGTATCGCTCGATCATTCTTTATCACAATGACGCGCAAAAACAGGCGGTGGAAAAATCAAAAGCCGAAGAGCAAAAGAAACTCTCCCGCCCCATTGTTACGGAAGTTGTGCCGCTAAAGAAATTTTACGAGGCTGAAGGCTATCATCAGGATTACTTCCGCCGGAATCCCAACCAGGCCTACTGCCAGGTGGTGATTCGCCCAAAGGTCAACAAGGTCGAAAAGAAGCTGAAGGAACAGAAGCGCTGA
>CAZCZP010000168.1:0-2666 GCA_964502895.1 uncultured Bifidobacteriaceae bacterium
TTCGCCACTTCCAACGACAATTCGTATTTTGACGCCAACATCCCGAAGGCACCTGCCATCCCGCAACAACCCGTGTCGAGATAGGTCACGCGGTTGCTCGTCACGCGCGTCATGAGGCGGTGTGTGTAAGCCGGATTCGTCAGTGCCTTGGCGTGGCAATGGACGTGAATGGCGACGTTGGTCGAGGCTTGCTTGAAGCGCAACGCGTCCGGCGCGCGCCGCAACAGATCGTCCAGAAATTCTCCCACCAAAAAGCAGCGCGTCGCCACGCGCGCCGCGTCGGGCAAATTCAACTCGCGATAATCCTCAACGAACATCGAGTAACACGACGCTTCAAGAAAGAGAATCGGCGCGTTATCGGTGTCGTTGCTGAACAACGCGAGATTGTGCCGGCCCAGGCGCATGGCTTCGTCCAGGTTGCCCTGGCTGAACGCGGGTCGGCCACAGCATTGGCGATCCTGCGCCAGCACCACCTCGAATCCGGCTGCCTCCAGTAATTTCACCGCCGCCATCCCGATGTGCGGATGGTAATAGCGCAGAAAAGTGTCGTCCCAGAGAATCACGCGCCCGCGCGTCAGCGCCCGCTCATTGTGGTGCTCTGCGAACCAGCGATCGAATCTGTTCCTCGTGTAAAGCGGCAGTGGACGTTCAACGGCGAAACCTGCGAGCCGAGCGAGACTTTTTCTGAAGAGAGTCGAGTCAAGCATCGCATTCGTGAGTCCGGGCATCGCACAACCCAGCCTCCCCAACCGGTCCACCGAACTCAACAGTCGCTCACGCAGCGACAGACCGTCCTTGCGAATGCGCGCGTATTGCAGTTCAGCTTTCAACAACGCCAGGTTGACGTTGGAGGGACATTCCGACGTGCAGGCTTTGCATGAAAGACAGTTGGTTAAGGCCGCTTCGAGTTCCGCCGCGCGCAGCGGGTCGCCGCCACTGCCGCGTTGTTCGAGCACGGCACGAATGGCGTTGGCTCGTCCGCGCGTGGACATGATCTCCTCGCTTGTCGCAATGAACGTCGGGCACATCGTGGGCGTTTCCTTGCGGCAACCGCCGCAGCCGTTGCACTGTTCGAGATTGCGGACGAACGATCCATCCCTTGCCGCAAACGCCAGCACCGGCTCGAATGGAAGTTTCAGTGGATTTCCCGGCGTGTAACGCAGATTCGTGTCCAGTTTGTAGCGGCCGTCATCAATAATTTTGCCGGGGTTGAACAAATTGTGAGGGTCGAAGGATTTTTTGATCTGCCGCATCAACAGGTGAAGTTCCTCACCGACTTGATCCTTGAGAAACTCGGTGCGCGCGATGCCCACACCGTGTTCGCCCGCCAGCGAGCCTTTGAATTGTCGCACCAGCGCGGCGACCTCCTCGGAAATCTGGCGGAATTTTTTCAGGTCATCCGCCGAGTGCAGATCGAGGACGGGGCGGACATGCAACAAACCGGCAGCGGCGTGCCCGTAAAATGACGCCTGCAAACCCAACCGCTTGACGATCGCTACCATCTCTGAGTAATAGGCCGGCAAATCCTTGGGCTGCACCGCCGCGTCTTCGATGCACGTCACCGGCTTGGCGTCGCCTTTGCAGCCAGTAAGCAGCGAAAGGCCGGCTTTGCGCAGTGCCCAGACCAGATTGATCTCGGCCAGCGTCTGCATGATTTTTCTTCGCCGGCCCAGGTTTTTTTTGATCATGGCAGCGAGCCGGTCCTCGACCTCGCCATAAAACTCCACGATCAACAGCGATTCGCAGGGTTGGGCGTCGAGTTCAAGGAGGTCGCGCGCCGCCGCGAACTCCCGCTGGCCCCGCGTTTGATCCAGCAGCACACGATCAATGTGTTCGATGGCGGCCGGTTTCAATTCCAGCAGTTCGGTCGTCGCCTGCATCGCCTCGGCAACGGAATCGAAAAAGATCAGACCCAACCCGATCTCGTCGGGCGTGCGCACAAGTTTCAACTCGGCAGAAATGATGGCGGCCAGCGTCCCTTCGCTGCCGGCAAGAATTTGAATCAAATTCTCCGGCTCGCGCACGGCACGATCCAGCGCGTAGCCCGGCCAGCGCTTCAACAGGCCCTCGGGAAAATGCTCGGCGATCTCAAGACTGTTGAACATCGCCATGTTGCCCATCAGCTCTCGTTGTTTGGGCAGGCTCTCGTGGCCCGGTCCAATCTTCAACACGCGCCCGTCGCCAATGACAATTTCCAATTCGACGATGTGATCCGCGGTCGTGCCGTAAATGGGTGTGTGCGCGCCGGAGGAATTGTTGGCGATCATGCCGCCGAGGGTTGCACGCGAACTCGTGGCCACGTCCGGCCCGAAGGCCAGGCCCTCGTGCCGCAGATAATTATTGAGGTGATCGAGCACCACGCCCGCGCCAACTCGCACCGTGCGCCGCTCGGGATCAAAATCCCAGATCAGCCGGTTGTAGCGCGAGAAATCAATCACCAACCCTTCGCCGATGGCGCCGCCCACCAAACCGGTGCCCGCGCCGCGCGGAATGATGGACACACCTGCCTGAACCGCTGCCTGGATGATCGCGCTGGCCTGGCGCGCATCGCGCGGAAACGCCACGGCCAGCGGCTCGATCTGGTAATGCGACGCGTCCGTGGCGTAGAGCTGGCGCGTCAAATTGTCGAAGGCAATCGGACAATTCGCCGCGGACAAAGTCGCGTG
>CAZCZP010000168.1:2766-8786 GCA_964502895.1 uncultured Bifidobacteriaceae bacterium
CCGTTTTCCTTGGCGTGAAATTCGCAGATGCGTTTGCCGAGCTGGCGAATCTCTTTGTAGATGTCGTAGCCCCGATCATTCGAGTTGCACACGTCGTAATAGACCTGCACGGCTTTCGAGCCGACGCGGTCCAGAATTTCGACGTGTTCATCGGCGTTAAGCCAGCTTTCGATCCCAAGAATAACGCCAGCCTTTTCCGCCTTCGGTGCCACGGCCTTGAGCCGGCGGATGACTTCCTCAACACCTGGTTTGTCGCCTCGCAAATCGCCGTTGCCGAAAAATGCCAGTAGCACGACGCGAACGCCTAACGCGGCGCAGACATCAATCGAATCGCTGACCCACTCGATGGTGCGCGGGTCGCTCTTGTACGGCACGTTGTTCATCTCGCCAATAGCCAGTGAGGCAATCTCCACCCCGCTTGCCTTGGCCGCCTCCTGGAACTGTTGTCGCACGTCCGCACGGCGCAGATGCATGTCGTTGGCCAGCGTGCCGAGGCTTACCTGCACGCCGTCGAGACCGATTTGTTTGGCGAGGGCAAACGCGGAGGGTTCGGCGAGCTTGCCGATGGACCAATCGCACGCGCCGATTTTGAATCGGCGTTTGTCTGCGGCTGCGAAGAGTGGCGAAAAGTTCGCGGCGACAGCCAGTCCGCTGGCGACGAAGCCTGAGCGGCGCAGCATTTCACGGCGGGAGATTTTCAATACTGATTGGCTCGGATTCATATCAACTCAACAGTTCAGACTTTCAGTCCTTTCAAATCTGCCTCCAGTTTTTCCTGTTTGCGCATCATGTCTTGCCAGGTAACGACCGCACCTTTTTGGTAGGCTGCCGTGCGTCCGAGGATTGCCGTCAAATTGCTCCGAACGCTCTCGGCCACGGTGGGATTGCTGAATTCACCCTTTGTGATGCTGATGTGGAAGCTGGCAATGTTCGCCTCTGCGCCGGTGCTGTAAAGATTGCCCACGTCGCCCGAGCTGGAGAATTCCGTGGACTTGAACGTCACCTTGCCGAAGTAATGCGTGTCCAAAGTACCATTCAACCCGTAAGCCCGGCACATGATGTCGTCGTAGGCAAATCCGTATTGGCGCGAGTTGAAACTGCAAACCGCGTCGTTGGGATATTGGAACACCACCGCGTAATGATCGAGGCAGTCGCCAACGAAGCCTCTCGCGCGGCCACCCGTTCCGCAGGCGCTGACGGGATGCGTGTTCAGCATCCAACTGGCGACGTCCAACGCATGAATGTTCTGCTCCACGATAACTTCGCCGGAAAGAACGGGGTCCACACCCCACGCGCGCAGGCGGACTTCGGGATTGTTCGGATTCTCGCGCAACATCCGGTCCCGTTCGGTGAAGGTCGGGCCGCATTGGTAGTTGGCCTCAACCAGCGCAATCTTGCCCAACTCGCCCGCGTGCAATCGCCGGACGGCGTCCTGATAAAGTTCATTCGCGCGCGTCTGGAAATCCACGAGGAAGGAAAGTTTTTTTGAAGTTGCAAACTTGCCGCTTGATTCAATGCTCAGGCAACCCGGCACGTCCACGGCCAATGGTTTGGCCAGATAAACGTGCTTGCCGGCTGCCACTGCCGCCGCGGCTTGTTCCGGGTGGAAGTAAGGCGGGCTTTGAATGATGACGGCGTCCAGCTTTTGCTCCAATAATTTCCGGTAGCCCGACAATCCGGTGAACCGGCGGTCCGCAGGCAGCTTGAATTTCTCGCCCACGGCATCCACGTGATCCTGAAAATAATCCGCGACGGCCACGAGTTGATACCCGCCGTGCTTTTGAAACAGGTCCGCAATCCACCGCCCGCGCCCCCCGCAACCGATCAGGCCGACGGCGATTTTGGAATTCGCTTCCGCGTTGAAAACCCGTTCGGGACTGAGCACCGTAAAAGCGACGGATGCACTTGCGCCCGCGATAAAGCCGCGGCGCGTGATGGAGGTTTGGTTGATTGAAGTTCCCTTGGTTGCACTCATACTGAGTGAACATTCAACTCCGGTTGCGTTGAATTGCCAGACTTTTATTCCGGCCGAAAAATGCGAGCGGCTTTCAGGAACTCCAGCGAGTCACGCGAAAAGTTCCGAAACGCGGACTTTTACTCCCGGAACGGCCACGCAGTCATCGAGGACCGATTCGACTTTTTACCGGCACGCGGTGGGTCCGCCAAAGCATCCTCACTCCACCAACCCGCTCTTGATCGCATAGTGCGTGAGTTGCGCGTTGGTGCTGAGATGCATCTTTTCCAAAATGCGCGAGCGATACGTGCTCACGGTCTTGACGCTGAGAGTCAATTCCTTGGCAATCTCCGTCGCGGTTTTACCCGAGGCGATCAGGCAGAGAATTTCGTATTCGCGATCCGAAAGCAGCTCGTGGGGCAGCTTGCTCGGATCACCGGTCAGTTCGGTGACCATGCGTTCGGCCTGCGCGGCGCTGACATATTTGCCGCCTGAATGAACTTTGCGAATCGCCTTCACCAATTCGTCGGGTGCGCTTTCCTTGTTGAGATAACCCGAGGCCCCGGCTTTGAGCATGCGCGTGGCAAACTGTTCCTCGGCGTGCATGCTCAACACCAGCACCGGCAAATGGGGATGCGTCTGCCGGATGTCCTTGAGGATGTCCAGCCCGCTGCGGCCCGGCATGGTGATGTCCAGCACCAGCACGTCCCAGGACTGCGCCCGGATTTTTTCCAGCGCCTCGCGTCCATTGGTCGCTTCACCGGCGGCAACAATGTCCTTCGTTTCCGCGAGGATTTGTTTCAATCCGCTGCGCACCACCGCGTGGTCGTCGGCAATCAACACCTTGATCATGTTTTATCCCTCGCTGGTTCATCTGCTTCAAACGGCACGCTGACCCAGACCGTCGTCCCCTGCCCCGGCGTGCCGTGGATTTCGCATCGACCGCGCAAAGGCATAATCCGCTCGCGCATCCCGAGCAACCCAAATGCGTCCGCCTTGCTCAATTCCGCATCCGTGATTCCGCATCCGTCGTCTATGACTTCGAGCACGAAACACCCGGATTCCTCGCGCAAACTCACGCGAACGTTCGACGCCTTGGCGTGCCGGCCCACGTTGGTCAATGCCTCCTGAAAAATCCGGAACAACGCGATCGCCACTTCCAGGCGCGGCTCCCGGTCCGCCAGGGCCGCGCGCACGTGGGTTTTGATATTCGTGCGCTGGTGAAATTCCTTGGCCTGCCATTCCACGGCCGCGGCCAGGCCCAGGTCATCCAGCACTCCGGGCCGTAATTCCGCAGCAATCCGCCGAACCGACTGCACCATCCCGTTCAGCAGTTCGCCCATGCCGCGCACCTTTTCCAGCAGTTGCGGCCGGGGCGTCTCCGGTTTGGCCGACAACTTTTTCTCCATCCAGGAAAGATCGTATTTGAATCCTGTCAGCAACTGGCCGAACTCGTCGTGGATTTCGCGCGCAATCCGCGCCCGCTCTGCCTCGCGCGCTTGCTCCAGATGCCCCGCCAGCAACCGCAACTCGACCTGCGATTTTTTCAACTCGGTCTCGAAGCGCTTTCGCTCGGTGATGTCGCGAAAGACGAGCACCGTGCCCAGCGAGCCGTGAACCTCATCGCGCACCGCCGAAACATTGATCTCGACCGGCAACTCCCGGCCCGCCGCCGTCAGCATGATCGTTTCATGCACGAAGGCCCCCTTGTTCGCGCTGCGCAGCAAACGCTCCATCAGATTTGCCTCCCCCTTGAGCCGGAATACCTCGTTCAACTTCCGGCCGACGGCTTTGCGCGAGACCCAGCCTGTCAATCGTTCCGCCGCCGGGTTCAAATATGAAATCGCCCACGCCTTGTCCGCCATCAGCACCGCGTCGCCGGTGGACCGGACGGCGGCCGACAAGGACAGTTCGGTTTGTTTGAGTTGCGCTTCCTGTTCGTGGCGGATGAGCGCCAGCTCGATTCCGGCCTTGAGTTCTTCCGGACGAAAGGGTTTGAGCAGATAACCGAATGAGGCAGACCGGCGCACCCGGTCCAGGGTTTGATCGTCCGCGCGGCCCGTCAGAAAAATGATCGGGATGTCGTGTTCTTCGCGGAATCGCTCAGCCACATCGAAGCCGTCCATCGCCCCGTGGATTTCGATATCCATCAAGGCCAGGTCGGGCCGTGACCGCGCCACTTCTCTCAAAGCCTCCTCCCCGGAATCCACCACGCCGGTCACGCGATATCCCAGCCGCTTCAGATAGCTCTCCACCACCTGCGCGAACGCGCGTTCGTCCTCGACGATCAAGATTTTTTCCGCCGGCATCGTAGCTCCCAGTGTGACGCCCGTATTCAGTAGCTAAACCGCAGCGGTGACAAGCTTCAATTGCCAAGGGACACGCCGCCATGGACGTGCAAACCACGTCGCCTCGCCCGATCGGCAACGCCAGGCTCGGCGGCATATTTACGGACTCTTCGGTGACGTTCATGGACTGAAATGCCCGGCGTCAGGTGTTCAATCGCCACAAGGCGAAGTTCAGCACCGCCGCAAAACTGACCCACGCCAGATAGGGCACAAGCAACCACGCGGCAACGCGGCTCGCGGGACGAAATACGCGGAGCGTTGCGAGAATGGCGAGCCAGAGCAGCAGGATTTCGGCAAAGGCCAGGCCGGGCCGGTGAAGGCCAAAAAACAGCGGCGTCCACGCGGCGTTGAGCGCCAGTTGCACGAGGAACAACGACAGAGGCCGGCGCTGGACTGCGAACCCGCCGCGCCGCCAGACGAGCCACGCCGCCACCGCCATCATCGTGTAGAGCGCCGCCCACACCGGCCCGAACACCCAGCCGGGCGGATTCCACGATGGCTTCTTGAGGGACGCATACCATTCGCCCGGCATGAACAATCCGCCAAACGCCGCCGCGGCAAAACACAGCAGTAACCAGCCTCCGAGCGACAGCCCTGCCCGCAGGAGATGAGCGAAAGTGTTGATGATCGTCCGCGCAGACATCGCCGTGAATCCTATGCCGCTCGTTCGCCGCCAAACGGCTCGCGCCGGCTCGCTTTCACTCGCCCTCCGATGCGGCGCAACCAACCGCGCAGGCCGCATTTGCGCCGCGCGAGGGCCACCGTGCCTTTCGCCTTGCGCCACGCCCGTCGCGCCCAAAGGAATTCCGTCGCCAAAATCGCCACGCCGCCGGCCATCACCAATACGCCCGGGCCGGGCAAGATCAGCATCGCCAACCCGAGCAACAACACCGTGCCGCCAATCAACGCGACAATGATTTTTTTCATGGCACGACTTCCTCCAAGTGTCGCTCGCGCGTGAACTTGGCATCACCCCACTTGCGACGGAATCCGGCCAGGCGCGTCTGCATCTCCTCCAAGTCCGCTTCGATCAGTTTGAGTTCATCCTCGATTGTGGCCGCGCCGGTTTCGCACTCTTGCTGCGCCCGGTCACGCGCGGCGATCTCCGCGTGCATCTCGGCCATGCTGTTCATGATGATGCCGATGAAGAGATTCAGAATGATCATCGTGCCGAACACGATGAACGTGACGAAATAAATGGTGACTTTAACGCCGGGAACGTGTTCGAGTTGCGCGTTGAAGAGGTCGGCCCAGTTGTCGAGCGTCACCAACCGGAACAGCGAGAGAAACGCCGCCGGCAACGAACCGAAATTTTTCGGGTCGTGCGCGCCGAACAAGTGAATCCCCGCCACGGCGTAGATGTAGAAGAGCAGCAGCAAGAGCAGGCTGACGTAGCCCATCGCGGACAAACTTTTCAGCAACGCGCCGACAAGCAATTGCAGCTTCGGCAGCGCGCTCACGAGCCGCAGCAGCCGCAACGCCCGCGCCAGCCGCAAGACCGCCGCAAACGGCCCGCCCACCGGCAATACGCAGATGACGATGATCAGGAAATCGAACACGTTCCAACCGTCGGCAAAGTAACGCCACGGCTGACGGCCTTGTGCCGCCATCTTGAGCAGCGCCTCGCTGATGAAGAGGCCGAGGATGATTTTGTCCAGCGCCAGCAGCGTTGCCCCGTATTGCCCCATGATGGCCGGACTGGTTTCCAATCCCGCCAC
>CAZCZP010000169.1:0-8764 GCA_964502895.1 uncultured Bifidobacteriaceae bacterium
AAGCGTTGCTGTCCCCGGCCGCCGCCGCCGCGACCGTCACCAGTGCGGTACGTGCCGGCGCTGTGCCACGCCATGCGGATGAACAGACCGCCATAGTGGCCGAAGTCCGCCGGCCACCAGTCCTGCGAGTCGGTCATCAGCGCCGCGAGGTCCTTCTTCAATGCGGCGTAGTCGAGGCTCTTGAACTCCTTCGCATAAACAAAACCCTCGCCCATCGGGTCGGACTTGGCGGAATGCTGATGGAGGAGTTCGACCTTCAACTGGTTCGGCCACCAATCGCGGTTGGTGGTGGCTGGGGCCGTGGCGCCGTGGTTGAACGGGCATTTGGATTCGGATGACATATGTTTTCCTTTGCTCGGTTGAACTAAAATTCAGTTTCGACGACTGCGTGATTCGTTTCGCCTCAGTGAAGCAGTCGGGAGCTATTGTTGAAATACTTTTTTCGCGGGCGCGCCCCCCGGATTTTGCTCAAGGCGCCACCTTGAGCTGCGGCTTGGCTTCCGGCTGTCTTGCCAGAATGGCGCGCAATCTGGCAACGACCTTCGGCTTTTCTCCGGCGAGATTTTTCGTTTCATCGGGGTCCGTTTTGTAGTCGTAGAGTTCCAAGTCCGCAGTCTCCCCGGACGCGCCCGGGCGTTTCCATTCCACGAGTCGGTAACGTTCCGTACGCACAGCGCGACCGATCAAATTGCCTTTTTCCCTTGGACTACGCGGGTAGGCGTGAAAGACCGCCTCCTTCTTCTTCGTGAACGCCTTTCGCTGTAGAATCGGCACCAAGCTCGCGCCGTCGAGCGCTTGGGGAACGCCCGGAGATGGCAGCTTGGCAAGCTGATTGAGCGTCGGGTAAAGGTCCACAGATTCGACGAGTGTCTCGCTGTGCGAGCGCGGTTTGGTTACACCCGGCGCGACGATGATGAGCGGGATGCGATTGGCCTGCTCGTAATTGGTATGCTTGCACCAGATGCCATGGTCGCCCAGGTGCCAGCCATGATCGCCCCACAGAACGATGATGGTGTTGTCCGCGATGCCGAGGCGATCCAGTTCATCGAGCACGCGGCCGAGTTGTGCGTCCATGTAACTCATGGCGGCGTAGTAGCCGTGAATCAGCGTGCGCTGAAGTTCGTCGTCCAACGGCCCGCGCTCGGGAATGCCACGATACTGGCGCAGTTCGCCGCCGAATTGCGGCGCATAGGCGGGTGCTCCGTCAGGCGGCGTCTGGCGCGCAGCGGGTTTGAAAACCGAGCGGTCGTAGAGGTCCCAGTATTTTTTTGGCGCGCAGAACGGCAGGTGCGGTTTGACAAAACCGACGGCCAGAAAAAACGGCTCGCCGGGTTTTTCTTTTCCCAAGCGGAGGCGCCGGATTGCCTCGTCGGCGATTCGACCGTCCGCGTAGGCATTGTCGGCAACATCCGCGGCTTCGTAAGCGGCGCCGCGCGGGAGCGTGGCATTGGGCCGGGTGTCGTTGGCGAAAAAAGCTTCTTCGCGAGTCAGCGTGTTGGTTGCGCCGCTGGCCTGCGCCGCGTAGGCAACAACTTTTTCCTTCCAGAACGGCACGCTCCAGGAGGCCGTGTCTTCGTCGTTGCCGTGGCCGACATGAAATATCTTGCCCATGCCTTCGGCACGATACCCGTGCTGCTTGAAATACTGCGGCAGCGTGACCGCATCCGGCGCGGCTTTGCGGAAATTGGTGCCGAGATCGTAAATGCCCAGCGAGGTCGGACGCATCCCGGTGAGCAGCGCGTTGCGCGAAGGCGAACAAACGGCCTGATTGCAGTAAGCGCGATCAAATCGCATCCCGCGCGCCGCGAGCCGGTCAATATTCGGCGAACGCGCCAGGCGATCACCATAACAACCGAGCGTGGGCTTGAGATCGTCCACGCAGATCAGCAGCACGTTTGGCTTCCGCAAATCTCGCGCGTCGCCCGCGTGAGCGAGGTTCAAGCTGAAAAGTGCGACCCAACAAAGCAACCAACGCATCATGCCGCAGGTTAAATCGGGGCTGGAGACGTGTCGAGCGCGCGAGTCACAGGACGTTCACCGGCTTGCGGATTTTTCGTCACCAAGCCGGACGTAATCGGCCAGCACCTGCATGTTCGCGATGAACCGCTGCATCTCGATCCCGCCGTTTGTCAACCAGCGTCCCTGTGAATCCTGCGCCGAAATAATGGCGGCCACCGTGCGCGGCGATGGAAGTGGACGGGAGTCCTTCGACTGGTGCCGGGCAAGAAATTTTTCACGCCCTTCGGCAAGGACGGTTTCATAGCGCGCGATGGCTTCCTTGACGCCGAAGCTTCCTTCCCACGCGTAGCCACTCTGGCGTTCGGCGCTGATTTCCGCCAGCGTGTAGTGAATCTTTCCATCGCGATCCCCGTAAATGGGCTTGTTGGTTTCCAACTCGTAATAACGCGCCCAGCGGCTTGTACCGATCTGCGAGCGTTTCAACCATGCAATGAATGGCGAGATCGGGTACAGAAATTTCCGATCGCCGGTTTCGAGAAACAAATCAATTAACATGCGCATGGCGCCGACGCTTTCGCCGGAGCAGACCGCGGGCGGTTCGAAGGCGCGGGCCCAGGCCGGCTCCATGTCGAAATTGTACTGCTGCGCCCAGGCCGGCTGTGGTTCGGGCAATCGCGCGAGGATCAGAAACTCGCCGCCGTGCTTCGCCGAGTCCAAATATTGTTGATCACCGAACCGTTTGTGGGCTTCGAGCATCGTGCGGATGCAATCCTGCTGGGCCTGGTCGTTGAGTGTGTAGTAACCACCATAATCGGTCTTCGGCCAGGTGCGCGGCCAATCCTTGGGAACTCTCGCCGGGCGGACTAGAAATTTCTGAGGGTCGCGCGGCTGGCCGTCGTAGCGTTGTGGCCACGCGCCGTTCGGGTATTGGGCTTCGACCATTTTCGCCAGGCCATGGTCCAGCGCCTCGCGAATGGTCTTCAATTCAGCGACCGACCGGTTCGTGGCGATGTTGACGAAAGCCATGAGGAAACGCAGCGCGCTTTGCGTGTTGTCGTCGTCAAACGTGGTTACGTTTTTCCGGCGAGACGAATCGTTTTGGTGTTCGGACTTGTCGTTTCGATAGGCCCAATCCCGCCGGAGCTTCGGATCGAACTCGATGAGGTAAGCCCAGCCGCCGGATTCAAGCTGGCCGCGAACCAGCGCCATGGCGGCGGCTTGCGCCGCGGCCAGATGGCGTTCGTCCTTCGTGGTCGTGTAAACGTCGAGGAGCATCATGCCGACCGCAGGCGTGCCAGGTGACTGCACCCAGATTTGCGTGGGCGTGGCGTCGCCTTCGCCGCGGCGCGCGCGAAGGTCTTCCGAATAACGCCAAAGGTAGCCGCCCTCCGTTGAAATTGAGGAAAGAAATTCCGTGGCCTTGCGCAAAGCCGTCCGTGCCTCAGTTGCGGAGGGCGAACTTGCATCCGCGCAATAGCAAACCCACGGGTGAAGCAAAACCAACCAGAGCAAACCGTGGCGGAACATGAAGCATTCATAGCCGGAGACGGGAGACGAAGCGAGCAGGATTCCAGATGCGCGCTGAAACTGGCTGGCTTGCATTGAACTCTCAGCGAGGCATTCCGCGACATCCGCGGCAGAATCTGGATTCTTCCTACAACGAAAGGCCCGGGCAAAGCGCGCGGCATTCCGGGTGATGAAGTTGCCGCACGTTGGCCGCGAAATGCGCTCAAAACCTATGGCGTTTTGCCATCAGCGGAAGCGGGATCGGCGACTTGGCGTTTCAAGAATTCGTCAATCGCCTCGGCTGCCAGCGCATTCGCGTATTCGTTGGGATGCGAATCGTGCGGGTTCACCACCAGTTTGCTCGGTGGCAGGTTGGTGAAGATCGGCAGCAGGTCCAGGTGTGGAATGCCTTGTTCCTTCCAGTAGCGATCCAGTCGCTCGTGCGCGGGTTTGAATCGCACCGGCACGTCCATGTAGGGGAAAGTCACCACCAGCAACCGGCCGCCCCGCATCTTCGTCAGGTTGGCAAACGCGAGCAGTCCAAATTTTTCGATCTCCCACAGCGGTCCTTGATACGCGGCCTCGACCTCGTCGTAATAATTCCGCATGTAGGATTGCCGCCGGAGCTGCCACCGGTGGTAAAACAGGTTCACATAATAACTGTTCTCGCAGAGCCAGCTTTTGCGGAAGTTGTCGGCCATCATTTTTTTGTAGCCCTCGACCCATCCCGGCATCACTTCGCCGATGTCGTTGATGCAATAAACGAGGACGACCCAATCGAGCCGGTAGCCATTGCTGACGGTGAGATTGTGCATAACCTCGACCTCGGTCGAAGTATCCAGCCCGGGTTTCGCGATCGCGTGAACTTCCCACTCCGGATGCCGGCGGCGAAGGCGGTTCACGAAACGGTCCTCCACGTCTTTCAAGCCGAAGCCGGCGGTGAAAGAGTCGCCGACGAAAGTGATGCGCGGTTTTCCGGGCGTGAGCGCGTTGGCGTATTCCACGTTGTCGCGGAAGCCGTATTCGTTCTTGTGGAAATAGCGGGCATACCACGCGGTTGAAACCAATGTGTTCCCCATGGCGTCAGTCCGGTCGCACACGAATCGGTAGTAGGACTCAAAACCCAGGAAGAGCAGGCTCAAGAGAAACGCCAGGTTCAACCCGTTCCCCGCCAGGAGCGCGAGCCACGTCGTTCTTCCGGCGCATCGCGAACGGTGACGGAAAAAACGCACCGCGCAGAATCCGATTGCGATGGGAAGCAGCACAAACGCGGCAAAGGCGTTGATAAACACGCCGGCCAGAAACACCGCGCCGGCCGCCAGCAAAATTCCAATCGTCTCAACCAGCCACGACAACGGCTGGCGAACAGCAGGTTGATTCGACACAGGCGTCAGGCTAGAAACGCACCCCGGTTTCTTCGAGCAGAAAATCGGCACGGACGAAATGTTGTCGAAGTCCCGGCCGGTTTGGCAGTATCCGCCCATGGCTTTCCGGATTCACGACAGCGTGGTGCGCGGGGAGATTGACAACCGCGTCAAAGGATTCGTGCGTGGCAACATTTGGATCGAGGGCCGCTCCGAGCCCATCGTCCTTGAACTCGAGGGCAATGCCTGGCCCGACCTCGCCGGCTGTGACCCGGCATTCACGGTCGCGTCTCTCAAGCGCGCGCTGGAGCACTTGCATAAATCGCAAGCCGGCCTGGAAGCTCTCGTGCCGAAAAAACTTTTGCCCGACAAAGTGATCGCCGAAGCACGGCAGGAGCTGTTTGAAATCCGGGAGGGAATCTTGAAGTTGATGGACGAATTCCGCGGGCGGAAATAATTCACGCGGCGGCTTTCGGTCAAACTTTCTGCCGTCGGGGCGAAGCACCCCGGCCGTGATAGGCGACCAGAAAGTAGATCAACACAATCGCGACGACTCCCGCCAGGCCGCTCCAGAACACGGGCCAATTCGTGGCCGCGCCGCGCGCGTTGGCGCCAAACCACCAGCCGCAACCCAGGTAGCCGACAAGATTTCCCACGCCGCTGTTCATCAGCGACATCAACGCCTGCGCCCGCGCCCGCCACGATGTGTCCACGCGCTGGTCTATGTAGATTTGCGCAGTGATGATCACCAGCGTGAACGAACATCCGTGCAAGAGGATGCCGCCCAGCAAAGCCGCTTCCCGGTTCACCGCGCACAGCACGAAGCGCAACACGCCAAAGCTCAAGCCCAGGGTAAAGATCCATTTCAACCGCCAGTTCAACAACGCGCCCAGTGCCAGCATGGAAGCGACCTCCGTCACCTGCCCGAAACTCATCCAGGCCGTCGTGCGCTCGAACCCGAGTTCCTGCAAGTGCGGCGGCGTGTAAGGATAAAAGCCGGTCAGCGGTATGCAGAACAGCGCCACCGTGATGAACACCACGCGATGGTCGTGATTCTTCAACAACGTGAGCGCGTCCAGCCCGAATCTCTGGGCCCAAGTCAGCCGCTCGACGGATTTCGGCGTTTCCAGCACCGGCAGGAAAAAAGTGAAGCCACAAACCACCAGCCACACCGCCGCCCCGCAGTAACCGGCCGTCGCGGAAGCGTCCGCGCCCAACGCGCTGACCAGCCAGCAACCCGCCATCCAGCCGAGCGTGGCCATGGCGCGGATTGGGCCGAATTCCATTTTGGCGTCCGCCAGCCGCGCGAAAACAATCGTCGAAGAAATGCTGAACGTCGGCGACGAACAAAGCGCGTGGAGCTGGATCAGCCCGAGCACCAGCCAGGGATTCCACCGCAACTTGATCGCCGTGCTGGCCAGGGCCATCGCCAGGGCCGTGGCCAGCGCAAGACCGCGCAACACTTTCACCGGGGAACTGTGCCGATCCGCCATGGCGCCGAAAATCAGCGGCGACACGAACGCCGCCAGCGCGGTGGTGGCGAACGCCAGCGGTTTGATGGCATGAAGCCCGTGCGCATCGAGCACCGTGCTCAACGGCACAAACCAAATTCCCAACGCTGCTCCCTGGATGAAGAACAGCGTGATCAATTCGGCGTATTCCGCCCGGCGGATCGTCTTTAACACGCGCACAGAACACATGCGCGACAGGAAAACTCAAGCTTTGCGTGGACAGGCGTTTCGCTTGTTCAAGGGAATCATCGCGGGCAGAATGACGTTCATGAAGCGCCCGCTCATCTCCTGGCTCTGCTCCTTGATCATCGTGCTGGTGACATTCACCGCCTTTGCCGAACCGAAACGCGCCCATGGAAAGATCGAATTGATCCGCGATACCTGGGGAATTCCGCACGTGTTTTCCGAGACTGACGCCGGAGCGATGTATGGACTGGGTTACGCGACCGCGGAGGAACGCGGGTTTCAGATGACTTACAACCTGCGCATCATTCAGGGCCGGTTGGCAGAAGTGGTCGGCGAACGTCAGCGAGGCAATCGTAACGAAACGGCCGTGGACAATGATCGCAAGATGCGCACGTTCGGCTGGGCGCGCTCGGCTGCACGAACCGCGGCGAATCTGGACCGCAACACGAGGCAATTGCTTCAAGCTTACTGCGATGGCGTAAACGACAGTTTTGCAGCGCAGCAGGCAGCGGGCACTTTGCATCCGCTGTTCAAAAAACTGGAGGTTACGCCCGAATCGTGGACGCCGGCGGACTGTCTCCTGAGCTGGTGGCATCTGGCGCAATTCTTCGCGACCGACGGCACGCGCGACTTGATGGTTGCGCGCAATCGCGAGAATCCGCGATCAGGCCAGCCGCAACCTCCAAAACCCGGCGCCATGTGGGCGGACGATTCGACTTCCGTGGTGCAACGAGACGAGGTCAGTGACGCGTGGTTGCGGAAGGTCGAGAAATTTCGCGCGAAGCACGGTCCGGGAGCAAGCGGCGATGAAAGCGAAGGTCCGAAGTTCAGTCATGCTTGGGTGGTCGGTGGAAAGAAAACGACGACTGGCTCGGCAGTGTTGGTCAGCGATCCACAAACGCCCGTGCGCAATCCTTCGTTGTGGATGGAGTTTCACGTGAGCGGCAAGACGATCAACGCTCGCGGCATCGGCGTGCCGGGCAGCCCGGGATTGTTGTTGGGATTCAACCAACGCATTGCGTGGGGGTTAACAGCCCTGGGCGCTGATCAGGCGGATTTGTTCCGGCTTGAAACGGATCCGAATCGCCCGAACGAATATCGTTGGGATGGCAAGTGGCGGAGGATGGACGTCCGCACCGAGCGCATCAAAGTGAAGGGCAGTCAGGATGTGGAACTCACCGTGCGCGAGACGCATCTCGGTCCGGTGGCCTCAGAATTTTGCTTTCGCCAGGCGGGCGATCCGGAGGTCGCGCTCAAGCGTGTCCCGACGTGCGAGCCCGACCGCGACACGATTCAAGGCGTGTTCGCCATGATGCGCGCGCGGGACGCCGGGGAGTTTTCCAAGGCGCTCGGCGACTGGCGTTTTCCTTCCGCTAACTGTGTCTATGGTGATAGCGCCGGACAGATTGGCTATGCAGTGCTTGGCGCGGTGCCCATTCGCTCGAAGTTTGCGCCCGATCCCAATGGTAACGAAGCGATTCGAGGCACTGGCGACGCGGCAGATTGGCAGGGATTCGTGCCGCAGGATTTGTTGCCGCACGTCGTCAATCCGAAGGCTGGTTTGTTATTGAGCGCGAACCATCGGCCCGTGGGTTCGTTCTATAAAATCCCGCTTGGAATCAGCACTGGTTCGATGGGCGACACCATCCGCTCTTGGCGATTGCGCGAGCGGCTGGCTCAAAAAGAAAAGTTCACTCCCAAGGACGTACTGGACGTGCATTACGACACGGTGAATCCGGCGCGGCGGGAAATTGTCCGCCTCGGTTTGCACCTGCGCGATACCAGCCAATGCGATCTTTCGGACGATTCGTCAAAGGCGCTGGAAGTTTTGGAGAGGTGGTTCAACGCTGGCGCAAGCAGCGATTTGAAATCTGAGGGCGCCGAATTGGCAACGCGGATCAGCACGTTTTTCCGCTTTGTCGCCACGCCCCTTGCCTTGAAGTACGGCGGCGGCGAATCCGGCCTTGCACGCTTTCTCAAGGATTCAGCTCAACGCATCGCCGCCGATCCGAAGGCTGCGTTTGGGGAAGACGAATGCCGGTTCGTTGACACGATCTTGGCCGACGCGTGGCGTGAAGGCGCAGCGACCGGAACCGTGGCCGCTCGTGGTCGAGGCGGACGCAATCCGGCTTCGGTGCGTGCGCTTGGCTGGTTCGACAGTCTCGATGGCTTTGGCTCGCTTGATCCGGAAGCTGATTTGAAGCAACCGGATCTTGCCTGTCTCGACGGGCAAACGAT
>CAZCZP010000170.1:0-6076 GCA_964502895.1 uncultured Bifidobacteriaceae bacterium
CGCACTCGTACCCGCGTAAACCGCGTTCTTGCCAAGCAACTGTTCGATGCGCAGAAGTTGATTGTACTTCGCCAAACGATCCGAACGGCTCAGTGAACCGGTCTTGATCTGACCACAGTTCGTTGCCACGGCAATGTCGGCAATGGTGGCGTCTTCGGTTTCGCCGGAGCGATGCGAGAGGACGGCAGTGTAGCTGTTGGTTTGGGCGAGTTCGACGGCGTCCAGCGTCTCAGTGAGCGAGCCGATCTGATTCACTTTCACAAGAATCGAGTTGGCGGTGCCAGTATCAATACCCTTCTTCAAGAACTTCACGTTCGTGACGAACAAATCGTCGCCGACGAGTTGAACCTTGTCGCCGATTCTGTCGGTGAGCAGTTTCCAGTGTTTCCAATCGCCCTCAGCGCAGCCGTCTTCGATGCTGACGATGGGGTACTTGGCGCAGAGCTTGGCGTAGAAGTCCACGAGCTGCACACCGCTTACGGTCTTGCCGGTGGACTTCTTAAAGGTGTAAGTGCCGTCGTGGTTGTAGAACTCCGAAGCGGCTACATCAAGGGCAAAGAAAATCTGTTTACCGAGCTTGTAACCTGCATCGCTCACGGCGAGCGACATTGAGTCGAGCGCGTCTTCCACGCTGTTGAGCTTGGGTGCAAAACCGCCTTCGTCACCAACGGCGGTGCTGAGGCCGCGCTTCTTGAGCACGGACTTGAGCGCGTGAAAAATTTCGGTAATGGCGCGCAGCCCTTCGCTGAACGTCGGCAGGCCATGCGGCATGATCATGAATTCCTGGAAATCAATCGGGGCATCCGAATGCGCGCCGCCATTGATGACATTGGCCATGGGTACGGGCAAAACTTTCGCGTTCGGCCCACCCAGATATTTGAACAGCGGCACGCCGAGACAGGATGCTGCGGCTTTCGCGTTTGCGAGCGACACCGCGAGAATGGCATTCGCGCCGAGCTTGGCCTTGGTTTCCGTGCCATCGAGCTTGAGCATCGTGTGATCAACGGAAAGTTGGTCGAGCGCATCCACGCCGCGCAGCGCGGACAGGATTTTGCCGTTCACATTTGCTACGGCTTTGCTGACGCCCTTGCCGAGATAGCGTTTTTTGTCGCCGTCGCGCAGTTCGATGGCTTCATGTTCCCCGGTGCTTGCGCCCGAAGGGACTGCCGCACGCCCCACCGTGCCGCAGGTCAAAGTCACGTCCACTTCCACCGTGGGATTACCGCGCGAATCGAGGATTTCACGCGCCTGGATGTTCTGAATTTTTGTCATAGTTCAATTTCGTGTTCGAGAATTTCAAATGCCCTTGAAGGACGCGCGCATGATAGAAACGGCGGCGGCTGAGTCAAGGAAACCGGTCGGAAGGCAACGACACATTGCGAGGCGCGCTCGGACGCAATCACTCCACGGATTCATTTGAATTGCCGGCAGGGTCGTGCTGATCGGCTCATCCTCCGTTGCCCGTTTCCGCGGCTATCTTACTTGAATCCTGCCAGAAAATTTGCTTGCACCAGCAACGGGATGAGGCGTAGAACGAGTTCGTTCCTATGAAACGCGTCTCAGAGCGCTTGGTCGTACCATTCTCTCAATGGGCACATTTAGGCGCTTTGGTTTCTCTTTGCCGGAAGACCCGACCGGCAACGCCTCAAGACGCGCGCACCAAAGCAACCCAACAAAGCACCCAACCCAAACCATGCAAAACAATCCTACGAGACAAATATGTACACTAACATTGTCTTCAGCGTGTCTCCTGCTGGCTGCGGCCAACGCCTTGGCGCAGCCAGCCTTTCCGGCGCCACCCGGAGGCTGGACGTACCTCTACAACGGCGACCAGCTAATCGCCGGGGCTGCTGGCAGCGGCGCGACGTCGTTGGATGGAACCTGGACCCACGACAATGGTTCTGATGAGTGGGATGGCTCTGAGATTGGCGGTGTTTTCGATGCCACAAATCGGCCTGGCGGGGCGTCTTTGGGCACGAACGCGGGCGTGATCTACCTCAGGATGCAGGATGTGGGCGATCCTCGCGATTTCAACTACACAACCAATAATTTCAACGATCCCGGCAGTAACCGGAAAATTTATTTCGGTCACAGCATCAACGTGGATAATCCGACCAAGGCTCCTACAATCATGCGCGACGGGGTGACCCTGACCTTTCGGGCACGCATCCCGACGCTCGCAAAAGCGGGCGGCCCCTTGGACCCGCTCATGCGCGATGGCCAAGGATCGGCAGGGTTTCAAACCTACCCAAATGGCGGCGACGGCTATGTGACCAGTGATGGCGGCAAGGGAAACTTCGTGATCCGCGAAGGCGGTAATGGCGCGGACGTGCCGGCCGCGGCCATAGCGTTCTCACTCACGCAGACCAATGACACAACCGGCGGTAATCCGACGACGGGCCAGGCTGGCTTCGCCGGGCTGACCTTTAATGAGTTCAACGGCAACCTCCCGAGCGCGAATGTGAACTTCGGCCAGGGAAGCCGGACAAATGTTGTCGCCTTTGATCCGACCGATTGGCATGAACTTTACATCGTTATCCGCGACGACCCGGCGGACATCGGCACGCACGAAGCCTTCATTTTCCGCGATGGAATCCTGATTCCAACCGTGTTCAAGATTACGGGTGGAACCGGGGCTGATCTCCCCGATTCGTTCCTCGCGCTGGGCGGGTCCGCGACGCCACAGAACTGGGCGCTGGACGTGGATTGGTTCGGATACAAGGACGAGGCGGTGTTTCCTCCGGGGGCGCTGTTGCCGCCCTCCATCTTTGGTTTTGCGCCGGCGGATCGAACTTTATTCCACACGGCTGCGAGCGGGATGCGCTTCTCCACCTCGGCGCTCATGCCGACCAACACGCTGCCGGCCTCGGGAATCAAAGTCACGCTGAACGGGCAGGATGTCAGCAGCCAACTCGTGCTCTCGGGCAACGACGCTTCCCAAAGCCGGACCGTGACATACAATGGACTCCAGGCCAATCGAGTTTACGCCGCCACCTACATCGTCACCGACTCCGGCGGCCTCAGTACGACCAACGACATCTCGTTCGATACTTTTGCCGAGGCGCAGATCAAACTCCTCGAGGCAGAAGAATACAACTACGGGGGCCAGTTTATTGACAACCCTACTGCGGCCGGTTACGCGGGGACGACTGGGACTCCCGGGGTGGACTTTCAGGACACGACGCCGGGCACCATCGGAGTGTACCGATCCGACGCAGTGGACATGGCGGCCACGACGGATCTCCCCCGGAACAAGTACGTCTCCGCCGGTCAGGTTGATTACAGCATCACCGCCATAGTGGACGCCGAATGGTGGAACTACACAGCGATTTATACCAATCCGCCCTTCACCGCCTGGTTGCGATACGCCAGCACGGCAACCCGCCAGGTCCGGTTGGATCGGGTCACCAGTGACCCCAGCCAGACAAACCAGACGCTGCAATTCCTGGGAATTTTCCGCACCCCCAGCAGCGGCTCTCTCAACCGGTTTGACTACGCACAACTCACGGACGTGCAGGGCAACCCCGTCGTTCTGCCGTTCGGTGGAACGAACACTTATCGGCTCACCGCAGAAGGTGCGAATGGCGACATTACGCTCAATTTCCTGTTCTTCGTGCCCGGAGCCGCCCCGTCGGCCGGGCCGCTGGTTACCGTTACCCCGTTGCCCAATGCCGCCGGCGTGCGGGGTGACGCTGCGGTGGAAGCCGCCATTTTCGACGGAAGCAACCCGGTGACCGTCGGAAATGTCCGATTGCTCGTCGGAGGCTCTCAGGTTCCCGCCAACGTGACAAAATCAGGGAGCGTCACCTCGGTCAAGTACTCGCCTTCACCTCTTTGGGCGCCCAACACGACTTATGCCCTGAGCCTGACCTACAACGACGGCACGGATCGGACAAATAACTGGTCGTTCACGACGGCTAACTACCCGGTCTTGACTCCGGCGATGAAGGTCCTCAACGCCACGGTGCCGGGATTTGTCTGGCGCATCCACCAGAACGAAGCCAATCAGGAAACGAGCGTCCAGAAGGCGCTCAACGCGCTTTCGGGCGCTCTTGGGCTGGCCAATCTGGCCGATCCGAATGCGCAAGGACCGGCCTCCGCCACCGGCACTCCCGCCAACCCCGGCAATGGCACCATTACCTTCACCATCCCGACGGTCATCAATGTGGCTCAACTGGGTGGCACCGCTTTTGGGACTTTTTCGCCCGATGACCAAATGCCGGGAATCCCGGGCACGACTTTTCAGGACAACGGCATCGCGGCGGAAATCACGACACTCATCCAGTTACCTGCGGGCTTTCAAACCATGGTCGTGAACTGCGACGACGGTTTTCGAACCACCGCCGGCTTCGTAAACGACACCAGCGCACTCACGATGGCGGTCAGAGATCCCGGCGGTGGGGCAGCAGACACGACCTTTAGCTTCGCGGTGCAGGAAGCGGGTGTCTATGCCTTCCGCACGATTTACTTCGAAGGCGGAGGCGACGCCAACATCGAGTGGTTTGTCATCAAAGCGGATGGCACACGATTGTTGGTCAATGACACCGCGAATGGAGGTCCGGCCTCCTTCCAGCAAGGAACCATCCCCAGTGCGCCGTCCGGTGTGATGGTCAGCGCACGAATCAACGCCAGCGGCCAGGTCGTCCTCGAATGGAGTTCTGGCACACTGCAGTCGGCTGACACCGTCACTGGCACTTACCTGCCGGTGGCCGGCGCCACGAGTCCACACACGGTCAACCCGGCCGGCGCACCGATGAAATTCTACCGGGTCCAGCAGTAGGTTGACGTTCATTCACAAGGCTGCCGGACTCCGCCTAGGAAGCGAAGTCCGGCAGTTTGCATTATTTGGTGATGCAATCACGCCGCCCCGTGCCATAATTCCGCCATGTTGAATGCCGCTGTTACCCGTGTCCTGATCCGCCTTGCCCTCGGTTGCCTTGGACCTGCCTTGACGATGTCCCCGGCGTTGTTCGCTCAACAGCAACGCGGCGCGGACGGCGCTGAGGCGAAATGGGAAGTCTTGGAACGATGCCGGATGGTCACGAACGCAGTTGTGGACGGCGACAGTTTCCGCGTTCAACACTGGGGTCGCGAATATATTTTCCGCCTCTACTTCGTGGACTCGCCGGAAAGCGACGCCTCGCTCGACGAACGCGCGAAGGACCAGGCGGCTTATTTTGGCATCTCGCCCAAAGACATCCCGCGCGCGGGGAAGCTGGCCTCGCAGTTCACGCGCGCAACCCTTACCGACAAGGAATTTACGATCATCACCCGCTGGCAAAATGCGATGGGCCGCAGCCGGCTCGCCCGGTTTTACGGGGTCGTAATTGTGGACGGCAAAAATCTGGCGGAAGAACTGGTAGCCAACGGCCATGCCCGAATTTACGGCTTGCGCGCCAACTGGCCCGACGGACCGCGCTCAACCACATTCATCAATCAGCTCAAGAATCTCGAATTGAAAGCCCGCGAACAGAAGCGCGGTGTTTGGGATGAATCCAAGTTTCCCCGCCAAGCCGCACCGCCAGACACTTCCACGTCAACCAATGTTCCCTCCAGAGCCCCCGCGGTCCCGTCTCTGATAGACCCCAATACCGCGACCTACGAGGAGTTGCAAAAGTTACCGCGCATTGGACCTAAATTGGCGGAACGTATCATCGCTCATCGGCCCTATAAAACCCTGGATGAGCTCGACAAAGTTCCCGGCATCGGTCCAGAGACGATGAAACAGTTGAAGCCATTGCTACGCATCGAGAGTTCTGCGCCTTGATATGCAAGCCAACGATAGCCGGTGTTCATGCTGACATATCTTTGGATCGCAATCGGCGGCGCGCTTGGCAGCGTGGGACGCTTCTGGCTCTCAGGCGTCATGGCGCGCCACTTCGGCGAAACATTTCCGTGGGGCACGCTCGCGGTCAACGTCACCGGCTCACTTGCCATTGGCGTAATCGCGGCGCTTGCTTCACCGGAAGGCCGTTTGGATTCCCAATCGCGCGCCTTCGCCACGCAATTCCTGATGTATGGAATTTGTGGAGGTTACACGACGTTTTCTTCCTTCAGCTTGCAAACCTTGAACCTG
>CAZCZP010000170.1:6176-8620 GCA_964502895.1 uncultured Bifidobacteriaceae bacterium
TCAACGATGCGCAGGTGGACATCGTCGTTGAACTTGTCGGCGGCACAGGCATCGCCAAAACGATGATCCTTTCGGCGCTCAAGCTTGGCAAACCTGTGATTACGGCAAATAAAGCGTTGCTGTCTGAGCACGGCGAAGAACTTTTTGAAGCAGCGCGGCGTTACCACACAAATCTCTATTACGAAGCCAGCGTGTGCGGCGGCATTCCCATCATCAAATCGCTGCGCGAAGGATTTGTCGGCAATCGCATCACCGCGCTTTACGGCATCGTCAACGGCACGTGCAATTACATCCTCACGCGGATGAAGCTCGAAGGCGCAGACTTCGATGCGGTGCTGGCAGACGCGCAAAAGCAAGGATACGCGGAGACGCCGCCGGACCTGGACATTGATGGGTGGGATTCGCAGCACAAGATTGGCATCCTCGCCTCCCTTGCGCACGGATTCTGGGTTAATCCAAAAAAGATTTACGTTGAGGGCATTCGCCAAGTCAGCGCACTGGACATCAAGTTTGCGGAACAACTCGGTTACACAATCAAGCTTCTGGGCATTATCAAGCAGATTGGCAATCCCAAAAGTAAACCTCGAAACGCCTGTCACGTTCAGGTCTCGGTTTATCCGGCATTGATTCCTAACTCACATGTCCTGGCCAGTGTGAACCACGTGTTCAACGCGTGCTTTGTCCAAGGCGACGTGGTGGGCGATACTCTTTTCTACGGGCGCGGCGCCGGCAAAGACGCCACGGCCAGCGCGGTGTTGAGCGACCTTGCGGATGCCGCGTTGGATTTGAAATTCGGCACAAAGCACCGCGTGCCGCCGTTCGTCCCGCACGAACGCGATGGCAACGTATTGCCTACTGAACAAGTCATCTCGCGCTATTTTGTCCGGTTGAACGTCGTGGACCGACCCGGAGTTCTGGCAAAGATCTCGACGATATTCGGGGCGGCGAAGATTGGTATTTCGTCTGTCATTCAACCGGAAGGCCACGAGGGCGAGAGCGTACCGCTCATTCTGATGCTGCATGATGCGCCGAATGGCGCAGTGACGAAGGCGCTGGCCAAAATTGGGAAGCTTCCAGTTATCAAAGGCAAACCGATGAAGATCCGCGTCGAGAGCTTCGATTGACAGCGGGAGTGACATGGGCGCAATGCTATTCCGCAGCACGAACGGCCAGTCGCCGCCGGTGAATTTGCGCGAGGCGCTGCTGGCCGGCCAGGCACCGGATCGTGGACTTTATTTACCAGAACGGTTTCCCCGCCTGTCGCTCGATGAAATCGCAGGATTCTCCTCCCTGCCCTATCACGAGATTGCTTTCCGTGTCCTGTCGAAATTCACCGAAGGCGTGGTCCTCGACAATGCGCTCGCGGCCATGTGCCGGGATGCTTACACCTTCGATGTGCCGCTCGAAAAGGTCTATGACCGCGTCCGCGTGATGCGGCTGGATCAGGGGCCGACCGCGTCTTTCAAGGATTTTGCAGCGTTGATGATGGCGCGACTGATGGGGCGCATCCTGCAAGAAGAAGGCAGGCAACTTACGATTCTCACTGCCACCAGTGGCGATACCGGATCTGCGGTGGCTCATGCATTTCACAAGATTCCGGGAATCCGCGTCATTGTCCTGTTTCCGTTTGACGAAGTCGCCGCGAGCCAGCGCAAATTGATGACCGTGCTGAAGGACAACATCCGGACCGTGGCGATTGACGGAAAGTTCGACGATTGCCAGGCGATCGTGAAGCGCGCGTTCGCCGATCCGGGGTTGAAACACATTCCGCTTTCCTCGGCCAACTCCATCAACATCGGCCGGTTGCTGCCCCAGAGCGTGTATTATTTTTATGCGGCGTCACGCCTGGCCAAACCAGGCGAACCGATTGTGTTTTCGGTGCCCAGCGGAAATTTTGGCGACATGATGGGCGCGGTCGTGGCCAAGCAAATGGGTCTGCCAATCCGCAAGCTCATCGTGCCGGTGAATGAAAACGACGCCTTCCCACGTTTCCTTGCAAGCGGCCACTATGAAAAAGTTGTCCCCTCGCGCAACTCACTCTCCAACGCGATGAACGTGGGCCACCCAAGTAATCTTGCGCGACTCGTTGCAGTGTATGGCGGGCAAATGGATGAAACCGGCAAAATCCACCGAATGCCCGACCTTACCGCGATCCGCCGCGATGTGTTTTCCAGCTCGATTTCCGACGAACGCACGCGCACGACGATCAAGGAAGTTTGGGACAAATACCAATTGCTGCTCGAACCGCACGGCGCCGTGGCATGGCGCGGCTTTGAGGACTGGCAGCAAGCCGAAGCGCTTGCTGGATTGCCCGCCGTGATTCTCGAAACCGCCAATCCAGCGAAGTTTCCGGAGGAAATCCAAAAGATGATGACGTGGGAGCCGGATGTACCACCGGCAATGCAAGCCATGTTGAAATTGCCGGAAGATTATGATCGGATGGC
>CAZCZP010000171.1:0-8569 GCA_964502895.1 uncultured Bifidobacteriaceae bacterium
GCTTCATGCACGCCCGTCGAGTCTGTCAACACGTGCGCATCCGGAGTGCGATTGCCCGCCGAAGCCGAGCCTTTCGAGCCGAACACTTCGATGCGCTGATCGTAGCCATAGACGGCCTTGCGGCTGTTATCAATGGTCGCCAGCGCGCCATTCTTCAATCGCATCGTAATGATGGCCGTGTCCACGTCGCCCGCGTCGCGGATGGCTGGATCAACCAGCGCGTCACCGATGGCGTAAACGTCTTCCGCTTCGTTGCCGCTGAGAAATCGCACCATGTCGAAATCGTGAATCGTCATGTCGAGAAAAATGCCGCCGGAGACTTTGATGTAATCCAGCGGCGGTGGGCCGGGGTCGCGGCTCGTGATGCGAATGACGTGCGGCTGGCCGATGGCACCAGACGCGACCAATTCGCGCACTTTCGCAAAGCTCGGATCAAAGCGGCGGTTGAACCCAATTTGCAGTTTCACACCGGCCTTGTCCACGGCTGCGAGCGCGGCGCGGATTCGCCCCAAATCGTAGTCAATTGGTTTCTCGCAGAAGATGTGCTTACCCGCGGCGGCGGCTTCCTGAATGATGCGCGCGTGCGTGTCCGTGGAGGAACAAATCGCCACGGCATCAATCGAAGAGTCGGCGAACAACTCGTGGTAATCGCCTGACGCTTTTGCCACGTGAAGTTGCGCCGCGACTTCTCTTGCTGCGCTGGCCGCGACGTCAGCGACCGCCGCTAACCGCGCGCCGGGAATTCGCGTCGCCAGATTCTCGGCATGGATTCTTCCGATGCGTCCGCAGCCAATGACGGCGGTGTTTAGAGTTTGATCCGCCATCATTCCTCCCAAGATGAGAATGCCAAATCCTTGATCACAAGATTGTCGTCTATCTCATTAACACCCCGCTTCAGCGGGGTGTCGCCGCAAGTATTGAAAGGTTGAACCGCTTTGGCGGTTTTCCTAACGCGTTGGAAACCGCTGAAGCGGTTCAACCAGCCCTTGCACATTCCAACACTTCGCTGAAGCGAGGTGTTAATGAGATACGCCTGCGATCGCATGGTGTTCCAAAGATTCCTTATTCAAAGCCCCTGCCTGCGCAGGTACTCACGATTGCGCCGCGCGAACTCCTTCGGCGCGCCCATGCCCGGCAACACGTCCTGTTCGACGACGATCCAGCCTTCATACTTCGTGCGGCGCAATTCGGCGATCACCGCCGCGAAATCCACGTCGCCCTTCCCGAGTTCGCAGAAGATGCCGTGCTTGAGCGATCCAAAATAGTCCCAGCCATCGGCCCGCGAGCGTTGATGAACCGACGGGCTGCAATCCTTGAAATGCACGTGCCAGATACGGTCGCGATGCCGGCGCAGTCCCGTCAGCGGATCGCCGCCGCCAAAACGATAATGGCCGGTGTCGAAACAAAGGCCAACAAGTTCGGGATCGGTTAGCTCCAGTAAACGCGTGATTTCGTCCGGGGTCTCTACAAATCCGGCGGCGTGATGATGAAAGACGCAGCGCAGGCCCGCCTGCTCGCGGACGGCGCGTGCGACCTGTTCAACGCCTTGCGCGAATATCGTCCATTGAGGGTCAGTTAGTCCATCTTCCTTCGTGATGCGCCCAGCCTTCTTCGTCCGCGCAGAATTCTTTCCGTTGTCGTCGGCGAGAACAACGAAAGGCGTTTTGCCTTCGACTGCGGCCAATAACTTTGCCGTGCGCACTGCAACTTCCGCTCCGGGGGCATGGGCCTGTTTGTCAATGAACGCAACGGGGACGAACGCGCCGACCATCGCGAGTTTGCGCACGTCGAGTTCGCAGCGCAGCGCGGTAGGTTCGGTGGGAAGGAAGCCCCAATCGCCGAATTCGGTGCCGACGTAGCCCGTGTCGTGGATTTCATCCAGTACCTGCGCGTAGCCGAGCGCCTTGCCCGGCAGATCAAATTCCAGCACGCCCCACGAACAAGGCGCGTTGGCAATGCGAATGGAGTTTGCAGGATTGGTCATAGCTCAAAGAAAATATTTTTCTTTTTTCACGGCCTTTTCAAAGTCCTTGCGCGCCTTCTTCACTGCCGCCAGTTCCGAAACTTCCGAGATCGGCACGTCCCACCACGATTCGTAGCCGGGCGCGCGTTTCTCGGCGTCGGTTTCGATCACGATCACGGTGCTGCGCTTTTGCCGGCGAGCTTCGGCCAGCGCGGATTTCAATCCGGGAATGTCGCGAGCCGCGATGACGTGCGCGCCGAGACTGCGAGCATTGGCGGCGAAATCAATCGGCACGTTCGCGCCGTCCAGATGGCCGGTCTTTGGATTGCGCAGCTTGTAGTGGACGCCAAAATACCTGTTACCTATCGCTTGTGACAGTCCGCCTATGCTTTGGTAACCGTGGTTATCCAAAAGCACGACGGTAAGCTTGATGCCTTCTTGCACCGCGGTGACGAGTTCGCTCGACATCATGAGCCACGATCCATCGCCGACCATCACATACACTTCGCGATCTGGTGCGGCCATTTTGATGCCGAGACCACCCGCCACTTCGTAGCCCATGCACGAGTAACCGTATTCGAGGTGATATCCCTTCGGGTCGCGCGTGCGCCAGAGCCGATGCAAATCGCCGGGCAAACTTCCGGCCGCGCACATCACTACGTCGCGCGGCCTCGCAAAATCGTTTACCGCGCCGATCACTTCCGCCTGACTGACTGGAACACGCGTCGGCGTGTGATAAAGACGATGCACTTCACGATCCCATTGGCGATTCAACGTTGCGGCGCGATTGCGATACGCACCGCTCACATGCCAGCCGCGCAACGCTTTGCCGATCATCTCCAGCGCCGCGCGCGCGTCTGCCACGACCGGCAATGCGCTGTGCTTGAACGCATCAAACTCGGCCACGTTGATATTGATGAACCTGACCTTGGGATTCTGAAACGCCGTTTTTGACGCGCTTGTGAAATCGCTATAACGCGTGCCGACGCCGATCACGAGGTCCGCTTCACGCGCGATGCGGTTCGCTGCAAAAGTGCCAGTCACGCCAATCGCGCCCAGGTTCTGCGGATGATTGTATGGCAATGAACCTTTGCCTGCCTGTGTTTCGCCGACAGGGATTCCGGTTGTCTCAACAAATTTCACCAGCGTGTTATGCGCCTCGCTGTAGAGCACGCCGCCACCGGCGACGATCAACGGTTTCTTGCTCGAACGAATCCATTCGACGGCGCGGGCCAACAGATTTTTCTCCGGCTCCGGACGCGGAATGTACCAGACGCGATCCTCAAACAACTCCACCGGGTAGTCAAACGCCTCGGTCTGCACGTCCTGTGGCAACGCGAGCGTCACCGCGCCGGTTTCCGCCTGCGAAGTCAACACGCGCATTACTTCTGGCAGCGCGTTCATCAGTTGATCCGCGCGATTGATGCGATCCCAGTAGCGCGAGACGGGTTTGAAGGCGTCGTTGACCGAGATGTCTTGCGAGTAAGGCTGTTCGAGTTGCTGGAGCACCGGACCGACGTTGCGTCGCGCGAAGATGTCGCCAGGCAGGAGCAGCACGGGGAGGCGATTGATGGTAGCGAGGGCGGCGCCCGTGACCATGTTGGTCGCGCCCGGACCGATGGAGCTCACGCACGCAAACGTGCGGAGGCGATTGCTCATTTTGGCGTAAGCCGCTGCGATGTGCACGGACGCCTGCTCGTTCTTCGTATTGATGTAACGGAACTGCGGATATTGCAGCAGCGCCTGACCGATGCCCGCGATGCAACCATGTCCGAAGATTCCCACGCAGCCGGCGAAGAAGGGTTGGCGCTTCCGGTCGCGTTCGACGTGTTGGTGGAGGAGAAACTGGGTGACTGCCTGGGCGGTTGTGAGTCGTTTGGTTTTCATGGCCAAGTTGATCTGTGATTTCTTTCGGGCGCATCAATGGGGATAAACCCCTCACCCTTACCCTCTCCCCAAGGGAGAGGGCACACCATTCGGTCTGTGCTGGATTTCTGAATGCACCCGTGCAATTTCCGGCGTCTGTAATTCCGGAAGACTGGCGAACGATTTTCCCTCTCCCCTTCCGAAGGGGAGAGGGCCGGCGTGAGGGGAAGATTCGATCGCGTGTTCATCGCCTAAAACCCGCCGCGCTCGGCTACAAATTTCATTGCCTCATCTTCGTAAGCCATAAAGTTCGCGCAGCCGTGTCGCGTCACGACAATTGCGCCGCCGGCGTTGCCCATTCGCGCGGCCTTGTAAAGATCCCAACCCTTGACGAGGCCATAAATAAACCCTGCCGCGAACGCGTCACCTGCGCCGAGCACGTTATAGACCTCGACCGGAAATCCGGGAACATCCACCGGCGCTTTGCCGGCCTCACAGAGCGTCGCCCCTTTTTCACCGCGCTTCACGACGATGGTCTTCGGTCCACGCCTCTGCATCGCTTGAACGGCCGCGTGGAGATCGCCAGCGACATGCGCGCCGGAAATCTGCGAGTGGGTCACGTTCACCTGCGTGGGATCGGTGAGTGTGACGGCTTTGCACTCGTCGTCCGTGCCAAGAACAATGTCCACCAGCGGCAACACCGAGCGCACAACGACGCCGAAGGCGCGCGCGTCGTGCCATTGGTTCGGGCGAAAATCCACGTCCAACACGATGGTCGCGCCGGCGGCCTTGGCCTGTTCGATGGCAAAAATATTTGCGCTGCGGCTGGGTTCACGGCTCAAGCCGGTTCCGGAGAACTCAAACACGCGGCAACTGCCGACCGGCGTCTTTAGCACGTCATCAATCGTGAGGGCGATGTCGGCGCAGTTGTCACGGTAATAAACGAGCGGGAATTTGTCCGGCGGCTCGATGCCGAGAACGACCGCGCTGGTGCGCGTGCCAGCCTTGAGCGGAATGAATTTTGTTTCCACACCTTCCTGGTTCAGAAACTTCAAAATGAAATCTGCGACGGGGTCTTCGCCAACCGCCGTGAGTACAGCCGTTTTGAGTCCGAGTCGCTGCGCCCCGACGGCGATGTTCGTCGGCGAACCACCCACGTAAGCGGCGAACGACTTGATGTCCGCGAACGGTGCGCCGACGTCGTTCGCGTAAAGGTCAATGGACGAACGGCCCATCGTGATGAGGTCGTAAGCCGGTGAGTTGTCGGGCATGCCGAAGGATGGTTCAGGTTGTATTAACCGTCAGCTTTTTTCCATCGCCAGTGTGACAACCGGAACGCGCGGGTCCTTCTGATTCCAGGTCTGCTTGATCCACGCGTGTTCTGGATCGTCGGTGTTCGCGAGCGATTGTGCGCTGCCGGCCAGAAAATTCAAATAGTAGGTCGTGTAGCCGTGCGCGGACGCCACGGGATGATAACCTTCCGGCACGAGCACCACATCGCTGTCTCGCGCGACGAGCGTTTCGTCCAACCGCGAGTCCGCCGTGTAAACCCGTTGGATCGCATAACCCTGTGGTTTGTCTTGTTTGTAGAAATAAATTTCCTCCAAGTCTGCTTCGATGAGTTGGCCCGCGGCGTCAACGCGGTGCACGTCGTGCTTGTGTGGCGGATAGGAACTCCAGCTTCCCGGCGGCGTATAGACTTCCACGGCAACGAGCCGATGACAGTTAAAGCCCGGTGGGAAGAGCGAGTTAATCTGCCGCGTGGCGGTTCCGCCCCCACGGATTTCGATTGAGACCTGTTCCGGCGTCACGAGCTGAGGCGGATGATTGCCCTCCGATTTGCACCAGCCACAAGCGAGATCAAGTTCCTCGCTCAAAGCCGTAACGGTGAACGTTGTCTTTGCCGGCAGATAAAGCGCGTAAGGCATGCCCGAGAAAACGTTTGGCCGTCGGCCAATCTTCGGCCACTCGCCGCGCGAAGACTGAACGCTACACACGCCACCGAGAATCACCAGGCCGTACTCGAAATCTCCCGTGCTCCCCTGCCACTGCCCGCCGTGCTTCATGCGGCGTGCTGCGAAGTGCAAATGCTCCCAGCCTGCCGACTCGGGCGCGACACGGATGTATTCGCCGTGCTTTGCCTGCGGGCGGACATGGAGGAATGACTTTTCTGATGGGTTGCTGTTCATCGCGCGAGTTCAGGAAGGGCGGGTGCGACTTTTGATTTGGCGGGAGTTGAAGATTTTCCCGCTGCGCCAAGGGAGCGGCATTTTTTCGCTACAAACGCGGCGAAGTCTTTCATGTAAGTCCGGCCCGGGTGCATGAAGTCAAATTCACCCGGGCGGTCGCGGAAGAATTCGCGATGCACGCGCGTCCATAAAAGCCGGCCATCCGTGGCGATGTTCACCTTGGCCACACCCAAGGCAATTGCCTGCGAAAGCTCGGCTTCGGAGACGCCGCTCGCGGTGGAATCAAATTCGCCTCCGGCCTTGCGGATACGTTCGATTTCATCCAGCGGCACCGCCGAACCGCCGTGCAACACCAACGGAAAACCAGCGAGCCGCCGTTTGATTTCCGCCAGTACATCGAGATGCAAGCGTTGGCTGCCGGAAAACTTATAGGCCCCGTGACTCGTGCCGACGGCCACCGCCAGGCTGTCGCAACCGGTGCGCCCGACGAATTCCTCCGCCTGCGTCGGGTCAGTCAGCAATGCGCTCTTTGCCTTCACGGACATTTCATCTTCGACGCCCTTGAGTTGTCCCAACTCCGCTTCCACCGCGATGCCACGACGATGAGCCATCTCCACCACGCGACGCGTGGCAGCCGCGTTCTGCTCGAACGGCAAATGCGACGCATCAATCATCACTGAGCTGTAATGGCCTGACTCGATGGCATCCGCGCAACTGGCCTCGTTGCCGTGATCGTGATGGACGGCGAAGGTGACGTCGGGATAGATCGTTTCCGCACCGCGCAGCAATTGTTCGAGCATGAGCGGATGCGAGTAGTCCCGCATCACGCGCGTGAATTGAACTATCACCGGCGCGCAAGCTTCGGTTGCGCCGCGAAACAGGCCGTGAACCTGTTCCAGGTTGCACACATTGAAAGCACCCAACGCAAACTGCCCGTAGGCGGCGTGGAGAAGCTCTTTGGTGCTGGCGCGCATTGACGCATTCTCAGGAAACTGAATCGCGATTTCAATCTCCCAAATCGTTTAGGTCTTAGGACGCCCAGCTTTCCTTGATCGATTTTTCGTTCCAACCACCAATCTGAGTTCAAATCTCAGCCACACATTCCTCAATGATATCCAGCGCCCGATCCATTTCCTCGCGCGTGATGGTGAGCGGCGGCGTAAGTGTGAGAATGTTACCCATGCTAACCTTGAAGCTCAGTCCTTTTCCCAAGGCGCGATACATCACGCTTTCGGCGGCGTCGCTGGCTGGTTCGCGGGTCTGACGGTCTTTGACGAGTTCGATTCCAAGGAGCAGGCCGAGTCCACGGCCACCGCCCACGAGCGGATATTTTTCTTTCATCCGGTCAATACGGCGCAAGGCGTGTTCGCCGAGCAGTCGGGCATTTTCCAGCAGGCCGTCGGCTTCCAGACATTCGAGGGTCGCCAGGCCGGCGGCGCAGGCGACGGGATTTTTTTCATGCGTGTAATGTCCTAGCGCGCGGTCGGGCAGGATGTCCAGGTCCTCACGCGCGAGCAATGCCGCGAGCGGGAGCACGCCGCCGCCCAGTCCTTTGCCGATGACGAGGATATCCGGAACAATGCCGTAGTGTTCGCAGGTGAACATTTTTCCCGTGCGGCCGAGGCAGTGCGGGATTTCGTCAAGAATCAGCAAAGCACCGTGGCGGTCGCAGGCGGCGCGGATGATTTTCCAGTAATCCGGCGGCGGGATGAATGGAATGCTACGCACGGTTTCGGCAACCACGGCGGCGACATCGCCCTCTTTCTCCAGGACGTATTCCACGTACTCGGCGCATTGCAGCGAACATTGCGCCCCGCATTTGAACGGGCAGTGCGACGGATCGGGCGGCGGCACGTGTTCAGTGCCCGGCAACAACGGGCCGATGCCCTGACGAAAAATCGCTTCGCCGCCGACGGAGATCGCGTCGAGCGAAGCGCCGTGGAAAGAGTCCCACATGGAAATGGTTTTGAACCGGCCCGTGGCGGCGCGCGCCAGCTTTAGTGCCATGCCGATGGCCGAAGTGCCGCCGGGCGCGAAGAGGACTTTGTTCAAATTGCCGGGCGCGAGTTCGGCTAGTTTCTTCGCCAGTTTGATGGCAGGGATGTTCGTGTAACGCCGAGTGCAGAATGGAAGCTCGTCGAGTTGCACCTTGATGGCGTCAATGACACGGCGATTGCGGAAGCCAACCTGGTGAACGTTGTTGCCGTGAAAGTCCATGTAACGCCGGCCCTGGAGGTCTTCGACGTAGATTCCTTCGCAACTCTTGAACACGTTCAAGCAGGGCGTTGACAAGGATTGGTGCAGGAAATATTTCGCGTCCTCGTCCAACCAGGCCTTTGTCTCAGAATCAATGTTCTCCGCGAGCCATTGCTTGCGGCGCGGCGAGAGGTTCAGGTCGCCTTCGGATTTGAAATGGTCGGGCGCGGCACTCATCGGTTCACCAAGGCAGCGAGAATGTTTTCACTGTGGTCATGCACTTCATGGCTTCGATGACGCCTTCCTTTATGCCCAAGCCGGAATCCTTCACGCCGCCAAACGGCGAACTTTCCAG
>CAZCZP010000172.1:0-8538 GCA_964502895.1 uncultured Bifidobacteriaceae bacterium
GAGGTTTGCCGGTGCGAAATTGTTCGGCCTCCATCTGGCGCGTCCGGAAATTGTACCGGACGTGTTCTCCGGCCCAGACCTGATCGTCCTGTTGAATGCGCACGCGGCCATCGGCCACCACTTCTGTCGTTTGGTGGTTTACAGAAGCGCGGTCCGCGGTCAGCACTGCGTTGCCGTATTTGACAATGACACCGTTGGTCGCGACAGCCAGACCGGTATCGGTCTCAAACTCCACGAACCCGTCCGGTGTCAGCGACTGGATGATTACCTCCGGTTCTTGCTGCGCCCGAGTCCAGAGCGGAACTGCGAGCGAACAAAGCAGAATCGTGAGAATGGCGCGCTGCCCAGCCCGTGCTCGGAATGGATCGTAACACCGGAGCGCGTTATTGATTCGCATAACTGGGCCGGTTGAATCTTGTATGCAAGGGCTGGATCATTCGGGCGCGGCCAGCTAACCAGAACACTCCTGCACTGCCAAGTGGATTTGCCCCGGGGAACCTCTGGGATTTTTCCGGCTGGTGCCAACGAATGGAAAACCACGCGTGGCACATGAACTGCGATACCTCGCGCAGGAAGGCAATATGGCAAACAAAGCTAAATTGATGAAGTTTTTGCAGGAGGTTCGTGGTTATGCTCAGATCACCAATCGCCGTCCTGCTCCTCGCCCTTCAGTGCTTTATTTGATGCAACTGCGCGGCCGAAACGCGCAAGCCAATGCGCCGAAGCGGCGATTGATCGTCGTCACGGCGGAAACGCACGAGACCGCGAACACGCCATTGCCCATCAAGATCACTCACCTCAAGTCCGAGGACTCCGCTTTGCCCGTGGTCGTTTGTTGATCGCTCGTAAAGGCCCCCTTCTCGCGCGGCAAATCATTGTAGCTCTCCAGCCCTTCAGTGTGAGTCCATTGCGCGTTCGAGATTGAAACCCTGACAGGTTGAATCGCCCGTGCCGAGGTTGGCCAAAAAATGGGCACTGTGCACAAACTCTGCCTCCGGGGAGACACAGTTGTGTCCGGGTTACTGCGGACGAAACTCTATTTGCTCGAAACCCATCTGGAGGAAAAGGCTCTTTAGTTGTGCCTGCGCCCGCTCATCGGCGTCCTTAAGAATTCCTGCAGTCCGCGCGGCGCGCCGGATATCCAATACCGCGCTTTGGCGCGCGGTTTGTTCCAGGTCTTTGTCGAACATCCGCAACAAGCCCGTGGTGCGCTCGACCACACGCGTTTGTTGATCATCCAGGTAGCTGTCTGTGACTTGCGCCGACGGCAAGCGGATGGCGACCGTTGTGCCGGATACCTGTAGGTCTTCGGGTTTGAGTTCGCTGAAGTCCACGCCGGCTTTGACGATTCCATGCGCAACCAGCAGTACGCGATTCTCGCCAAACCATTTTACGTCCTCGAGGACAACAACTTTTTCCATGACGTATTTGACCGTGACCAGTTGGGAAAGTGTCTGCACCTGCTTGAGCACCGTGGCGGTATTGTAAGTCCTCGGGCCCGAGCCGAATCCCAGCCATTTGGTTGCCGAAGTACCGAGCCACAGGCCCGCGCCGAAAATAAACAGCAGAGCGACCACCAGAAGAACCGGGCGAAGTTTTCGCATGAAGCCAGTGTAGCTCAACGCTTGTGAAAGCAAAGAGTCGAGTGATCAAAAAACTGTTCGGCTTTCGCTTCTACTCCAGCCCATTCCGACCATAACTGCGCTGATTGGGGATTACTCAATCCCGGTTGCTGACAAACACGGTTCGTCCTCCTATGATGCGCCCATGAGTTTTCAATCCCTGGCTCAATTTCCAGTCCTGCGGCCGCGGCGCTTGAGACAATCCGCCGCCCTTCGGCGGCTCGTTTGTGAAACGGATCTTAGCGCCGGGCAATTGGTCCTGCCGCTCTTCGTGCGAAGCGGGCGAAAAGTCCGGCAGGCCATCAACTCGATGCCGGGAGTATTCCAGTTTTCCCCGGATGAAATGTTGCGGGAAGCTGCGCGTGCATACTCGCTTGGTGTTCCAGCCGTGTTGCTCTTTGGTATTCCCGACAGGAAAGATGATCGTGCCGCCGGCGCTTACGCGCGCAATGGCATCGTGCAACAAGCCGTGCGTATGTTGAAAAAGGAGTTGCCCGACTTGCTGGTGATTACCGACGTGTGCCTGTGCGAATACATGGCGCACGGCCATTGCGGCGTCGTCCAACGCAACAAGACTGGTGCGCGAATCCTGAACGATCCAACTCTGAAATTGCTTTCCCGGACCGCAGCCAGTCACGCCGAGGCCGGAGCTGACATCATCGCTCCCAGCGACATGATGGACGGTCGTGTTCGCGCCATCCGCGCGGAATTGGACCGGCTCGGTTATGTGGATTCGCCAATCATGTCTTACGCGGCCAAATTCGCCTCGGCATTTTACGGACCATTCCGGGAGGCCGCTGAATCCGCGCCGCAATTTGGCGACCGCCGCAGTTATCAAATGGATGCGGCCAATGCGAACGAAGCACTGCGCGAAGTGGCGCTGGACATCCAGGAAGGCGCGGACATTGTCATGGTCAAACCCGCGCTCGCCTATCTGGACATTCTCCATCGCGTCAAGACGGCGTTCGGTTATCCGACGGCTGCGTACGCAGTGAGTGCGGAATATTCCATGGTGAAGGCGGCGGCGGCCAAAGGTTGGATTGACGAACGGGCCGTGACGCTGGAGAGCCTGTTGGCCATGCGGCGCGCGGGTGCGGACATCCTTATCACTTATGCGGCTGCGGATGTGGCGCGTTGGCTGACAGAAAAATGAAATTTCCGGGAGGGAGCGCAACCACAGGAATCGGCGCTCCTAAGACGAATCACGGCGGGCCTGTTTTCACCCCGAATAAGGCGATTATCAGCAGCACGACAATGATTACGCCGACGACAACTCCACCGATGAGGAAAAATTTGTTGACCTTGTTGTCTTTCTTGGAAAATCCCTTGCTCACCGTCTCGAATCCAGCGCGGCTGCCTTGTTCAAAGTCGTTGAGGCTGACGCCTCGTTTCATGACCATGGTGGATTCCGCGGGCTTCTTCGAAGGCGTGGGAGCGTCCCCGGTTTCCAACCGCATCTCGATCTGACCCAGCCGCAGAGTCTGGCCCGGTTTCAGGACGGCTTCAGTGACCTTTTCCCCGCCGATGAACGTGCCGTTGGTGGAGTTGAGATCGCGCACCACCACGTCCGTGCCGCGCATCAGAACTTCGCAATGGTGGCTCGACACGGAGGGTTCGGAAATCTGGAAGGTGTTATCCTCCACCCGGCCAATGGTGGTTTTGTCCACCTTCAACTCATGGGAGCGTCCGGTCATTCCCGCACTGAGGATAACGAGTTTGGCCATAATGATTACGCAGGGGCGATTATGTTCAGCGTCACTATCAAGTCAAACGCAAACGTCAGACCGTCCAAGCCGCGAATTGGATAAGCGCAAGATAGGCTTGTGCCCCGAGCGAAGTCACTCACAGATTTCAGATTTCACAAGAACCTATGAGCCGTGCTTGCAAATCATTTCACGAAACTCGGCGAACAATGGCGTCGAATCATGCGGCCCGGGCGAAGCTTCCGGGTGATACTGCACACAGAAAATCGGTTTGGTTCGGTGTCGCATCCCTTCAACTGTTTGGTCGTTCAGATTTACCCGGTCCACAGCGACTTCCGTTGGCAGCGTCGCCGCGTCCACGGCGAATCCGTGATTCTGAGACGTGATCTCCACGCGACCGGATTCCAGGTCTTTGACCGGCTGATTGGCGCCGCGATGGCCGAATTTCAATTTGAAGGTCTTTCCGCCAAACGCCTGGCCGAGAATCTGATGGCCGAGGCAAATGCCAAATATGGGAATGCCGGTTTTGACCAGGTCACTGGCCGCGCGCACAGCGTAGCCGAGTGCCGAGGGATCGCCGGGACCGTTCGAGAGAAAAATCCCCGCCGGCTTCAGCTTGAGCGCCTCGTCTGCCGGCGTCGTCGCCGGCAGGACGTGGGCACGAAACCCGTGCTGCCGCAGCCGGCGCAGGATGTTGTATTTCATTCCAAAGTCGTAGGCGACGATGGGGATGTCCGCAGGCGGCAGCGGATCGCGCTGTTGCCGCGCGCCGGCCCGTTCGTTCCCCAACGCCAGTTTGAAGCGCGCGCTTTGCTCGTCTTTCTCGTCCCAACGAAACGCCTCCTTGTGCGTCACTTCCTTGACATAATCCACACCGGCAAGCCCCGGCCACTCGCGCGCGCGCCGAATGGCTTCGTCGTTGCTGACATCTTCCGTCGAAATGAACCCATTGAGCGCGCCGCGGACCCGGAGTTTCTTAGTCAACGCCCGCGTGTCAATGCCCTGTAGCCCCGGAAGATTGTTGCGTTCCAAGTATTGCGGTAACGAACAGTCCGCGCGCCAATTACTGACCACGGGCGACAACTCGCGAATGACGAACCCGGCGACGTGCGGGCGCCACGATTCCACGTCCACTTCGTTGATGCCGTAATTGCCGATGAGCGGATAAGTCATCGTGACGATCTGGCCTTTGTAGGACGGGTCGGTGAGAATTTCCTGATAACCCGTCATCGAAGTGTTAAAGCAAACCTCGCCGCAGGCTGAGGCGCGCGCGCCAAAACCTTCGCCATGGAAAATCGAACCGTCTTCGAGGGCCAGAATTGCTTTCATTCCCGTGAATGCTCGCGCGATGCTAGGGAGCAAAGCCGGCGGGTCAAGCGTGAAGCAAACAAAAAGGCGTGGCTGAGACAGCCACGCCGTGAAATCCAAAACCCGAACGCGCTACGCTTTCTTGCGCAGTTTCTCCAACTCGGCCGTGAACGCTTTCGGGCCACCCTTCAAGTAACCCAGTTTTCCGACCTGCTTGCCTTCACTGTTCAGGACAATAATCGTGGGATAACCCTCGATCTTGTATTTCTTTTGCAGCGCGGCGTTGGCCTTCTTCAATTCGGGACTCTGTTTTTTCTTGTTGGGAAAGTCCACCTCGACCAGCACGAGATTCTGCTTCGCATATTCGGCAAACTCGGGCGTCGAAAAGACTTCCTTGTCGAGTTTGATGCACCAACCGCACCAATCCGATCCGGTGAAATCCATCATCACCAGCTTCTTTTCCTCTTTGGCCTTGGCTTGCGCCTTGGGCAAATCGGTCATCCATTCCAGTTCACTCGCGTTGACCTGCCAGCAGGCAAGAGTCGCAAGCAATGCCATCATGATCTTCTTCATAATTGTAACAGTTTGTAGTTTTGTGGACTGAGTTTAGACGGCGACCGCCTCCCTTTGTTCAACCCAAACTTTCTTTCCTCCGATGATCGTTGCCACGGCCTTGCCTTTGAGCGGCCAGCCGTAAAAGGGGCTGTTAAACGACTTGCTCGCGCTGGTTTCCCGATCGAAAACCCATTCACGGGCCGGGTCGAATACCGTCACGTCCGCGTCCGCGCCAACGCTCAGAGTCCCCTTCGCCAGACGCAACAACTTTGCGGGTGCCGCGGTGAACTTGGCGATCAAGTCCGGGAGGCTCAACCGTTTCGCGTGGTAAAGTTGCATGAGCGACAACGCCAGTTCCGTTTCCAGTCCGGTGATGCCGAAAGGCGCGTAATCGAATTCCACTTCCTTCTCAAACTCGCAGTGCGGCGCGTGATCGCTGCACAAGACCTCAATTGTTCCATCCGCCAGCCCCTCGAGAATCGCCTCGCGGTCGCGCACCGAACGCAAGGGCGGGTTCATCTTGAGATTCGTGTCGTAAGCCGGCCAGGACGGCAATTCGTCGCGACCACTTACGCCGAAAACTCCCAGGCCGTCCGAGTTCCAGAATTTTTCGCTGCCAGCCACCGCGGAGTCGGTGAGCGTAAAATGGTGCGGGCACGCCTCGCCGGAAACTGGCAGGCCGCGTTTTTTCGCCTCACGAATCAAAGCGACGCTCCCCGCCGCGCTCAGGTGCTGGCAATGGACGTGCGCACCGGTCAACTCGGCCAGCAGAATGTTCCGCGCCACGATCATTTCCTCTCCTGCCGCCGGCCAACCTTGCAGACCGAGCGCCGTGCTCCAATAGCCTTCGTGCATCACGCCTGTCGTCACGAGCGAATAATCCTGGCAATGATCCATTACGGGCAGGTCGAACATTTTTGCGTATTCGAGCGCGCGCCGCATCAGTTCGTTGTTCTGCACACAGTGGCCGTCGTCCGTGATGGCCACCACTCCCGCGCGTTTGAGCGAACCAATGGAGGCCAGTTCTTCGCCGGCAATATTCTTCGTAATGGCGCCTGCAACGAGAACGTTCACGACGCTGTTCTGCGCAGCGCGTTCATGAATCAGCGCAACCGTCCCCGCGTTGTCAATCGTCGGCGACGTATTGGGCATGCAGACGACGGATGTGAATCCTCCGCGCGCGGCCGCCGCCGTGCCGGTCGCAAGATTTTCCTTTGGCGTCTGGCCCGGTTCGCGCAGGTGAACGTGCAGGTCAATCAAGCCGGGACAAACGACCAATCCGCTTGCGTCCATTCGCTCAGCTTCAGCCGGCGATGTTTGCGCAGCCTTATCGCCAACGGCGGCGATCTTGCCGTTCAGAATCAACAGGTCGGTGACGGCATCCAGGCGATTGGCCGGGTCAACGACTCGTCCGCCCGTCAGCAGCAGCGCGTTCATGCGGGGCGAGGATACGGTTGGTGAATTGACAAGGCAAGCGCAGGAGCTAAGATTCAGCCGGCTCGGACGCGGGCGTAGTTCAATGGTAGAACGGAAGCCTTCCAAGCTTCACACGAGGGTTCGATTCCCTTCGCCCGCTCCACCTGAAAAATCTTCGCTTCTTCTGGATTGTTACGTGCCGGAGAGGTGCGTTCCTCGATCACGACTTCGCCAGATGGCACGATACGCGATGGCTTTGTGTCAAATCTCTCAACTCCGGTTCTTCCGTCGCACAACGCGGGTTCTCTGCGATCGGACAACGCGGATGAAACCGGCAACCCGAAGGCGGATCAATCGGTGACGGCACATCGCCCGGTAGAACGATGCGCTTTCGTTTTGTGTCCGGATCAATTTCTGGAATGGCGGAGATGAGCGCTTGAGTATAGGGATGCTTCGGCGCGCGGATGACTGCTTGCGCCTCTGCCAGCTCAACAATTTTTCCGAGATACATCACCATCACCCGGCGGCTAATGTGTTCCACCACCGCCAGATCGTGCGCGATAAACAGGTAAGCGATGCCGTGTTGCTGCTGCAAATCCTGGAGCAAATTAATGATCTGCGCCTGCACTGAAACGTCCAGTGCACTCACAGGCTCGTCGCAGACGATCAACTTCGGCTCGACGGCCAGCGCCCGCGCAATGCCGATGCGCTGCCGCTGCCCGCCGCTAAACTCGTGCGGATAGCGCTGCGCGTAAGCCGCGTCCAATCCCACCGCCTGCAATAATTCGGCAATCCGGTTGCGTCGCGCCGAGGAATTCTCTGCGAGCCCGTGAATATCCAGCGCTTCGCCAACGATGTCTTCCACGGTCATTCGCGGATTCAACGAACTGTAGGGGTCTTGAAAAATTATCTGGAACTTCCGCCGCCGCGCGCGCAACTCGCTGGAGTTCATCTTCGAGATATCTTCACCCTCGAACAACACGCGGCCCGCAGTCGGTTCGACCAGGCGCACGATGGCGCGGCCCAACGACGTTTTGCCGCAACCACTCTCGCCCACCAGGCCCAGAGTTTCTCCCGGCGCGATGCTGAAGCTCACGTCGTCCACTGCCTTCACGTTCTCGCGCACGCGACTGAACACCCCGTGCTTCACCGGGAAATGGACTTTCAGGTTTTGGACTTCGAGGAGGTTCACATGTTAATCGGGCAGTGTGGTGTGAAGGTCACGTGCCCCGTGCAACACTCGCCAGATCTGAACACGGTCCGGCAGCTCGCGATAGAAAATCAAAGAGCGCCGAAATCCGGCGATGCGCCAGGAGCGAACTTCTGGAAAACCCAAGTCACCGCGTGGGCGCCCGAGGCCGGGATTGCGGGCAAGGAATTCAAAACTGTCGTAGGCGGCTTCAAGGAACGCATTAGCGGCTTGAGGATTGTCGCGGCGGATGTAACGGGCGGCAGCTTGTAAATCGCAGAAGACGTACTCGCTTTCCTCCCAGCGTGGATTCATTCCAGGCTGGAGAGGATTTTCTTGAGGTTGGAACGATCACCCGGCAGGAAACGCCCTTTCGCCGCCTCAGCAAGCTTCTCGCGAAGACCCGGCGGATTGTCACCTTCAGCCCGATCCCAATCCGGCCAGAGGGAAGCCTCCAACTCCTCGCGCTCACTTGGAGAAAGCTTCTGAATCGCATCTTTGATTTCGGCGACCGTACTCATGGCCAAAAGTTAATCCCATGGTGCGGGGAACGTCAACCTGTGCATGAAACACACGGCTGAACACCTCGTGCTTCGCCGGGAAATGGACTTTCAGGTTGGACTTCGAGGAGTGACATGGCCGCGCCTGCTCGATGATGCCTTTCACGGTTCCCAGCTTAAGGGGTTTGTGTTGAGGAACAACGACCGTGCGATTGTCTTTGCGAAGTATAAGATGCGAACCCGTT
>CAZCZP010000173.1:0-1533 GCA_964502895.1 uncultured Bifidobacteriaceae bacterium
ATTTCCAACCGGCGCTGCTTCCCGTACGGAAGACTTTTGGCCGGCTCGTCGCGAAATTTCCCGAGGTCAAATATTTCAAGCAATCCCAGGACTTGATCGGTCACCGCCTGCTCGCCATTGCGAAAAGAGCGTCCGCGCCACAGGGCGTTGATGATGCCATGCGCCCGATGCAACTGCACGGCAGCGCGCACGTTGTCGAACACTGTCATCGAACCAAACAATCGAATATTCTGGAACGTACGCGCGATGCCAAGCGCAACGAGCTGGTGAGATTTCAATTCTGCCGTGGTCCTCCCCGCAAATGAAATCGAACCCGACGTGGGCTGATACACTCCGGTAATCAGGTTGAACACGGTGGTTTTTCCCGCACCGTTCGGTCCGATCAACCCGACGAGTTCGCGATCGCTCATCTGTAAATCCACAGCCGATACCGCCGTGAGTCCGCCGAAGCGGATGGTGACCTGGTCGAGTTGGAGGAGGGCGGCCACGATCAGATATGTTTTGCTTTTCCGAATGCGAACAGTCCTTGAGGCCGGACGATCATCAAAATGATGATCAGCAGAGAATAAATGATCATCCGATAATCCGCGAAACCGCGCAGCGCTTCGGGCAGGATTGTCAGCAGCACTGCCGCGATGATCACTCCTGCGGTTCGGCCCATGCCCCCGAGAATCACCATCACCACGATGTCTATGCTCTTCATGAAATCAAAACCCGTGGGCGAAAGGAACGACTTGTGATGCGCGTAAAGCCCGCCTGCTATGCCCGCGAAAAACGCGCCGATGACAAATGCCGTCACCTTGTAACGCACGGGGTTGATGCCAGTGGCACCTGCGGCCACTTCGTCATCGTGTACGGCGATAAACCCGCGGCCATAAGTCGAATTGACCAGGCTGGCGACGACGAAAACCGTTACGGCGGCGAGACTCCAGGCCCAGGCGAAATCGGTCCAATGGGGAATGCCGATCAGGCCGGTGGCCGCGCCGAAGGTTTCGGTGGTTTGGAAATACACGCGGATGATTTCGCCAAAGCCCAGCGTGACGATGGCCAGGTAGTCGCCGCGCAACCGCAATGTCGGCACGCCCACTGCCAGACCGGTGATCGCCGCCATCAACCCTCCCAGCATCAACGCCACACAGAAAACTGCCGGTTGCGCCCATGGCGGAACCTGTCCTTGCAGGATGAGTGAAAGTTTCGCGGCCGTGTAGCCGCCCACAGCCATGAAGCCCGCATGACCGAGGCTGAACTGGCCGGCGTGGCCATTGATGAGGTTGAGGCTGACGGCCAGGATGATGTTGATGCCGATATCAATCGCGACGCCCAGGTAGTAGCGGTTGAAGTGGGCGGAAAACAACGAGACCGTGATTGAAACCGCAATCGCTGCCAGCAACCATCGTTTAGCGCCTGAGTGCATCAAACTTTCTCCGTCTGCATTTTGCCGAGCAATCCTGCCGGGCGGACGACCAGGATTAGGATCAGGATGGCGAACGCGATTCCGTCGCGGTAGTTTGACAAGCCGGGAATGCCGCCCGC
>CAZCZP010000173.1:1633-8389 GCA_964502895.1 uncultured Bifidobacteriaceae bacterium
GGATGGCGAACGCGATTCCGTCGCGGTAGTTTGACAAGCCGGGAATGCCGCCCGCGAACGTCTCGACGACGCCCAGAATCAGTCCGCCCAGCGCCGCGCCCGGCAGATTGCCGATCCCGCCGAACACAGCGGCGATAAACGCCTTCAAACCGGTCTGCACACCCATGAGCGGATCAATGCTCGCATAATTCATCGCGAACAAAATACCGCCCGCTGCCGCCAGCGCTGAACCCAGACCGAACGTGAAGGAGATGATGGAGTTGATGTTGACGCCCATCAATGCGGCGGCCTGCTCGTTGAAGGAGACAGCGCGCATTGCCGTTCCCACCCGCGTTTTTTTCACAATGAACGACAGCGCTAGCAACAACAGGATTGTTGTGACGAACACAATGACCTGGTTTGTGCTCACGACCACACCACCGACGTGCCACGTTGTGACGGGAATCAGGTCGGGAAATTTTCTTGGCGCTGCTTTGAAAACAGCGTCGTGCTGGCAGGTGTATTCGATGAACAACGAAACGCCAATGGCGGTGATGAGCACGGTGAGCTTGGGCCGTTTGCGCAGCGGGCGATAAGCCAGGTATTCGATGAGCATGCCGATCAACGCACAAATAACCATCGCCAGCACCAGCACGATCGCGCCGCCGACGTAGGATTGCGGAGGCAGGAAGCGATTCACCATCGGCGAAAGAAAGTAGCCCGCGAACGCGCCCAGCATGAATACATCACCATGCGCGAAGTTGATGAAGCGAAGGACGCCATAGACCATCGTGTAACCGAGGGCGATGAGCGCGTAGATCGCCCCGAGGGCGAGGCCGTTGATGAGCTGCTGAAGGATTTCGGTCAGGGTAAGTTGATAGTTGGAAGTTGATTGTTGATAGTTAAGCTGACTCAAGGATTGAACGCCGCAATCCGCTCAACATCTTTCCTTGTTCCTCGGCGGCGGCGTAGAGCCGCTCAAAATCGCTCTTGGCCAGGAAACCTTGGCGATGACTCACAAACGATTGCGAAACGACTTCAAACAGGGAGCCGGTGGCGATTTCGAGAAATCTGGCGTAGTCCGTGCGTGAATTCCGCGCAGTCCCTTCCGCGATATTCGACGAGATTGAAACTGCGGCCCGCCGCATCTGGTTTGTAAGGCCGAATCTCTCCTCTCCCGGGAAATTACGCGTGAGCGAGTAAACCAAATCGGCAAAGTCAATTGCCTTCTGCCAGGTTTCGAGCTTTTCGAAGTTGAACACGGCCCTACTCCTACGCGGACGGCCATCAACTATCAACTCTCAACCATCAACTGCCGCTCACGGCGCGACGGTTTCAAGGTATTTGAATTTCCCATCCTTCACCTGAAGAATAACCGCGGCCTTGGTGGCATCGCGATTTCCGTCAATAGTGATGGTGCCGGTGACCGCTTGAAAATCCTTTGTCGCCGCCAGCGCATCGCGGACCTTCTGGCCGTCCGTGCTTCCTGCGCGCTTCATGGCATCCGCCAAAACGAGCGCTGAATCATAACCACAGGCTGCGAGTGCGTCGGGTGTTTTTCCGTTCCAACGTTTACGGTAATTCTCCACGAACTTCTTGCTCACGTCGCTCCCGACCTCTGGATGATAGTGGGTGGAAAAAAACTGGCCCTCCACTGCTTCTTTGCCGATTTCCAGAAGTTTCTCCGACTCCCAGCCGTCGCCACCAAACAGGGGAACATTCAGTCCGAGTTGCTTCGCCTGCACACAGATAAGCGCCGCGTCCGTGTAGTAGCCTGGCACGAACACGCCGTCGGGGTTGGCTGCCTTGATTGCCGTGAGCTGCGCCTTGAAATCCCTGTCGCCGCCGTTGTAGTCGAGTTCGGTAACGATGGTTCCACCGTTGGCGATGAATTTCTCTTTGAAGAATTTCGCCAGGCCCTTGCTGTAATCACTCTTTACATCGGTGAACACCGCGACTTTCTTCGCGTTCAACGATTTCGTTGCGAAGTTCGCCATCACCGTTCCTTGAAATGGATCAATGAAGCACACGCGGAAAACGTAGTCGCCGGTTTCGGTCACTTTCGGATTCGTGGACGAGGGCGAAACCATCGGAATTTTGTTTGCCTGACAGATTGGCCCTGCCTCCAGCGACCGGCTCGAAGCCACTTCGCCCAGCACGGCCACGACGCGGTCGCGCGCGATGAGTTTGTTGACGACCGTGGCCGGTTCGCCCGGTTTGGATTGGGTGTCCTCGGTCAGGAGTTTGAGTTGCATGCCGAGCACGCCGCCCGCCGCATTGATTTCTTCGATGGCCAGCAACGTGCCTTCGTGTGACGACTGGCCAAAGGTCGCCTCCTTGCCCGTGAGCGAAGCATATTCGCCCACGCGGATCACATCGCCCTCGGGCTTGCCGCATCCGGTGAGAATACAAATGGTGACACCAGCGACTGCAAATGCGATTTTCTGAATTTTGCTGCACAAATAATTCATAGGTATGGACGGTTCAGATTCGCGCTGGTGCTTTGATTCGTGAGTCTTAATCCTCTTCTGTCGTCTCGGGGTCAAGTAAAAGATTCTGCGCTTCAATGACACTCATCGTCGAAGCGATGCCGGCGTGGGAACCAGCGTGTCGTCGAGGCGATGGAATAAAGAATTTGACGGACCCCGCGCGTCGCACCTACCGTTCGGTAGGTCCATGGCCAAACCCGGTGTCAACGGCGTCACCCGCCAGGAGATTTTGCGCGCTGCACTCAAGCGTTTTGCGCATGGGGGTTATGCGGCTACGTCCGTTCAGCAGATTGTCGAAGACGCGCGCGTCTCGAAGCCGACCCTGTACTATTATTTCCCGGACAAGGCCGGCTTGTTTCAGGCGCTGGTGAGCGAGGCTCACGACGAACGCTACCGACTGATGCGCGAAGCGGCGGCGCGGGGGAAGACGGTGCGCGAGCAACTCGTCGAAATCGTGGCGGTGCTGTTTGATTACTTCCGGGAGAACCGCGAGTTGATGCGCATCTCGCTGGCTACTGCGTTTGCGTCGCCGGGGGAAATGCCGGACGGGTTGCGCTACACGGACAAGTGCGAGCGGAATTTCGAGTTCGTCCACTTGCTGATGAAAAAGGCGCTGGACTGCGGCGAGTTGAATGAGCGCTTCGACAGCCGCGAACTGGCGTTTGGATTTTATGGCCAGACGAACGCGTACCTGATGGCGCATTTGTTGATGCCGGATTGCCGTTTGAATCGGCAGACGGCGGAGCGGATTGTGGATTTGTTTTTCGCCGGGGCCGCAGTGAAGAAGAACAGGAATTGAAATGTTGAACACTTTGAGTCGAACGGGAATATGGATCGCCGCCTGTGTCGCGGCGTTGCCATTATTCACCGGATGCAAAAAAAAGCAGGCTGGTGGCCCACAGGGTGGTTTCGCAGTGCAGGTGGTCGCGGTCGAGGCCAAACGCCAGCCGGTGACGGAAACGCTATCGCTCGTCGGCAGCATCACCGCCAGTGAAATGGTTGAGATTAAATCCGAAACCGACGGCATTGTGCAGGAGATCAACTTCAAGGAAGGCGGACGTGTGGACAAGGGTCAGTTGCTCGTGAAGCTCGATGAAACCAAACTCGCCGCGACACTGGCCGAAGGCGAGGCGAATCTCAAATTGAGCCTGGCCAATTACGACCGTGCCAAACAGCTCTTAAATGACAAGCTCATCTCCCAACAGGAATACGACCAGGCGGCCTCTACTTATGCCGTGAACGAAGCTTCGGTGGATTTGAAACGCCGGCAGCTCAAAGACGCGCGGATTTACGCCCCGTTCGCCGGTATTGTGGGCTCGCGGCAGATTAGCCCCGGCCAGGTCATCACGCGCAGCTCGACACTCACATGGCTCGTGGACCTGGACACTGTGAAAGTCGAGGTCAACGTGCCGGAGCGTTTTCTGCGGCAGATCAAGATTGGCCAGCCGCTGGAGTTTTCCGTCGCTGCGTATCCGGGAGAGAAATTCCGGGGTGAGGTTTATTTCATTTCGCCGCAAATCTTCGAAGGCACGCGCACCGCGCTCGTGAAGGCCCGCATCTCGAACGCAGACGCCAAATTGCGCGGCGGTATGTTCGCCAGCATGGAACTCACGTTGCAGGTGCGGGATTCCGCCATCGTGATTCCCGAGCCGGCGCTCATGAGTAATGGCGACAGTTTTTCCGTGTTCGTGGTGGACACGAACAGCAACGCGCAAATCCGTCCGGTCGAGGTCGGCGTCCGCCTGGCAGGCAAGGCGGAAGTCACCAAAGGCTTGAACGCCGGGGAGACAGTGGTCGTCGAGGGCGTGCAAAAATTGCGGCCCGGTGGTGCGGTGAAACTTGCGCCTCCCGAAGCAGCCGCGCCGTATTCCGGCTCTTGACCCAATGTTCCTCTCACGCGTCAGCATCCAGCGTCCCGTCCTCGCCACGATGATGAATCTGGTGCTGATTCTGTTTGGCATCGTCGGATTGTCGCGCTTGCCCGTGCGCGAATTGCCGGACATTGACCCGCCCATCGTCAGTGTGACCACCGTTTACTCGGGGGCGAATGCGCAGGTCGTTGAGACGGAAGTCACCGAGCGCCTCGAAGAACAGATCAACAACATCGAGGGCATCAAGACGCTCCGCAGCGAAAGCCGCGAGGGAGTCAGCGTCATCACCATCGAGTTTGACCTGTCGCGCGACATTGACATTGCGGCGCAGGACGTGCGTGACCGGGTCTCGCGAGTGCGCGGCAATCTGCCCGAGGACATCCTTGAGCCTGTCATCGCCAAGCAGGATTCCGATGCGCAACCCGTCATCTGGAACGCGCTGAACAGCGAGCGCTACTCTACGCTGGAACTCACCACGATCGCCGAACGCCAGATCAAGCCGCGCCTGCAGGGCGTGGCAGGCGTTTCCTCCGTGATGATCGGTGGCGAAAAGCGATTCGCCATGCGGCTGTGGCTGGACTCGGACAAAATGGCCGCGCGTCAGGTTACTGTGCTGGATGTGGAGCGCGCCCTACGGGAGCAGAACATCGAACTGCCCAGTGGCCGTGTGGAAAATCTCGACCGCGAGATGACGATCCAAACTCGCGGCGAAATGCGTACGGCCGAGGAATTCAACGACCTCGTCGTCCGTAGTGAAGGCACGACCTTGATCCGCATGCGCGACATCGGGCGGGCTGAAGAAGGAGCGGAAGACTATCGCACCATTGCGCGCGCGAGGGGCAAGCCGTGCGTATTCCTCGGCGTCGTCAAGCAGGCCAAGGCCAACACAGTATCTGTTGCGCAGGGTATCCGCGCGGAAATCGCCGCCATCCAGCCCACCTTGCCCGAAGGCTGTGAACTTTGGGTGGCGTATGACTCCAGCGTCTATGTCGAGCAGGCCATTATGGAGGTTTGGGAAACGCTGGCCATCGCGTTTGCGCTCGTGGTGCTGATTATTTTCGTTTTCTTGAGGAATCTCCGCTCGACGATCATTCCCGCGGTGGCCATCCCGGTTTCGATTGTTGGCTCGTTTGCCATTCTCTATGCGCTCGGCTACTCCGTGAATATTCTCACGATGCTCGCGTTGGTGTTGAGCATCGGTATCGTGGTGGACGACGCCATCGTGGTGCTCGAAGCCATTTACCGCCACATTGAAGCCGGCATGCCGCCGATGAAGGCGGCCTTCAAGGCGATGGAGGAAATCAGCTTCGCGGTCATCGCCATCACGATTTCGCTGGTGGCAGTGTTCACGCCGCTGGCCTTCCAGAAGAGCACGACGGGCCGGTTGTTCATCGAATTCGCGATGGCCATTTCCGGCGCGGTCGTGATTTCAGCATTTGTGGCTTTGACACTGACTCCGGCGATGGCGGCCCGCGTCCTCAAACCGCTCGAAGGCGTGAAGCATGGCTCGCTGTTCAATTGGTTTGAGCGCGGCTTCAACTGGCTGTCGAACATTTACGGACGCGGCCTGCGCTGGGCATTACATCATCGCATCTTCATGTTGATGGTCACCGTGGGAACGATGGTCGTAATGTTCTTCGCCTACAAAGGACTCGAGCAGGATTTTCTCCCGCTGGAAGACAAGAGTCGCATGTTCTGCATCGTGTTCACGCCAAACGGTTCGACCAGCGAGTTCACCGACCGGCAATTGCAGAAGGCGGAAAAGATTGTTGCCGCTGTGCCGGAAGTGGATTCGTTTGGTGCCATGGTGGCGCCGGCATTCGCCGGTCCGGGGCAGGCAAACATGGGTGTGATTTTTGTCAGGTTCAAGGACAAGAGCCAGCGTGAGCGTTCGGTTCAGGAAATTGTTCACGGCCCCGGCGGTGTGGCCCAGCGATTTTTTATGGAGGTCGAAGGCGGGTTCGCGATTCCAAATCTGCCCAAGGCCATCGAAGTCAATTTCCGTGATTCGCCGTTCGAGTTGATTCTGCAAAACCAGGACCTCGACGCACTCAACAAAGTGTCGCAGAACCTGGCCAACAAGATTCGCGCGATGACCAAGCGCGTCGGCGACAAGGACCAGCCCTACCTGCAAAACGTGCGCGTCGGTTTCGAGGTGGACAAGCCGGAATTGCGCGTAACGATTGACCGCAGTCGCGCTGCTTCGCTGGGCGTGAGTATCGAGGATATTTCGCGCACGATGCAGATCCTGTTCGGCGGGCTGGACCTCAGCCGTATCAAAATGGAAGGAAAGGAGTATTACGTGATGGCACAACTGGCGCGCGAATCACGGCTCACTCCCCAGGACCTCGACAAAATCTTTGTCCGGAATAATACGAATCAGTTGATCCAACTCAGCAGCCTGGTGACGCGCACAC
>CAZCZP010000174.1:0-6560 GCA_964502895.1 uncultured Bifidobacteriaceae bacterium
TGTGCAACGTGTACGATTGGGACGACTCGAAGCTCATCCGCGACGGCTGCACGCGTTGCATGATTGACTGTTACCGCGATCCGAGTGTGCTGCAACGGGTGGCCATCAACGCCAGCGATGCGTGGAATGCGACGAAGAAAGGCCGTTTACTTACCGCCGCAAAGCACGTCTTCGACTCGCGCAACCTAACTTCACTCAAGGCAGTGTGGGAAGACCGCAAGTGGATTGGCGGGGTGTAAGTCAAAACGGATAAGTCCGTTTCACAGCGACCGGAACCTCAGCACCTGCACTTCCTTTTTGAAAACGAGCCGAATCGTGTTGCCCTCGAATTGAACATCCAGCGGCGCGCGCTGTTGGAAGTGTTCCCACATTATCCGGCCATTGCGCGGGTTGATCCGTTTGATGCGCATGTAAGGCGGGGTCTCAAGTCCGGTGTCGGGAATGTAAATGTTGGCCTCCCGATCTGCTTCTTCCGGCTGATACCAGTTGATGCAGAAAATGTTCTTGCCCGCGACGTGGCTGATTTGTCCACCCGGCTCGGCGGTCCACAGAATCCGGCCATCCTTTGAATCAATCTTGAGGACGACGGCGCTGACTTTTTCGGTGATGTCAATCTGGCGCGAGAATTTTATCCGGTCCGGACTCGCGGTGGTGCTGTTGACATAAATCTGCCCCCTGTCGTCGAAAAACAGGCCCGAGATGCCGACTGACGGCAAACGCCAGCGCGCGTTGCCCGTGGCCAGATCAAACGCGGTCAGCACGCCTTCATCTATGACGTACAGCGAGCCGTCCCGCTCGACCACAGGCCCCAGACCAAACGGTGCATCGGTTTCATTCATCGAGCCGGCGCCTTCGGAAACCTCGTAGGTGAGCGATGCGTCCCACTTTTTCTTGTTGGCCTTGTCCAGCACGATCAAAGATTTTCCTGCAGCCACCACATTCACTGTCTTGAGTGGATACAATCCAGGCGGGCCGACGACTTCACCTTTCCAATCCGGCACATTTTTGGTGCCAGGGATTCTGACCGTGACCTGATAACGGCTGTGATCCTCTGTCACATTACTGCCGCCGCGTTCGCGCTGCATTTCATTCAGGATTTCGTTGGCGATTTCGGCGGTGGCCGTGACGGAAACGGGGCCGTCGAGCGCGGACTTGGCAGGCGCAGCTTTCATGGCAGCCCGGGCAACCATCTTGCGTTCGAGCAACTTGACCGAGAACTGCACGAAGCCGTCGTGCGTCGGCATCAACTCGAAGTGCTCGCTGTAATCCAGCTCGGATTGAGGCGAAGTTGGGGCAGGACCGTTCAACTCGTCGAGAAGACGCTGTTGGTTCATTCCCACGGACAAGGTGGCAGGCAAGGCAATGCGCCCCGGCAAGGGCAATCGCTGGGCCTGGGCCGCGATTTTTTCCGGCTCCAGCGGCTTGGGGCCGGAGATCGGAACAACTGCGGAAGTGTTTGGAGCGCCGGCCAGAGTCGCGTTCGTTGGTATTGTCACGCCAACTCCCTCGGTGAGCATCTGGCCATTGGCGAGGTTCAGTCGCGTGATGATGTTCTGGCCTGATTCGTTTTCCCGGATCAGCCACATTTCGTCGCCGCGGGCCAGCGCTCCGCCCAATCCGCCGCGCAAGGGAATTTCCTGGACCGGCTTGCCGGTGTCCCAGTCGTAGCGCACGACTTTCTCGAAGGATGAAACCCAAACGTTCTGGCCCCGGGCGTAAAGCTCGAGTTCTTCGCCGGCATTGCGGGTGAGGCTCTTGGTGAGTTTTTCCGGCGAAGGGATTTTGATGGGGTCCGCATCCGGGAAATCACTGTCGAGTCTTTGCTGGGCTTTGCGCAGCGATTCGATGGTTTCCGCGACTTGTTGTTGAATCCTCGACGGATCAATGAGTGAACGCGACCAAACTTCCTTCCCGGCTTTCATGTCGTGGCGCGCGAGTGTTCCACCGCGCAGGAAAACAATCTGGTCGGTGCCGCAAAAAACGCTCTGACCCGAATACGACGGCTCGGGAAAACGCACGGAGAACACGGCCGCCGGTTTCTGGCCGAACCACTCCCACCAGATCCACACGGCCAAAAGAGCGACCACCAGCGCACCGATGCCGCCCGAATACAAACTGACCTTGCGCCAGAAGCGCCTTTGGACGATGTCGCGCTGGCCGATGAACTCGGGGACTTTTATTCCGCTTAGTTCAGCCTTCTGCTTGCAGAGCGGCGAGCAGACGTATCCGAAAATCTCCATGCACTTCGCGCAAATTGGCTTGTGGCAAACGTGACAGAATTCCACGGCGGGCTGCCCGTGATGGCGCGAGCAAACGCCGGTGTCCGCGGCCGCAGCGGGTGTTTCGGTTGTTGTGGGGCTGCTGGTGTGAAGTCGCACACGTGGTGCGGGTGGCGCGGTTGCCGCGGGCGGATCGGCCGGCTCGATTGTGGCAACTGGAGTTGGCGGCTGACCCGGGGGCGGAGCGATCGCAACGGCTGGCGGCGCAATCGGCGGTTCGGCCAACGCTGCGCCGAGTTCCTGGCGAACCAGACTGTTGACGTAAGCCGATGAATCCAATCCGCAACTCGGGCAGACAAACTGCACCGGCTTGTTCAGCATCTCGGGCTGGATGTCGAAGGCGTATTTCGCGCCGCACGCGCACTGGATTTTCATGGACCCTCTACGGCTTCGGGTTTAACAAAACAACACCCTGCGTCAACACCAGGGAGAAGGAAGATCGCGCCGGGGTGTGCTCGACGCGGCCATCTACAAAGAGAAAATTGCCTCCGGATTTCACGTGGTTGTTGCCTGGTCCCTGCCCGTTGATGGAGAAGGCCGGCTGCCCCGCGCCTCGCGCCAACGTGTCCACCTGTTCGTCACTCATCAACGCATCAGAAACGTCAGCGGCCCGGCGGCCCATGTAATATGAGTAACTGATTTTGCCGCGGGAAAGCGGCGCGCCGCTGGTCGGAGACGGGTCTTTGCTGGCCGGACAAATAAACGAGCCGGTATCCACCGTGTAACGCGGCACCAAGAGGTCGAGTGGTTCCTCGGAAGTCATCGCACCAGCGAGGAAGGGAAACTTTCCGCCGTTGTCGCGGGTGTAAATTTCCATGGCGAGAAAAATTTTCTGGAGGTTCTTCTGGCAGGATTTCTGTTGCTGGCGCTGGCGGCCACTGCCGCGGCCTCCCCACATCAGCATGGTGAGGATCAGAATAATTGCGATCACCGCCAGCAGTTCGATCATGGAAAAACCGCCCCGGAAAATCGCGTAATGCATGTTGCGGCCACCCGCCTTACGGCGATCAACATGCCGATGTCGGTTCATGCGGTGCGTATAGCGCAGGGAAGCAAGACTGGCAACGGTGTTTTCGGCCGATGTGCGTCTTGCCAGCCCCGCGCGGTGCTTTAACGCTTTGAAACGGCCGTGCGACGCGCGCGTTTGCGCGATTGCTCAAACGCCCGTAGCGCGTGGGAGTTTTCTTCAAAGTATTGCGCCAGGTCGGCCAGCATCTCGAGCGTTGCCGGGCTGAGATGATGTTCGATGCCTTCGATGTCGAGCCGTTGCGTTTCGGCGTCGAGGCCGAACAGCGAGAAAAATCGCGAGAGGGTGGCGTGACGGCTTTGAATGCGGCGCGCGACTTCGCGGCCCTTGTCGGTCATCACCAGGCCACGATATTTTTCGTATTTCAGGTAACCCGCCTCGCCCAGTTTTTTCACCATGTTGGTGACGGAGGCCTGCCGCACTTTGAGGGACGATGCGATGTCCACGACACGGGCGTAGCCTTTGCGCTCGATCAGTTCGTGAATGCGCTCCAAATAATCCTCGGCACTCTGGCTCGGTGACGCGTGCATCGGCATGACGCAGGGATTAAACACGGTTTTTGAACTCGCGCAAGACTTGCCACGTGGCGGCAATTTACAATTTACCCGCGCGGCGCAACCACGCATCTTGAGCGGAGATATGAAGTGGTTTTTGTTTCTCACCCTCGGTTGGATCGGATTGCTCGGACTTTCGTGCAAAACAGAATCCGCGCGCTCAAGCACGAGCGTCGCGAAAGGCGCGAACTTCCAGACCTTCCAGGTGAAAGGCGTCGTGGTCGAATTGGACGCAGACGGGAAAAACGTCAAGATCAAGCACGAGGAAATCCCCGGTTACATGGGCGCGATGACGATGTTGTTCGAGGCTCGGCCCACCAACGAATTGAGCGGTCTGGCGGCGGGCGACACGGTTTCCTTTCGCATGTTGGTAACGGATACGGATGGTTGGATTGATCAGATCAAGAAGCTAAGCGTGGCGCCGGTGACGAACACTTTGCCTACAACCGGACCATTCCGCGCCGTGCGCGAGGTCGAGCCATTGAACGTGGGCGACCTGATGCCGGATTATCGTTTCACGAATCAACTCGGCCAAGCGGTGAGCCTGGGCCAGTTTCGCGGACAGGCGATGGCCATCACTTTCATCTTTACGCGCTGTCCGTTTCCGACGTTCTGCCCGCTCATGTCGCGCAATTTCGAGGAGGTGCAGAAAAAACTGTTGGCCCAGCCCAACGCACCGACGAACTGGCATTTGCTGACCATCACGTTCGATCCCGAATACGACACGCCGCCGCGGCTCAAAGGTTACGCGAAACAATACAACGCCGACCCGGCCCACTGGAGTTTTCTAACCGGCGCGTTGATTGACATCACGGCCATCGCGGAACAATGCGGCCTGCTGTTCTGGCGCGAGGGTGGCGAAGTGAACATCAGCCACAATCTGCGCACCGCAGTGGTGGACGCCAGCGGACGCGTCCAGAAAATTCTGCCGGAGAACAAGTGGACAAGTGAAGAACTTGCGGCGGAAATTTTGAAGGCGGCGCAGGTGAAGCCGTAACGCGGGAACGAAAAGCCACGCGTGTTCTACACAGGCTTGTGTTTTACGATTCAAGACAAACTGACGGGATCAATATCCACCGTTAGCGTCACTCCTTCCGGCAGCGCGAGCGCGGCAACGATTTTTGCGAGAGCCTGGCTGAGCTTGCTCATCTGCCGTGTGCGGAGCATGAGTTGATAGCGGTAGAAGCTTTCCGCGCGCAGCAGTGGCGCGGGAGCGGGCCCGGCGATCATCAAATCGGGAAAATGAGCAGCCAGAGGGGGCAGAGGAGAATAGGGCTGTTGGGCGGTCGCTGATTCGTTCTCTCCTTTTCCCCTTTTCGCCTCTTCCCCCTTTCCTGCCACCAGCTTGTCCAACTCTTTTCGCACGTGTTCCGCCGAGAACTTCACCTTGTCCTCATTGTGCCCGCGCAGAGTCAGCAGCGCCGCGCGCGTGACGGGTGGATATTTCAACTGTTCGCGGAATTCAATTTCCTGTTCGTAGAATCCGAGGAAATCGTGGCGGCGCGCATATTGGATGGCGGGATGAAACGGGGTGAAGGCTTGCACGAAAACTTCACCCTCCACGTCGCCGCGGCCCGCGCGACCGGCGACCTGTGTCAGCAGTTGGAACGTCCGCTCGCCCGCGCGGAAATCCGCCTGATGCAACGCGAGGTCCGCGTAGATGATGCCCACCAGCGTCACATTTGGGAAATGCAGTCCCTTGGCGATCATCTGCGTGCCGACAAGGATGTCTATCTTGCCCGCGCGAAAATCGCCGAGCACTTTGCGGTAATCCTCCTTGCGTTTCATCACGTCGGCGTCCATGCGCTTGACGCGCGCCTTGGGGAAGAGTTTTCCGAGCGTGTCCTCGACCTTTTGCGTCCCCAGACCCGAGTAACGGATGGCGGGATTTTTGCACTTCTCGTTCGGGCAGGCCGACGGCACGGCTTCGGCGTGACCGCAAAGGTGGCAGCGCAGTTTTTGCTCCGGCCGATGATACGTGAGCGACAAACTGCAATTCGGACACTCGGCCACGAAACCGCAGAGCGGACATTGTAGCGACGTGGAATAGCCGCGCCGGTTCAAAAACAAAATTGTCTGCTCGCCGCGTTCGAGCCGTTGCGTGATGGCTTCCTTGAGTTGCGGCGAGAAAATCAGATTGCCCTTTTCCTTACGAGCTGCCTGCCGCATGTCCACGACGCGCACGTGCGGCATTTTCTGGTTGTCCACGCGTTCGGGTAATTCGAGCAACGTGTATTTGCCCTTCCGCGTATTGTAAAAACTCTCCAGTGACGGCGTGGCCGAGCCGAGCACAACGACAGCGTTTTCCATCTGGCCACGGACGATGGCCACGTCGCGCGCGTTGTAGCGCGGTGCTTCCTCTTGTTTGTAAGTGTGCTCATGTTCCTCGTCCACGATGACGAGCCCAAGCGGTTCGACGGGCGCAAAGATCGCCGAGCGCGCGCCGATGGCAATTCGCGCGCGGCCCTGCCGGATTTTGTGCCACTCGTCATGCCGCTCGCCGGCGGACAGATGGCTGTGCAACACCGCGACGAGAGTTTGTTGCGGTCCTGAACTGAAGCGCGCTTTGAAGCGTTCAACCGTTTGAGGTGTCAGGGAAATTTCCGGGACGAGCACGATGGCGCCTTTGCCCTGCGCCAACGAATGGGCGATGGCTTGGAGATAGATCTCCGTCTTGCCGCTGCCAGTTACGCCGTGGAG
>CAZCZP010000174.1:6660-8346 GCA_964502895.1 uncultured Bifidobacteriaceae bacterium
GCCTGCGCTGTGTTCAACGGCAACGGCTGGCTCGGCAAAATATGTTCGCGCGCGTAGGGATCGCGCTCGGAAATCTGTGGGGCGATTTCCAGCAGGCCGCGGTCTTCCAGCCGGCGCACGGTGGCCGCGGTGGTTTCAGCCAGTTCGAGCAGTTCGCCCAACGGCAATTCGCGGCGCTCCTCGATGATGTTCCAGACTTCCTGCTGTCGCTTGGGCAGTTTTGGGAATTCGCCGTTCACCGGAATGGCCCGGACAAACAGCCGCTCGCGCCATCCGGCTTCTTCGCGGCGGATCGCCTCGGGCAAAACTGATTTGAGGGCAATCTCCGGTGCGCAACAGTAATAATCCGCGATCCACCGCGCGAGCTTGAGCACCTTGGGCGTGACGAGCGTTTGCGCTCCAATGATTTTGACAATGGGCTTGAGCTTCGCATGCGCCGATTCCTCGGCCAGCGCGGTCACGCAGCCCAGGACTTTGCGCGCGCCGAACGGCACTTGCACGCGGCTGCCCACGTCCACCTTGCCCTCGAGTTCCGGCGGGATGAAATAATCGAACTCCTTGCGAAGCGCGATTTCAAGCGAGACTCGGGCAATCATGCGCTTTCATTCAAACCACGAAAAGCAACGAACGCACGAAAGAAAAGCTGAGTTCAGTCGTCGAGCGTGATGGTGCGCAAGGCTTCTTCGAGTCGCTTGCGGAGAGATTCGCGTTCTTCATCGGATGTCGCGCGGGGGAAATAGATGGACTCGCCGAGCGTGATTTCGCAGCGCGCGAACGGCATGGGAATTTGGAATTGATCCCAACTGCGCAGCGTAAATTTCCGGCTGGCGCGATAGGCCACCGGAATTACCGCCGCACCCGTCACCATGCCCAGCGCTGCCACACCGGGTTGCACAACGTAACGCGGGCCGCGCGGGCCATCGGGAGTAATCGCCAGATTGTATCCGCGCTCGAGCCACGAAGTCAGTTCCAACAAAGCCTGCGGGCCGCGGCGGCTGCTCGACCCGCGCACCGGCTGCACGCCGAATTGTTCCAGCGTGCAGGCCAGCAGCGCGCCGTCTTTGCTTGCGCTAATGAGTGCGGCGAGACCGTTTTGCGGCGAATGGCGGCGAACGTAATTACGCCAAACGCACATGCACAGCGCCAGCCGGTTATGCCAAAGGCAAAAAATCACCGGCCCCGAAAACTTGCCCGCCGCCAGGCCGGCACGATCATCCCATTCCACTCGCAACGTGGAAACCAGCAGCCGTTCGATGAGGAAAATCAACCAAGCGACCAGACGCTGATACCACTTCGGCTTGTGAGGCACGACCACACCGCTCTTCCGGGGTTTGGCCGGCGCGTCCGTGGCACCGGTCGTCTTTGGCGTCACGACGGCCATCACGCTCCTTTCTTCAAACACGCGCGGACCAATTCCTCAACCGTGGCTTGCGAACCCAGCGCGGCCTGTGCCTGCCGGACTGTGTCATGCGCGTCCACTTGCTTGAACCCCAGCGCCATCAACGCGAGGACGGCGTCATTCACCTTTTGATCGGCGGGCGAGAGCGTGCGCCTGGCGCTCGCCGCTTCCCACGCGCCAGCGGCACCGACCTTGTCGCGCAACTCGACCACGATGCGTTCGGCGGTTTTTTTGCCAACGCCGGAGATTTGCGAGAGCGCCTTCACGTCGGCGTTGGCGACGGCGCC
>CAZCZP010000175.1:0-5717 GCA_964502895.1 uncultured Bifidobacteriaceae bacterium
ACGCCATCTTCGGCGTCAATTGCCCGGCGGCATCGTGGCGTGAACCGCCTTCGCCCCCGGAGGTTGGCGCTGCCGGCTCAGGATGATAATGTTCCAACTCCTCGCCTTTGCGCACGAGGCGGGCGCTGTTGAATATCACAATCAACGAACCCACGTTGTGCAAAATCGCCGCGACAATCGGGCCGACGTAGCCAAACGCCGCGGCCGTCAAACCGACGATGATGAACAGCACGCCGAACAAAAAATTCTGGTTGATGACCGCGCGCGTGTCGCGCGAGAGCTTCACCAGGAACGGCAGCCGCCGCAGATCATTGTTCATGAGCGCAATCGTCGCGCTATGGATGGCTACTTCGCTGCCCGCCGCGCCCATCGCGATGCCGATGTCGCCCGCGGCCAGGGCGGGCGCGTCATTCACACCATCGCCCACCACGGCAACACGGTAGCCCCGGGCCTTGACGCCGCGCACAAACTCAACCTTGTTCTGCGGCAGACATTCGCCCTTGGCTTCCTCGCAGCCGATTTCCAAGGCCACGCGCGTCGCCACCGGCTGGCGGTCGCCGGAAATCATCGCCACTCGCCGAACGCCGGCCTCTTTCAATTCGGCCAGCGATTCCTTGGCCTCGGCGCGCGTTGCGTCCTGCAATCCGACCCAGCCGATGCACTTGCCGTCGCGCGCGACGAAAATCAAACTCCAGCCCTCGGTTTCATTGAGATCCACAGATTTCTCGAAATCGTCTTTCACGCCGTTGTCCTTGAGCCACTGCGTGCGGCCCACGAGAATTTTCGCGCCGCCGACTTCCGCTTTCACGCCGCGACCGGCGGTTTCTGAAAAATTCTGGGGCTCCGCCATCGGCACGCCGGCTTCCCCGGCCAGTTGCGCAAGCGCCTTGGCCGTGGGGTGATTGCTGTATTTCTCGGCGGACGACGCGATGCGCAAGAGTTCCGCCGGTTTCACATCGCCAATCGGCGCGAGGCGGCTCACGGCCAGTTCGCCAGTGGTCAACGTGCCGGTCTTGTCGAAAACGAACGCATTGATCTTCGCGGCAAGTTCAAGGTCGGCAACGTTCTTGATCAGAATCCCCAAGCGCGCGGCGGCCGATAACGCGGCGACCATGGCGGTGGGCGTCGCCAGAATGAACGCGCACGGACAAGCCACGACAAGGACGGCGATCACGCGTTCCAATTCATGCGTGAACGCCCAGACCAACGCACCGATCACCAGCACCAGCGGCGTATAAAAGCCCATGTACTGGTCCACAATTTTCATGATCGGCAGCTTGGTCTTTTCCGCCGCGAGAATCAGTTCGCGCACGCGGCCCAGCGTGGTTTCCTGGCCCGCCCGCACGACCCGAACTTCAATCAGGGCGGTGAGATTCTGGGTGCCGGCAAAAACCTCATCGCCCGGCTTCTTGTCCGCCGGCAAAGATTCGCCGGTGATGGTGGCCTGATTGAACGAGCCTTGTCCGCTGTTGATGATGCCGTCCGCCGGAACAACATCACCGGGCCGGATGCGGATGACGTCGCCGACGTGCAATTCGCTTGCCGGAATTTCCTCTTCAGCTTTGTCAGCTTTGATGCGCCTCGCCTTGGTGGGCGTGAGCTTGATGAGCGATTCGATGGAAGCGCGCGCGCCTTCGGCGGTTCGGGATTCGATGATCTCGCCCATGAGCATGAAGAAGGCGACGACGCCGGCGGTTTTGTAATCGCCGGAGGCGAACGCAGCGAGCACGGCGATGGCGACGAGTTCGTTGATGCTCAGGAAACCGCGCTTCAAATCCTTGATGGCGGTGACGATGATCGGATAGCCGAGAATGATGGCCCCGATGAAACCACTCGCGCTCGCGATGACGTGGCCCTGGACGAACAGCCAGTCCACGATGAAGGCATTGATGACGAACACGACGCCTACCAGCGTCTGCCAGAGTTGCACGGGTGTGTGTTCGTGATCGTGACCACACGTCGAACAGGAAGCATCCTGCTCGTGTTTGTGCGGATGGTCGTGATCGTGTTCGCCGCGGCTGAGAAGCGATGTGACTTGCATATTTGGCAGCGTTGATTCGTTTGCAAATTCGCGAACTAAGGTTGCGCGGGAGTCTGCGTGGGTTGTTTCGGCGGCTCCCGATTCAACAGCAGCCGCAGTTCGATGGGTTTTCCATCGGTGGAAGTGGGCAGATAAATTTTATCCTGCGCGTTGGTCAGCACGCGGCCCGCAGCCTCGATCAGCCGCTGTTGAACAAAGAGGTCCGGATTGCTTTCGTAACGGGCGAGGAGCCCTTGAAAGAGCGATGCTTCACCCGCAGCATCCTTTACAGTGCGAATGCGGTCGGACTCGGCGCTGTTGATGACGCCGGCCGCATCCGCCGCAGCCTTGCTGAGCGTTTTGTGTTCATAAGTCCGCGCCTCTTCGAGGACTTTGCTGCGAGTTTGATCCGCGCGCACGACGTTGCGAAACGCCTCGTCCAATTGCCGCGGTGGACGGGGTTGCACGTTGCATTGCTCGACGATCACACCGATCTTTTGCGTCTCGATGAATTCAGTGACACGGCGGCGCACGGCATCTTGAAAACCAATCCGGTCGCGCGTGAGGATGTCGTCCACCTTGAATTCGGCGGCGGTGCGGAGCAAAGCGTTGTTCAAGGCGTCTTGTACGACGTTGGACGTGCCGGCGAGGCCGTAAGGTTCGTTGGCTTCCTTGGCGAAACCAAACACGCAGCGAACCGGGTCTTCGATGCGATAAGAAAGCGTCGCCCGCACATGCACGATGTTGCCATCGGCGGTGATGGCGTAGCCGTCGGCGGCGGGATTCAGCGACCCTCCCGGAGGCGGTTCTTCCCCGGCGGCTTCCTGCACGGGTGTAAGGAAAAACCAGCCGGTGGTGGATTTCACCTGCTGGATTTCCGTGATCGGAATTTTGACGACTTCATCAATGGGATAAGGAAAAGCCCAATGCGCGCCGGCGCCGAGCAAGGCTTTGTCACCTTCACCAACAGGTTTGCCAAATCGAAGAATGATCGCCTTCTCCTGGGGGCCGACGGTGAAGAAGCCTGAGAAAATAAAAACCCCCAGCAGCACGACCATGACCACCTTGACGATGGCAAAACTGCTGCGCAACGCCTCGGCCAGCGCCTGCGAGCCGCTGTCCACCGGGGTCGCCGTCTGTGGATGTTCTGGGTTGCTCATGCGGTCACTTCTTGCTCGATGCGTTCGTCGAAAAGCCCCGGAACAAATTGAACGGAGGCGTTTGCTGGTCCAGAATCAACGTCGAGCGATCTTTGAGGGACAATTCCAGCGCCCGGAGTCCCAGAATGAAATTGGCCAGTTCCGGGTTGCGCTCGAAGGTCTTCAGGGATTCCAACGCCGCGGCCTCGCCCTGCCCGCGGATGCGGGTGGCTTCGCCCTCGGCGCCCGCGAGCATTTCCGCCGCCTTTCGGTCCGCGCCCGAGCGGATGGTTTGCGCTTCGGCCTCGCCTTCGTTCTGGGCCTTGCTGACCAATCGCTGGCGTTCCTGTGTCATCTGATCGAAAACCGCCTGCGTGACGCTCTCGGGCAGCCCAAGCTTCTTGATGCCGAGGAATTCGATCTGGATGCCGTAGTTGTTGGCCTGAAGTTGGGATTGAACGAGCGTCTTGATTTCATTCTCGATGGCGTCAAACTTCAGCTGCTTCTCGTCAACATTCACAAAATCCGACAGCGGATGGCGGCCCACCACGCCGCTCTTGGCGCTGCGCAGAATTCCTTCCAGCGTTTTCTCGGCCTCGGTCACTGAACCGCCCGCGAACTTCGGGAAAAAAGTCTTGGGGTCCGTGATGCGCCAGCCGACATAAACCATGGTGTTGAGCGTGTTGCCGTCGGCGGTGAGGTCTTCGGTGAGTTTGTCCTCGAAGGTCTGCACCCGCTTGTCGAATTTGTAAACCTTCTGAATCGGCCACGGCCATTTGAAGAAAGGCGCGGACCGAGGTTCGGTGATCTCCCGGGTTGGCGCGCCGAACGTGGTAACGACGGCGACCTCGGAGATGCGGACCTGAAAGGTAAACAGCAGCAGCACGAAGATCAGAATCAGCACTGCACCGACGATGAGGGTCAACAGATTTCGTTTCATGGCTGGGGGCGCGGGGTCATTTGCATCTGCTTTATTTCTTGGGCGGCGGCACGGTCAGGTTCCAAAAGCCTTCGCCAAATTTATCCGTCAAATCGAAGCTGATGACTTCGTCTGTGTTCGTGGCGAGCAAAATGTATTTGCGCGCCTCAGCAGTCGCGCGTGGGAAAGCCTGGTAATAGGCCCGCTGCCGGTAAACCGATGGCGCGGCGTTGAAAGCGGGGATCTGGTTGGTGAACGCCGCGGCGCGCGACAACGCCGCAATCTGGAGGCGCACGCGTTCGGCTTCGGCGTTGTTGGTGATCGCAAACGCCTGCGCGCCGGCAAGGGCGTTGGTTTTGATGGCGTCAGCTTCAGCCGCGAGAATCTTCGCCTGCTTCTGGTGGATGGCGCCAACAACTTTTTCGTATTCCGGCGCGACCTTGACGGGCGGGTGAATTCCCTGCAAACCGACGAACAATATTTTGACGCCGAGATTGTGAGCATTGGCCGCGATCTGGATGCGGTCGGCCAAGGCTTGGGCGGCTTCCAGCCGCGCGTGCGACATGATTTCATTGAGGTCCGCGCTGACCAGGTAGCGCACGACTTCGCGCGTGGAAATCTGGTGGAGCAGATTCGAGGCGTCCTTGTGGTTGTAAACCCAGTCCTTCAAGTCAGCGACCTGGAATTGGACGGGCACGTTGACGCTGAGCAGACTGACGGGCGGGGCGCGCCGTTCGCCGGGGGCAGCGGCGGTTCCGAGCGCGAAGCGTTCGCGATTGGCCACGAGGAAATTGTCCTCTTTTCCATGGGCGGCTGTCCAAAGCACGGCGGTTTCCGGCTGCCCGCCGCCGTGACCGTGTTCGTCCTCTTCTTCGGGCGAGAAGCCGACGTGAACGGTTTGAACCTGCTCCGCGCGGTGGCGATAGACTTTGTCAATGGGCCAGGGCAATTTCAAATGCGCGCCCGGTTCGAGGATGGCCTTCTCGCCGACCGGACGGCCAAAACGTTCGAGCAAGGCTTTCTCGCCCGGCTCGATGAAGACTACGCACGTAGAAAGCACCAGCACGCCAAGTTGCAGCAGGATCAACCAAGCGAGCGCTTTCTCGAAGAAACGATAAAACCACGTCTCCGAGACCTTGAACCCGAACTGGTAATCCAGCGCTTGTGCCGCAGTGGTGATCAATCCCTCGGGTTGTCCGAGCAATCCGACGAGCCGGCTTTCATAAAGTGGGCGCTGGACTTTGCCTTTTACGCGGGGCCGATAGATTTCCAGGATCAACGTAATGAGCGTTTCCACCGCCATCAAGCCGAGCACTACGCAAAGCACGCGCGCGGCGTAAGCATCGAGGTAAGGAAATTCCGTTTTGACCGAGGCAATGGCGATGGCTGCGACGCCGCACAAATAGGCACACAACAGCAAGTAGCTGGCGCCCGGTCTAAGGAGCCGGTGGTTCTCCAATCGCGCGATGGTGACCGAGAAGCGCCCCAACAGAAATAGTATCAATGCCGCCAGTGCAAATCCGGAAGCCGCCACGATCCAGCGATCCGGAGCGACGCCCGTGGTTGTGGTCTTGGAGACCCAACGCCACAACAGAAACGCGCCCGCGCCCTGCAGCAACAGCAGCACCATCGTGAAAAT
>CAZCZP010000175.1:5817-8250 GCA_964502895.1 uncultured Bifidobacteriaceae bacterium
GCCAGCAGGGTCAACAGATTTACCAGACCGTTCTTTTGTATGCTTCGTTCCATTCGGTTAGCTTAATTCCCGATCTTCAAACAACACGACTGCCGCGGCGAGAACCGCACCCACATAGAAAACCACATAGGCGAACGCTTTGCCGACATAGCCCCAATGAAACGTGCTCTTGCCGGTTGCCAGGGCATCCGCGAGCCAGAAACTCTGCCAGTTCGGAATCAGCGTGTAAAGCGTGGTCGCCCACCAAGGGCCGCTGCCGTCCAGTTTCCCTCCCAATTGGCCGTAAAGGTAATCTGACATCAGGCCGATAAGGAAAAACGCCGAGCAGATCGCCAGTGTGGGGATCATATCGAACCGGGTCGAGCAAGCCAGTGCCAACGCAGCCAGAATCCACAGCGCGAACAGAATCAGGATGGCAGCGGGGATGAGATTGAAATCCACCGAACCCGGTTCGTTGGCACTTCGCATCTGTTTCGTGAACTGGAAGATCATAAAAGCCGCGACCGTCACCATGATTACCAGGGAAAAAACCGCGTCGCTGACGAATGGCCGGCGCAGGAAGAAATTGCTGAATCCGCCCAACGCATAAGCCACCACCATGCCGCCGGCAAAAATACCCACGGCCGCCAGGTCCGTGCTGCCGTAAGCGTCGAACGCCATCCGGCTGGCAATCAACGCTGCCACCAGATTCACGTAGGTCAGCACGGTCAACGCGCCGACGAGGCCAACATATTTTGCCAGGAGAAATTGTGCCCGACCGACCGGCTTGGACAACACGGCCAGCGCCGTGCCTGCGCGAATTTCACGCGCCAATGAGGCAGAAGCACTCAAAACCGCCCCGAACAGGCCGGACAACAACATCACCGCCAGCGTGCTGTTCTTGACCAGTTTGGGTTCATCGCCGAAGGCGAAGTAGTAAGGCGTAGCCAGAAAGATTTCAAAAGCGGCAGTCACGCTCATTAACAGCAAAAACACGGGCTGGCGCACCAGCTCCATGAATGCGTTTGTCGCAATTGTAACGAATTGTCGCATCTACCGTTCTTGACCCGCGCTTCCACCGGAAGCGTAAGAATCATGGGTTTGATTGTAAACCGCTATTCCACCGAATGGCTTGAACCGTGCCAATCATCATTCCGTGAGGATTGGGCGCAGACTCTGCAATGTTCGGCGCGGCTTGGGAACTGTGCGTTTGAGCGCACACCCCGGCACTCTCAATGCACAGCCAACGCTTTTCGCATGCTCAGGATTACCGCTTCTGGCCAAAACCTTCGATCACAGCCCGTGCCACCGCTGGAATGATTTCCTTCTCCTGGGCGTGGTTGACCGTGAAAACCACTAGCACGAAACGGTTGCCGTCCGGCAACTCCACATACGCCGCATCGTGCCTCGTCTCGCTCGTCCAGCCGGCCTTCGACCACAACGTTGAACCTTCGGGTAACGCTTTGCCCGTGTATTCACGCGATTGCGTCTCTGCTTTTGGATTGAACGGGTCGCGCCGGAGCAATTCCATCATCTGCCGGCTGCGCTCGGGAGTTACGGAACGGCCCGTGACGATTTCGGTAAGCAAGCGCGCCGTCGTGTCGGTGGTCAGCCAGTTGCGATGATTTGGCTTGTGCAGGTTCACCGACTGTTTCTCGCGGCCATACGGCCCTTCGCACCACGGCTTGCGGTTGACGTTGATGTTTTTGTAACCGAGGGACACGAAGTAACGGTTCACGGTGTTACGTTTCTCATACCAGGCCTCCATCTCCGCGGACGAAAGCTCCGGGCCGCTCGTGGTTTCGGTAAGCAAGTCCACGATGTAGCCCGTCGCTTCGTTGTAGGAATCCACGATCATGTCCCGCATGGCGCGGCGCAATTCCTCCGTGTCTTTCAGCTTGCCGTCTTCCATCCAGCGATGCGCCGCCACGAGATAGAACAGCTTGATGACGCTGGCCGGGTAAATCTGTTCACCACCGCGATGGCTGCCTTGCACGGGCTTCTTTGGATCGCGCAGGTCCACCAACGTCACTGCAACCTGGTCCGCCTGCAGTTTCTTTTCGGCGAACTGCTTCACCGTCCGCTGCACGGCCTGGTCCACAATTTCCTGCACGCGCGGCGCCGGGAGAATCTTCGGCGGAATTTGAGCCTGGGACACGGTGCTTTGCATTGACGACACCATTAGCAGAACCGTCAGCAAAAACGGAGTGCCGAGTGGAGAATTCATGCGGCAACAATTTCAAACCGCCGAAACGCGGTCAAGCCGGGCCGGGCCGCGAGAAATTCTTCTTTGAAATGTTAGACGACCTACGATCAACGCCGTGAAACGCGCACTTCCAAGTCGGGGGCGAACACGCTAGATTGACATCGCATGAAGGCGGCGCGCGAGGATGTGGAAGGTGGGAATCGGTTCGACGCGTTTACACTCATCGAGCTTCTCGTCGTGATCGCCAT
>CAZCZP010000176.1:0-8240 GCA_964502895.1 uncultured Bifidobacteriaceae bacterium
GCGGCGTGGTCTGCGACCGTTGCGGCGTTGAAGTGACGCTGGCCCGCGTGCGCCGTGAGCGCATGGGCCACATCGAACTCGCGGTGCCGGTCTGCCACATCTGGTTCTTCAAGTGCATGCCCTCACGCATCGGCCTGGCGCTGGACATGACCGCGCGCCACTTGGAGCGGGTCATTTACTACGAAGATTACATGGTCATTGACCCGGGCAACACGCCGCTCAAGCAGAATCAATTGTTGAGCGAGCACGAGTATCGCGAGGCGCGTGAAACTTACGGCGCCGAGGCATTCCTGGCGAAGATGGGGGCGGAAGCGGTGCGCGAAGCGCTGGCGAAGGTGGACTTGGCGAAATCTGTGGACCTTCTGCAGGAGGCCATGACCGAGACCAAGAGCAAACAAATCCGCAAGAAGCTCGCGAAGCGGATCAAATTGCTTCAAGGACTGATGGCGTCCAAGAGCCGGCCCGAGTGGATGATCCTCACGGTGCTGCCGGTGATTCCGCCGGATTTGCGTCCGCTGGTCCCGCTCGAAGGCGGCCGGTTCGCCACTTCGGATCTGAACGATTTGTATCGCCGCGTCATCAACCGCAACAACCGGTTGAAGAACCTGCTCTCGCTCAAGACGCCGGAAGTCATCATCCGAAATGAGAAGCGCATGTTGCAGGAGGCGGTGGACGCGTTGTTCGACAACGGCCGGCATGGTCGCGCCGTTACGGGTGCGGGCAACCGCGCGTTGAAATCTCTGTCGGACATGCTCAAGGGCAAGTCCGGGCGCTTCCGCCAGAATCTGTTGGGCAAGCGTGTGGATTACTCGGGCCGTTCAGTCATCGTCATCGGGCCGGAACTCAAGCTTCATCAATGCGGGTTGCCCAAGAAGATGGCGCTCGTCCTGTTCGAGCCGTTCATCATTCGTCGCCTGAAGGAACTGGGCTACGTCCACACGGTTCGTTCCGCGAAGAAAATGATCGAGCGCCAGACCACGGAGGTCTGGGACATCCTCGAAGAAGTCACGAAAGGTCATCCGGTTTTGTTGAACCGCGCGCCCACGCTGCACCGGCTCTCCGTGCAGGCATTCGAGCCGCAGTTGATTGAAGGTGAAGCCATTCGCATTCATCCGCTCGTTTGTACCGCGTACAACGCGGACTTCGATGGTGACCAGATGGCGGTGCATGTGCCGTTGTCGGTCGAGGCCCAAATGGAAGCCCGCCTGTTGATGATGGCGCCCAACAACATTTTCAGCCCGTCCAGCGGCAAGCCGATCATCACGCCCACGCAGGATATCACGCTGGGTTGCTATTATCTCACCGCCGAACCGCGCACGCCCATGCCGGCGGACACGAAGCAACTCAAGCTGTTCGGATCGAAGGCGGAGGTGTTGTTCGCCTACGACGATGGTGCGGTGAAGACGCACGACCGCATTCGCCTGGCCAATCCCGATTACGGCAAGAAAACCGAATTCGGCGACGCGAACAAAAAGGTCATCGAAACCACCGTTGGCCGCGTCACGTTCAGCGAAATCTGGCCCGAGGGCATGGGTTTCTATAACAAATCTGCCGGCAAGAGTCAGCTTGGGGAGTTGATCTGGCGCTGTTACAAAGTCGGTGGTCACGAAAAAACCGTGGCCATGCTCGACAAGCTCAAGGAACTCGGTTTCCGCGAAGCGACCAAGTCCGGGTGCTCCATCGGCATTGACGACATGATCATTCCGGAAGAGAAGGACCATGAGATTGATAGCGCCCAAAAGCAGATCAAAGAAGTGGAGAAACAGCACCGCAAGGGCATCATCACTTCCGGCGAACGTTACAACAAGATCGTGGACATCTGGACGCACGCCACGGACCAGATCGCCAACGTCATGTTCAAGACGCTGGAGAAGAACCAGGGCAAAAAGGAATTCAACCCGGTTTATCTCATGGTGGATTCCGGCGCGCGCGGTAACCGGCAGCAGGTGCGCCAACTCGCCGGTGTGCGCGGTCTCATGGCCAAGCCATCCGGCGACATCATCGAAAAGCCGATTCTGGCCAACTTCCGCGAAGGCCTCACGGTGCTCGAATACTTCATCTCGACGCACGGCGCGCGCAAAGGTCTGGCCGACACGGCGCTCAAGACGGCTGACTCCGGTTACATGACCCGCAAACTCGTGGACGTTGCCCAGGATGTAATCATTCGCGAGGACGATTGCGGGACCACGAACGGCATCTGGGTGCAGGCCATTTACGAAGGCGAAGACGAAGTGGTTAAACTCGCGGATCGGATCAACGGTCGCTATTCCTGCGACGACATTGCCAATCCATCGAACCCGAAGGAACTCCTGGTGAAGGCCAACGATGAGATTGACGAAGTTTCGGCGAGGGCCATTGACGTGGCGGGTGTGGAAAAGGTGAAAATCCGGTCGGTGCTGACTTGCGAGAGCAAGCACGGCGTTTGCAAATGTTGCTACGGTCGGAACCTTGCCACCGGCGCGGCGGTCAAACTTGGCGAAGCCACCGGCATCATTGCCGCCCAATCCATTGGCGAGCCGGGAACGCAGCTCACGATGCGCACGTTTCACATTGGAGGCGTTGCAGCAGGCACCTTCAAGCAGCCGATCATCAAGGCCAAGTTCGAAGGCATCGTGAAATACAACGACTTGCGCGTGGTGACTTTGGAAGACGGAAACAGCATCGTTCTCAATAAGAACGGTTCGATTTCCATTTTGGGCGATGACGGGCGAGAGCTGGAAACTCACAACATCGTCATCGGCTCGGTGATTTCCATCGCGCAAGATGGACGGATCAAGAAAGGGGAAACCCTGGCTCAATGGGACCCACACAACGTGCCGATTCTTTCCGAGAAGGCCGGAAGGGTGAAGTTCCACGACATCATCGAAGGCGTGACCATGAAGCAGGAGGTGGACGAAACCACGGGCCAGGAGGCCATGGTTGTCATCGAACACAAAGAAGACTTGCATCCGCAAATTATTGTCACGGACGAAGAAGGGGAAGCCGTGGCTAATTACCCGATTCCTTCGGACGCGCACATTGTGGTGAGCGAAGGCGACAAAATCGTCGCCGGCACGCTCATGGCCAAGACACCGCGCAAGCAGGCAAAGACCAAGGACATCACCGGCGGTCTGCCCCGCGTGGCGGAATTGTTTGAGGCACGCCGGCCCAAGGACGCCGCGGAGATTTCGAAGATTGATGGCATCGTGGACTTCGGCGCCAGCGTGCGCGGCAAGCGCTGCATTGTCATCAAAGACCCGCAAACGGGTCTTGAAGAAGAGCACCTCATCGCCATCGGCAAGCACGTCATCGTCTTCAAGGGCGACTTCGTGAAGAAGGGCCAGCAGTTGACCGAGGGGCCGATTGACCCGCACGAGATTCTGGACATCTGCGGCCCGCAGGAGTTGCAGGAACATCTCGTCAACGAAGTGCAGGAAGTCTATCGCCTTCAGGGCGTGACCATCAACGACAAGCACATCGAGATCATCGTCCGCCAGATGTTGCGCAAAGTCCGCATCACCGAACCAGGCGACACCACGTTTCTCTGGGGCGAGCAGATTGACAAACTGGAGTTCGAGGGTGAAAACGAACGCGTCGAGAAAATGGGCGGCAAGCCTGCCGAAGCACAGCCCGTGTTGCTCGGTATTACCAAGGCGTCCCTGGAAACCGAGAGTTTCCTCAGTGCGGCGAGCTTCCAGGACACGACCCGCGTGCTCACCGAGGCGGCGACCCGCTCGCGCGTGGATTCCCTGCGCGGTTTCAAAGAAAACGTGATCATGGGACACATCATTCCGGCGGGCACCGGTTTCGATCAGCATCGCAAGGCGAGGATCAAGCCGCTGGTCGAGATTGAGGAGGAAGAGCCCGCGCCGGAGGAGCCGGTGGTGGTGGAAGACAATCCGCTGGCGGTTTGATTTGTGTGCGCAACTGACCGCGAGCCGCTCAAATATAGTTGCAACGCAAGAAACCTGTGATAACATCCGCGCTCAATTTGCCGGGGCAAAACCCCGGCAAACTGGACGCCATCTAAGAGCAAATGCCGACAATCAACCAACTGGTCCGCAAAGGCCGGAACAAGATTAAATACAAATCCAAGTCACCAGCCTTGGAGAATTCGCCGTTCCGCCGCGGCGTGTGCATTCAGGTCATGACGCGCACGCCCAAGAAGCCGAATTCCGCGATGCGCAAGGTGGCCAAGGTGCGCTTGACCAACGGGTATGAGGTCATTGCCTACATTCCGGATGAAGGACACAACCTGCAAGAGCACTCGATTGTACTCGTGCGCGGGGGCCGTGTGAAAGACCTGCCGGGTGTTCGCTATCACATTGTACGCGGCACCTTGGATGCCGCCGGCGTCGAGAAGCGCCGAGTCAGCCGTTCAAAGTACGGCGTGAAACGCCCGAAAGCGGGCGCCAAGCCGGCCGCCGCCGCCGCCGCGTAATGCGGACATAACTTTCAACGCAAACGACAAAGTTCATTTAACTTTTTAACAAATTCATGTCTCGCAGACGACAAGCCAGCAGGCGACCAGTTGCCCGGGATGCGAAGTTCCAGAACGCTCTGGTTTCGCGACTGGTCAGCATGGTCATGATCAGTGGCAAGAAGAGCACGGCACAACGAATCGTTTACGGTGCGTTCGATCAGATTTCTGAAAAGAACCCGGCCAGCAATCCAGTGGAAGTCCTCCAGCGCGCCGTCGACAACGCCAAGCCGCGCATTGAAACCAAGGCGCGCCGCGTGGGTGGTGCAACGTACCAGGTGCCGTTGGAAGTGCCGGGTGACCGGCAGGCGTCCTTGGCTTTGCGGTGGATCGTTGGCTTTGCGGACGCCAGGAAGGGCATACCGATGAAGGAAGCGTTGGCGGCGGAGATTCTGGAGGCCTACCAAGGGCAGGGAAACGCGATTCGGAAGCGCGATGAAGTTCACAAAATGGCACAGGCCAACAAGGCCTTCGCACATTTCCGCTGGTAGCCATTAATTCGAATCCGCCCCGAAGCAGAGTTAATCTCGGGGCGTTTTTATTCTCAAACCGACAGCAAGATGGAAGCAGTAATGGACAAGCCGAAATCAGTGAATTCGCCCAAACGCGAATACACGCTGGAGCGAACACGCAACATCGGGATCGCCGCGCATATTGACGCGGGCAAGACAACGACCACCGAGCGCATCCTTTTTTACACCGGTCTCATTCACAAAATCGGCGACGTTGATGACGGCAACACCGTGACCGACTGGATGGAGCAGGAACGCGAACGCGGCATCACCATCACGTCCGCTGCGGTAACCTGTTTCTGGACCCAAAAGAAAGAAGAAGGCCTCCAGAAAGCCTTTGCCGGGATTCCTCAGCGCATCAATATCATTGATACCCCGGGCCACGTGGATTTTACCGCCGAAGTCGAACGTTCCATGCGCGTGCTGGACGGTGCTGTCGCTGTGTTCTGCGGTGTAGCAGGAGTGCAGCCGCAATCCGAAACCGTCTGGCGACAGGCCACCAAGTACCGAGTTCCTCGTATTGCGTTCGTCAACAAGATGGACCGCACTGGCGCGAACTTTGAAAACGCGCTCAACGACATGCGCAAGAAACTCGGCGCTTATGCCTACCCGATTTTTTTGCCCATCGGTGCCGAGGAGAATTTCGAGGGAGTCATTGATCTGGTCAACCAGAAGGCCATCGTGTGGGGGCCGGGCGACGTCCTTAACGAAGGATTGAAATATGAGGTGAAGGAAATCCCGGAAAACCTCAAGGAGAAGGCAAAGGCCGCGCTGTCTGAACTGATTGATGCGGTTTCCAACAAGGACGACAAGATCGCGGAACTCGTGATCGAAGAAAAGCCGATCGAGCCGCTGGTGCTCAAGGCGGCAATCCGCCGGCTGACCTGCAAGATTGAATTGGTCCCTGTGCTGTGCGGCTCGGCGTTCAAAAAGAAGGGCGTTCAACCATTGATTGACGCGGTTGTGGATTACCTGCCCGGTCCGCTGGATGTTCCAAGCGCGGAAGGCTTGGAGCCGGGCACAGAAACGGTGGTGAAGGTTGAAACCAGCGACGAATCCAAATTCTGTTCTCTCGCGTTCAAGCTGTGGACCGACACCTACGCGGGCAAGCTGGTTTTCTTCCGTGTCTATTCCGGCCAGCTAAAGAAGGGCGACACGATCTATAATCCACGCACGCGCAAGCGCGAGCGCGTCAGCCGCTTGATGGTCATTCAGGGCAACGAACGCAAGGATATTGATCAGGTCTTCGCGGGCGATATTGCCGCACTTGTCGGCCTGCGCAACATCACAACCGGAGATACCCTCTGTGACGAAGATTTTGAAGTAACGCTCGAGCCGCCGACTTTTCCCGAGCCGGTCATCAGCATGGCGGTCGAACCGAAAACCAAGCAGGATCGCGACAAAATGTCGGAAGGCTTGCAGCGTCTGGCAGAAGAGGACCCGACGTTCCGCTGTTTTACCAACGAGGAAACTGGCCAGCTTATCATCGCGGGCATGGGTGAGTTGCACCTGGAAATAATCCGTGACCGGCTGTTCCGCGAATTCAAAGTCGAAGCTACTGCCGGCGCGCCGCAGATCGCTTACCGCGAAACGCTGACGAAGCCCGCTGACGGTGAAGGCAAATTCATCCGCCAGTCCGGCGGTCGCGGTCAATACGGCCATGCCTGCATCAAAGTCCAGCCGAATGAACGCGGCAAAGGCGTGGAGATTGAGAACGAGATCGTCGGTGGCGCGATTCCGAAGGAATACATCGCTCCCGTTATTGATGGCCTGGAAGAAGCCGTCAAGGGCGGCGTGATTGCTGGCTACCCCGTCGTGGACATCAAGATTCAGATCGTGGACGGCACGTTCCACGAAGTGGATTCCAGCGAACTGGCTTTCAAGATGGCCGGCATTTTTGCTTTGAAGGACGCGGCCAAAAAAGCCGGCGCAATCTTGCTCGAACCGATCATGAAGGTGGAAGTCACCACGCCCGACGAATACCAGGGCGATTTGCTGGGCGACCTGAACCGTCGTCGCGGCAAGATTGTCGCTATCGAGGCGAGGGACAGCTCCACAATCTTGAGCGCCGAAGTGCCACTCGCGGAGATGTTCGGCTACGCCACGGCCATCCGTTCGCTCTCGAAAGGCCGCGCTGCGTATTCGATGGAACCGTTTTGCTTCGAGCAGGTGCCCGCGTCCATCTCCGCGGAAATCCTGGACAAAGCCAAGGGCAAGCCAGCGGCACGCTCGTAGTTGACCATTATTTCGTAAGCGCCCCGCATAAAATGCAGGGCGTTTTTTTCTGTGTTGCTTGCCCCATCACGCTAGACTTCCTGCGTGAAAGGCGTCCAACTCGTTGCCCACGGCAGTCCCGGCCAATTTGAACTCCGCGATCTGCCGGAGCCGCGACCTGGCCCGGGACAGGTTGTCGTTCAGGTCCAGTCTTGCGGCCTGAACCACCTCGACTTGTGGCTCGAAGAGGCGGGTCTGCCGATGTCCGTGTCGTTGCCACGCACGCCCGGCTGCGAAGTCGCCGGGCAGGTTTGCGAGGTTGGCAGTGGTGTCAAGGATTGGAGGAATGGCGACCGGGTCGCTGTGCAGTCGAATATTTTCTGCAGTGAATGTGAGTATTGCCATCGTGGCGAAGAGTCATTCTGCTTGCGCGCGGAGATGCTCGGCGTGACACGCGATGGCGGCTTTGCGGAAAAGGTCCTGGTGCCGATCCACGCGCTGATGCGATTGCCAACAGGTGTGGACTTCGACGTTTCGGCCGCGCTCAGCCTCGCCGGCAGCACGGCCATGCACATGCTCACCAATCGCGCACAGGTTCGCGAAGGCGACTGGGCGCTGGTCATTGGCGGCGCGAGCGGTGTCGGCTCGGCGGCAATTCAAATTGCAAAACAGCTTGGCGCGCGTGTTATCAGCACCGGCTCGACAGAAACAAAACGAAAGCTGTCCCGACAACTTGGTGCGGAATTTGTGGTGGACCCAGCCCAACCCGACTGGCCCGCCGGGGTACGCAAGATCACCAACAAACGTGGCGTGGACCTCATCGTCGAGCACGTTGGCGGTGATGTCTTGTTGAAATGTTTTGAGTGTCTGGCGCGAGGAGGCACCATCGTAACCTGTGGCGCGACTGCTGGGCGTGAAGTGAATCTCAACCTCTGGCCTCTCTTTGTGAAGCAACAGCGGCTTATCGGCAGCTACGGTCGCAATCGCGCGGACCTTCAGGCGACGCTCGAATGGGCCGCCGCCGGAAAACTGAAGCCGGTGATTGATTCCATCTT
>CAZCZP010000177.1:0-8179 GCA_964502895.1 uncultured Bifidobacteriaceae bacterium
TTCATGGGCGCGCTCGTGGGGTTGGCCGCGATGATGAACGTGGTGCAATCGCCGCAAGTGGACCCGAAATCGGGCACCGGGCTGGAACTGAAAACCATCGCTGCCGTGGTGGTGGGCGGCGTGGCAATTTCCGGCGGGCGCGGAAATCTGTGGGGCGTGTTTGCGGGCTTGTTGCTGCTGGCGTGCATCAGCCCGGCGTTGACGCACCTGCACGTCGAGGCCTATTGGGAGAAGGCGATTCAAGGCGCGATCATTTTGCTGGCCGTTGTGGCAGACGGAGTGAGAGGCCGGAAGGAAAGGCATTGACCAGCGATGAACACGGATAAACACGGACTCAGTAACCTCGCCCTCCGGCATGAAACAGTACTTTTGTTCGTGCTCGTCGTTGAATGGTTTTATTTCAACTCGGTCGGCCCGCGGTTTGGCACGCTCGATAACAGTTACGATATTCTGCGTCACTCCATCGAGATCGGTCTGCTGGCGCTGGCGATGACGCCCATTATTCTCACAGGTGGAATTGATTTGTCGGTCGGATCATTGCTTGGCTTATGCGCGATTCTGTTTGGAAAACTCTGGCGTGATTTGGGATTGCCAATTCCAGTCGCGGCCGGGTGCACGCTGTGCATCGGCGCGCTGGCAGGCGGCTTGAACGCCTCGCTCATCACCCGGCTGAGATTGCCACCGTTGATCGTAACGCTGGGAACTTACTCACTGTTCCGCGGATTGGCTGAAGCCATCACGCATGGCGTGGATACCTTCACAAATTTTCCCGCGTCTTTTTTGTTCCTCGGCCAGGAACGCTGGATGGGGTTGCCTGCGCAACTACCGATTTTTATCGTCGTCGCGTTGGTTGTCTGGCTTCTCGTGCATCGTACGACGTTCGGGCGGTCGTTCCGGGCGATTGGCTTCGCGCCGGAAGGCGCGCGCTACGCGGGAATTCCGGTCGAGCGCCGGCTGGCGATGGTCTATGTGCTGGCGGGTGTGACGGCGGCGCTGGCGGCTATCGTTTACACGGCACGGCTCGGTCAGGCGAAGGCCGACGCGGGCACGGGCTACGAGTTGTTTGCCATCACGGCGGTGGTGCTGGGTGGGACGAGCATTTTCGGCGGAGTTGGTTCGGTGCATGGAACGTTGCTGGGCGTTGCGGCGATCGCGGTGTTGAGCAACGGTCTGGTCCATGCACGCCAGCCGCGCGAAGTCGCAGGGATGTTGACGGGCGTGTTGCTGATTTTGGCCCTATCGGGATCGGTCCTGCCGAAAATGCTCACCACGCTTCGCACACGGCGGAAAACTTCTCCGCCAGACATCCGCGACATCAAATTAAAGAAATGAGTTGCGCCGCACGGGACACTTGGTATGCTTCGCGGCGACATCACGACCAGTAAGCGTAAGCCACCAACAACGATAGAATCTATGCGCAAACGCTCCTCAACCACGCGGGTTTCTTCCGGGCTGGCGATCCTCGCAGGCTCATTGACGTTCATGGGATCGGCCCAAGCGGTCACACTTGTATCCGAGGGTTTTGAAGGGGGAGGCGGGGCCGGTAATGTATTCGGCGTGGGCATTTACAACTATTCACAGAATTACACCATGCCCAACCTGCTCACGCCAGGCGGCGGCCTCAATTATCTTCGAGGTGGGGGAGGTACCAATGGGGCTGTTTCCACCAACATTTTTACGGCAACCGGTTCGCCGCTGAGTCTGCTCACTGGTGGTATCACCGCACTGGATATTGATGGCGGGACAGTTTCTTACAATCTTTACGCTCAGTTCAGCACGTATCTGGGTCAGAACGACCACGGGACTCTTTCTATTCAGTTCCTTGATGCCGGAAGCACGCCGATTGGCCTATCGCTAAACATTGGTGGATCTGCCTTTGTGACCGCGTTGGGCTCGGGTAACAACGGCACTTACCCGGACGCACGGGACTGGGGCGCCGACTCACTCACTGGTATCGTTCCGGCAGGAGCAAGGTTCGCCTCTGTGCAGATTCTTGAAGTGAAAACCGCCGGTGGCACCGCGATTGACGGATACATGGACAACGTGCTTTTCACCGTTGATGTGGTTCCCGAGCCGGGTTCCGTCGCTTTGGTAGCCTTGGGCGCCGGCCTGTTTGCATTCCTGCGCCGTCGGCGCTGAGGGCAATTAATTCAGCACAGATTTCGCGGCCTCTGCCCAACCGGAGGCCGCTTTTGTTTTGACGCCGGCGATTCTCGCGAACGAACCGTTCATGGACGCCAGTAAAGACCAAGCCGAGTTGCCGGAACTACAACGCGCCCGCGCCTTGTGGATCGCCAATCGCTTCGACGCAGCCGTTGACCTCTTCATCGAAACCGCCGCGAGGCATCCGCAAAACATTGCGGCGCTCGTGGACACTGCCCGTGCCTTGGGACATCGCCACGAAATCAAACGCGCCGGAGAATATTTGGACCGGCTTCGCGCGCTGGCCGCCGGACGATCGGACCTTGGCTTCATTCTTGGCCAGACGTTCCGGATGATCCACCGCGAGGACCAAGCTATCCGATGTTTCGAGGAGTACGTGGCTGGACCGGGCCGCCGCCATGCGGATGCGCATTTTGAACTGGCGGTGCTCTACGAACGCCGCCACCGGGTAAACGAAGCCGAATCGGCGCTGGCCCGCGTCCGAAAACTCGCGCCGGCGTATTACGAAGCCTGGTTGCTGCAAGCCCGATTGTTGCGGCGCCGCGGGCAAACGGATAAGGCGAGCTTGTTGCTTCGCCAGTTGGCCGTTAATTCCCGCGCGCACGTCTTCTCCCGGGCCCAAGCCTGGGCGGCACTGGCGGATATCGCCGACAAGGAAGGCAACTATGAACAGGCGATTGCTGATATGGGGCGGTGCAAGGAGATTCAAATCGCGCATGCCGAAGTCTTCCAGCGGCATTCCGACGTGGTGCTCGGAAACCTGAAGCGGTTCAACGAATCCGTGACTGCCGAGGATTTGCGCCGATGGCGCGCGCAACATAATTCCCTTGGCCCGCCAGCGCGGCTGGCGCACCTGACAAGTTTTCCGCGCTCCGGAACGACCCTGTTGGAGAACGTAATGGACGCTCACTCCGGAGTCATCAGCAGTGAAGAACAACAGGTCTTCAGCCGAGATATTCTGGATGCCTCATGGAAGGAGTCTCACGAGAATGTGCCGCCAACGACGGAAGCATTCGACCGGATTCCCGTGCAGAAAATCCAATCGCTGCGCCATCGTTATCTGAGCGCGATGGAGGAAGCACTCGACGAACCCATCGGCGAGCGTATGCACATAGACAAGAACCCGACGCATACTTTGTTCATCCCCGCCATCGTACGGCTGTTTCCGGAGACACAATTCCTCATCGCCTTGCGCGATCCTCGCGATGTTGTTGTCAGTTGTTTCTTTCAATATCTGCCGCTTAATCCGACCAGCGTGTCGTATCTCACTTGGGAAGCCACGGCGCGGCGGTACGCGCTGGACATGGGTGTTTGGCTGCGTTTGCGCGGAATGCTGGATGCCGAAACGTGGCTGGAAGTCCGCTACGAAGACCTCGTGCGGAACTTGCCAGCCGTCGCACGCCGCACACTCGAGTTCTTGAAGCTGCCTTGGGAAGAGTCTGTGCTCAGTTACCGGGAGCGCCTGGCAGAAAAGACCGTGCATAGTCCGACGTACCTTGACGTCGCCAAACCTCTGCAGGTGAAGCCCATTGGCCGTTGGAAAAATTATGCCCGCTGGTTGGAACCATGCCTGCCGGGTCTCGAACGTTTCGTGAAAGAATTCGGCTACGCGTGAAAACCGAGACCGCTGCCCGCTGGCCACTTCGATACTTCAGAAAATGCTGGCCTCGATTCGCGCGCGTCGGCAAATTCGCCAGGCATCCAGCGAAGCAGAGCAACATGAAACGATTCCTGACCCTCTCCATTCTCGCCGGCGTGGCGTTCCTAAGCGGTTGCGGCAAGCCGGCCGACTCCGCCGGCAGCAGTGGATCACCCGGTTCTGCGAGCGGCCGGAAACTCACCATCGCGCTGATGCCCAAGAGCAAGGGTAACGCGTATTTCATTTCATGCAAAAAGGGCGCAGACAAGGCAGCGGCTGAACTGGGCGTGGAGTTGATTTTCGACGGCCCGACCGATCCCGATCCGGCGCGGCAAAATGAAATCATCGAGAACTGGATCACGCTGGGCGTGGACGCCATCGCCGCCGCATGCGAGAATAAGGAGGGAATCTCGACGGCCTTGCGCAAAGCAAAAGCCAAAGGCATCAAGGTCATCACCTACGACGCCGACGCGCTGCCCGATGCGCGGGAATTTTTTGTGAACCAGGCCACGGCTGAAGGCATCGGCCACAAGTTGATGGATGAAGCCGCGCGGCTTTGCGGAAACGAAGGCGAGTTTGCCATCATCACCGCCAGTTTGACGGCGGGAAATATGATTGAATGGCAGAAGCACATCGAAGCGTGGCGCTCGTCCCAATATCCGAACATGAAAATGGTCGCGCTGCGCCCGTGCGACGATCTCAAGGACAAGGCGCAGAGCGAAGCCACGGCGCTGCTGAGCGCGAATCCGAATCTCAAACTCATCATGGCGATCTGTTCACCGGCGGTGCCGGGCGCGGCGGAAGCGGTGAAGCAAGCGGGCAAGACCGGCAGGGTGAAAGTGATCGGCCTAGGTTTGCCAAGCGAAAATCGCCGTTACGTGAAGGAAAACGTGACCGACAGCGTGATTCTGTGGAAGACCGAAGACCTGGGCTACCTCACCGTTCACGCGGCGCACGCGCTGGCGAATGGCGCGCTAAAGTCCGGAGACAAAAATTTCAAAGCTGGCTCGCTCGGGGAGTTTGAAATTCAGGGCGACAACATTTTGTTGGGCAAACCCTTCGTGTTCACGAAGGAGAACATAGACCAATTCGATTTTTGAGTGCCACTGTTCCATGTCGCGGGCGACTTGCCTCGCGAAGCCGAAATAATTTTTGGATTTTGCAAATTTGGCCCGTCGGGTAGAGTGCCGACATCAGCGCGATCCGCAACGGGATGGCGCGAACCACGCGCGCGTGGCGGAATGGCAGACGCGCCAGACTTAGGATCTGGTTCCGAAAGGATTGGAGGTTCAAGTCCTCTCGCGCGCACCACAAGACGGCCTTGCCGCTGCCGCATGGAATGATAACGGGCCGGATTCCACGCCATCACCCGGCCGCCTTCCCACGCCCTTTGAAAGTCAATTCCGCTACGCCCGACTTATCCAGTTCGCCAAAACCTTCCTTCACCATCCTGTCGAATTGTTTCTTGGTCGCGGTGGCGAGCGGCAAATCCAAGCCTTGCCCTTTGCCCAGTTTCAACGCGATGCCGGAATCTTTCGCGGCGTGCGCGGCGGAGAAAAAACAGGAATGGTCGCGATTCTGCATGTCCTCGCCGTCGGTCTGGAGCACGCGTGAATTGGCCCCTGTCTGCGAAAAAACTTCCCGCAACATGGCGAGATCGAGTCCGAGCGCTGCGCCGAGACCCAAGCCTTCTGCGAGTCCGGCGGTGTTGATGTTCATGACCATGTTGACGAGCGCCTTTACCTGCGCCGCCTGGCCTGCCGCGCCGATGTAGCGGAGCAATTTGCCTTCGTCGCTCATTTTCTCGAGCAACGGTTTGGCGCGTTCGAAGACTTCCTGCTTTCCGCCAACCATCAGGTAAAGCGTGCCTTGCCGCGCCTGCGTGATACTCGAAGCCATGCAGGCTTCCAGTGAACTCGCGCCTTTGGCTTCGCATTTCTGTTCGACCCAAACGTGAACACTTGGCGAGATCGTTGCGCAGTTGATAAAGAGTTTTCCTTTCGCGCGCGCCAGCAGTCCGCCGCCATAGATTTTCTTCATCGCCTTGTCATCCGTGACGACGGTGATGATGACTTCCGAAAGCGCAGTAACGACTTTCAACTGGTCGGCAGCCACGCAGCCCAGTTCCTGCGCGAGCGATTGCGCCGCGGCGGTGTTCACGTCATAAACGGCCGAGATGGGGTAGCCGCATTCCTTCAGCCGGCGCGCCATGTTCGCGCCCATGCGTCCGACTCCGACGAATCCAATCTTTTCAGGCATAATTCCTTTAGGTTAAGTTTTGACCGCTTCAAATGGCGAAGCCGGCGCGGTTAGGTTCACGCGAGCCTCAACGGATCATGCGGCCATGCTAACCAACGTGTCGCGGTTGGGCAACTGTCTGTGCGTTTGTTTCTGACGGATCGCCTCCCTCGCGGGCGAAATGTTGGTGCGCTGACTGGATGGCGAAACGTGCGACTTGGTTTAGCGCGGGTGAAAGTTGTGGTTTGGGCGAGGAAAGCCTGCTGCCGACGCGGGGCTTGAGCGCCGACTGTTGGAAGCAGCGACGCGGAAGAAAGCCGATCAAACCCCGCCGCGCTGTCCGGTTTGCGGGCCACGCGCTGGGCCGGCGCCCTTTTGTTCGCCTTTGAAATCCTCACCACAGTCGGAATCAAAAGGGTTGTAAACGCCACGCTGATTTTCTAGCGTGACTGCATGAAATCTGCGATGCACCCGCTTATCGCCAGTTGCGTTCTCACACTCTCAATTCTCACGTCCCACGCTGCGGACAAGACCTACACCTTCGCCGTGATTCCCAAGGGCACCACGCACGAGTTCTGGAAATGCATTCATGCCGGCGCGATAAAGGCCCAACGCGAGTTGCAGGCGCAGGGCACGAAGGTCGAAATCATCTGGAAAGGTCCGCTTCGCGAGGACGACCGCGATCAACAGATTCAGGTGGTCGAGAATTTCATGACGCGCCGCGTGAGTGGCATCGTGCTCGCGCCCTTGGATTCTCAGGCGCTCGTCAAACCGGTTGCCAGCGCCGTACAATCGGGCATCCCGGTCGTGATCATGGATTCGGATTTGAAGTCCGACAAACAGGTGAGCTTCGTTGCCACGGACAATTACAAGGGCGGTCAATTGGGCGCGGAACGGCTGGCGACTTTGTTGGGAGGCAAGGGCAACGTGATTCTGCTCCGCTACGCCGTCGGCTCGGCCAGCACCGAGGCGAGGGAGAGTGGTTTTCTCGACACGCTCAAGTCCAAGTATCCGGATATGAAACTCATCTCCTCGGATCAATACGCCGGGGCCACGCGCGAGACGGCGTATCAGGCGTCACAAAATCTGTTGAACCGCCATGGCCGCGACGTGAACGGCATTTTCTGCGTGAACGAAAATTCCGCCGTCGGCATGGCCAAAGCCCTGCGCGACCTCGGCAAGGCGGGCGGCAAGGTCAAGATGGTCGGGTTCGACGCCGGTTCGCAATCCGTCGAGGACCTGAAGAAAGGCGACGTGCAGGGATTGGTCGTGCAGAATCCCGTTCGCATGAGTTATCTCGCCGTGTTGACGCTGATGAAACATATTCGCGGTGAGCCCGTCGAGAAGCGGATTGATACCGGGGTCACAGTCGTCACACCGGAAAACCTGGAGCAGCCGGAGATCAAGGAACTGATTTATCCGCCACTGGACAAATATCTCAACTAATTTGGGTTGCTCCGTGCGATAGACCCGGCAACTGAGCAAGGCGATGGAAAAGGTGTTATCTCACGGGGCAGGCGTGGGAAATCGCGGCAAACTCCAGCTTTCACGGTTCATCAATTTCATCGGCCCGCTCCTGGGCTTGCTTTTCGTAATGGGCGTGTTCTGCGCCAACAACGAAGTCCGCCCGTACTTCCTCACCGGCGCAAATTTCAAAATCATCCTCACGCAAACCGTCATCGTCGCGATCTGCGCGCTGGGCATGACAATGATCATCATCAGCGGCGGCATTGACCTGAGTCTTGGTTCGACCGTGGCGCTCACCAGCGTGGTCGGCGCCACGTTCATCTTGGAAGGCTATCCGCCCATGATGGTCGTGCTGCTCACGGTTCTGACGGGTGGTTTCCTCGGGTTGATCAATGGCGGAATCATCGCCGGGTTTCGCATGATGCCGTTCATCGTGACCCTGGGCATGATGGGCATCGCGCGCGGCTTGGCGAAGTGGATCGGGAAAAATCAAACCGTGAATTATCCCGACTCGCCACTGAACAAAATCATGGCCCTCGAAGCTCCACAGAGTCTCTTGCCCCTCCCGATGGGTGTCTGGCTGGCCATCGGCCTGGCCATCATCATGTCCATCGTGATGCGGCGAACCGTGTTTGGCCGGTACATTTTTGCCATTGGCTCGAACGAACTGGC
>CAZCZP010000178.1:0-8178 GCA_964502895.1 uncultured Bifidobacteriaceae bacterium
ACCTGCCGCGGCCTCCGATTCAGACCGGCGACATCGGCGCGACGGCGCTGGCGGTTCAGGCGCTGCAAAAATATCCGTTGCCGGGGCGCAAGGCTGAATTCGCGAAACAAGTCGAACGCGCCCGCCAATGGCTCTGGACGGCCAACCCTCAAAACAATGAAGGTCACATTTATCAAATCCTCGGCCTCGCGTGGGCCGGTGAACCGGCCGGCAAATTACAGCCGCTGGCCAAGGCACTCCTCGCCGCACAACAGAGCGATGGCGGTTGGGCGCAATTGCCCGGCTTGAAACCCGATGCCTACGCCACCGCGCAGGCCGTGTATGCATTGCGCGTCGGCGCGGGCCTGGAAAAATCGCATCCTGGCGTTGACCGCGGATTGCGATTTCTTTTGGCCAACCAACTTGAGGACGGCACATGGCACGTGCGGCGGCGCGCGTTCCCCTTCCAGCCAACCAACATGAAGAGCGGCTTTCCGCACGGGCACGATTCCTGGATTTCTGCCGCGGCAACAAGCTGGGCTGTAATGGCGCTGAGCCTGCCGGAAGAAGCAAAACTGGTCGCGTCGAAACGTTGATTTGACGACCGGCAAAGCTGCCGGGCACCGGCGGCCGGGTTGTGCCTCACGAACAAATCTGAACCGAACGCGCCGGCATCTTGCCGGCTCTGTTCCTTTAGAGACTTGGTGCCAGACTTCGGCGCCCTCGGTTGAAGCTCCGGCACCTGAGGTTGAATACTACAGGATTTACTTGAGTCAATTCTCCGGACTCAGCATTGTAGATCAAGACAGGCAATTGGCTTTGTGATCTCTATGAAAACGCCGGTGTCGCGCATCTGGATTTCGAGCCTCGTTTTGGCAAGTTGGTTGCCAGTTGGCATTGCTCAAATCGAACCCAACCTCCTCAATCCCCGGTCGGCAGACTCGGCTCGTGACGTTGTCCCGTCACCGCTTCCCGTCTTTCCTGAAATTACTTCGCCCAAAGATTCACCATCGTTGCCGTCATCTGAGGGCGGTGCGTTGGTATTGAAGCGTCAGCCGCCCAAAATCCGACTGTCACCCTGGACAGGCGAAATCGTGAAGCTCGCGGAATCGGGGATTGAGGAAAGCGTCATCCTTTCGTTCATCGAAAACGCCGGCACTTTCAACCTGGGAGCGGATCAAATCGTTTATCTCAACGACTTGGGTCTTTCGAGCGAGATCATTACTACGATGCTCCGGCACGATCAGGAAATCGTGTCGGGCGCGAGGCCGCTAACCATCGCAAGCGACCCGGCTTGGGAAGCCTTGGCTGAACTGACCTTCAAACCGCTGCCGAAAATGAATAAGCAACCAGTTCCCACGGTCACGCCGGCATCAGCGCTTGAATCCGCGAGGGTCACGAGTCAGGAGACGTTGGTCGAGATTGTCCCAACAAGTCCAACGGCGCAATTCGCCGCCATTCCCTACGAGCCCGCAGATAAGCTTGAGTCGGTGCCAACCGCCACGTTCAACCGGCATCCACAATCGGCCGAGAGAAAGAACGGCCTTTACCGCGTGAGAGAGCCTCATCCCGAAGAAGTCACGCCTCCGTTTTTTTTGATCCATGGGGAAAGCAGGCCTCCCAACACCGTCGTCGTCGTCGGATTCCCGCGCCCTGCCCCTTGAATCTGCTGATCAATTTTTCGAACCGTCCACCGGTGTCCACCCGCCGTCGTACTCGGCGACCACAACAAAATCCTCCTCGCATTCCGAGTGATCTTGCGTGATCGCGGCAGACCGATTCGAGGAGTCCGGCACCAGGGCCGTGATTTTCGTTTCTGACTCGGCCAGGTTCTTACTGACCAAGTCGGTTTCCTCGTCCCGGCAGCGCGCAGCTTCCATGAGCAGGAATTCCCACGATTGATCCACCGTCCGTTGAGGTGGCGGCGCGAAGGGTTTCATCCGGAACTCGCCGCCGTTCAAACACAGCAGTTTGTTGAACGCCTTGGTGCCGATCAGCTCCCCAACCGTCGCGTGCGTGATCGAACCAATCTCGATGTAAATCTCGCCGACCATCTGTTGGTTGCGGACTTCGAGGATCAAGGAACGCCGTCCGATGCATTCCATCTGGATGACCTCCTGCAACCCGACCTGATGCAACGTGCCGCTGAATCCTTCGCGATGCTCCCACGAAACCAGGTCGTTCAACATGTTGAAAATGACTTTGCTCCCTTCCGCGGAAACCGGCTTCTCGATAAACAACTCGGCCCCACTAGCGAGACAGGCCGCGCGATTGCTCTCGGTGGCTTTGCCGGTCAAAACTGCAATCCTCACCCCGGGATAACGCCGCTTCAGAATTCCGAGCAATTGAATGCCATCCACCATCGGCATTCCAATGTCGAGCACCGCCAGGTCAACCGGGTGCTTTTGCAGAACCGCAAGCGCCTGATCGGCGGAGGTGGCGGAATGGATTTGCCAGGATCGTTTTGCCAGGACGGAACACAGTTCGGCAAATGTCTCAATGAACGCGAGGCTGTCATCTACAAAAAGCACCTGATGCGTCTTCGCGAGTTCACAGTCCGGTTCGGGTGGGTTTGGCTCGGGCAACGGCGTTGGCTTCTTCAGTTTGCCCCCGACCAGCATGGTATTCGTAAACGAAGACGCGGGCGCATGTCCCACCGCTGGCGCTTCGAAACGTAACTCGACCTCTCCAACTCGAAATACCTGGCCGGCTTTCAATGTGGTTTCACTCACTTTCCGGCCTTGGAAATACGTGCCGTTGGTTGAGCAAAGATCGCGCACGAGGAGTTCATCGTCGTGCCATCGGACTTCACAGTGCTGGCTCGAAACCGACGTCTCGTTGATTTTGAAAGTGTTCCCGTCCACGCGCCCGATCGTGGTCCAACCACCGCCCAATTCATGAGCCAAACCAGCCAAACCCTGGGATACAACAACCAGCCTGGCCATAACAGTTAGCGAAAAGACCTCACCTGACCTGCCAATTACGCAAGACTCAAACCAAGTCCCGCGGGAAACGCCTGCCATCACGACGAAATCGGCCTCAGTCGCTCTCCGTATCAGTCGCCCGCGAAATGCCGCGCATCCCTGCGTTTTCGTAACAAAACATCTCGGCCCTCTTGTCCCTGTCCCGAGTCGCCGCGGTCGTTCACGGCTGACTCGTCCAAAATTTTGACGGATAGTCTCGATTCTCAGCCATTAGCCCTGGCGGGAATTTGTTCCATCCTGCGCGGAAGCGCGCGAGTTGCGGGCGGCGTTCTGAATTCGTAGTCTCCCGGCGCAAGTCCCAGACAAGCTATGAGCGACAACGCCGAAACGCCCAAAGCACATCCCCGCTCGTCACGCGATCGCTATCTTCGCTTCGTTCAAGACTACAAACTCAAACGCCTCGACGACTCGGAAGACGGCAGCGAGAACAAGAAGCTGGACGACGATCCAACGAAAGCCGGCAAGGAAGCTTCGTCAAAAGAATCCAAACAGGAGCGCCGCACCAAACGCCGCAGATACATGCGCGAGTATTTGCGCTGGCTTTGGCCGCACCGTTACGCCGTGGGTGTGCTTTTCACGCTCGCGCTGGTGGCAGCGGGATTGGAAATGATCGAGCCGCTCTTCATGCGCTTCATCATTGATCGTGTCCTTCTGAACACTGAACTGGACACCGCCTCGCGCCTTACGCGACTGCATCTGGCTGGCGCTTTGTTTGTCGGCGTAATCGTCCTCACGCGGCTGGTTGAGGTACTCAAAGATTATCGCCAGCGTCTCGTGAACGTCCGTGTGATGCTGTCGCTGCGGCAGTCGCTCTTCGACCGTTTCCTGCATCTGCCTCTGCCCAAACTCTGGGACATGAAAACCGGCGGCATCCTCTCGCGCCTGACCGGTGACGTGGACACCACCACTGGCCTGCTGCAAATGGCCATCATGTCCCCGGCCATTTCAATCATCCGACTGCTCGTCGCGGTGGGGCTGTTGATGTGGTTGAACTGGCGTCTGGCTTTGACGGCGCTCGCCATCATTCCGGGCGTCATGGTCGTGAGCTTCATCTTCTCGCGGCGCGTCCGGCCCATCTACCGGGTCATGCGCAAGGACGTTGAACTCATTGATGGCCGCGTGGGTGAAACATTTTCCGGCATCCGGGTCGTGCGCGCGTTTGGCCGCGAGTTGCGCGAACTGCTCGATTACATGCTGGGCCGGCACACCGTGCTGCGTAAGGAAATGTTCGCGCACCGCCGTGAAATGATTCTCTGGACCTCGTGGGGCTTGTTGCTCGGCGCGGTCAACGTCGTCATTGTCTGGTACGGTGGCTACTTGAACATCGTGGGTGGAGCATCCATCGGCGACATCATGGCGTTTCAATGGTACACGTTTCTGCTGCTGAACCCCGTTTGGAACATCGTCAATTCCTTCTCGGAACTCCAACGCTCGCTCGCCGCGATGGAACGGGTGTTCGAAATCCTCGGCATGGAACACGACAAACCCGACAAACCTGACGCCCTCGATGCGCCAACCGTCATCAAGGAAATTCGATTCGAAAACGTTGAGTTCGAATATCGCAAAGACCAGCCTGTCGTGCATGACTTCAACATCACTGTGCCGGGCGGCTCCGTGGTCGCGCTTGTGGGCCGTAGCGGCGCGGGCAAAACGACCGTCACAGATTTGGTCGCGCGCTTTCACGATCCGACGCGCGGGCGAATCCTGGTCAACGGCACCGACATCCGGGATTTTCGCCTGCGCACCTATCGCGACCTGTTGGCCATCGTGCAGCAGGATGTTTTCCTGTTCGACGGCTCGATCCGCGACAACATCGCCTACGGACGTCATGATGCCACCTTCGCCGAAGTCGAAGACGCCGCGCGCCGCGCCAACGCGCACGAATTCATCGTCAAACTTCCCGGCCAGTATGAAACCTTCATTGGCGAACGCGGCGTCAAACTCTCGGGCGGCCAATGCCAGCGGCTCGCCATTGCCCGCGCCATCCTCGCGAGGCCACAGATTTTGATCCTCGACGAAGCCACCAGCAACCTCGACACCGAAAGCGAGCAACTCATTCAAGCTTCGATGGCCACGCTGCTGGCCGGGCGAACCACATTCGTCATCGCGCATCGCCTCTCCACCATCCGCCGTGCTGATTTGATTTTGCTGATGGAGAACGGACGCGTGATCGAGCGCGGAACTCACGAACAATTGATGAGCGCCCGCGGCACCTACCACGGGATGGTCGTGCGCCAGATGGAATCCCACGGCCACGAAGGCGAAGAGGTGTTGCGCGAGTAAGCAGTTGACCGCCGAGGCTGGGAAAATCCGCCGGCACTTAGCGCGCGGGATTTGGTGGAGCCGCGCTTTGCGAAGCCGCAGGATCCTTCGCCTGAAGGTAGGCGAACAAGTCAATCACCTGTTGCGGCGCCAACGCCTCCAGCAAACCTTCGGGCATGAGCGACACGGCAGACTCTCTGAGCTCGCGAATACGCTCGCGCGCGAGCAGGTGCCGCGTGTTGTTGCGGTCGAGCAGCGTGACCGCCGACGGCGTGGACTCCACCATCAACCCATCAATCACACTGTCGTCCTTCAACTGAGCGGTGAAACTGACATTTTCCGGACGGATGTAGGCGCTCGGAGTCACAATGTTTGCCAGTAACGAATCAACACTCTCGCGGTCCGCACTCGTCAAATCGGGGCCGACGCTGTTGCCCTCACCGAAAAGTTTGTGGCAGTTTCCACAGATGGCTTGAAAAATTCTTTTGCCCTCGGCGAAGTTTCCTTTCGTCTCGCGGCCCACGGTGCCGGAAGGAATCAACAGCAGTTTCAGACTGTTGATCGTGTTGCGCTTTTCCTCGGGCGAATCGGGTTGAATTTTGCCCCAGCGTTTTTCGATCTGCTGATTCAGCACGGAGTCCTGCGCGGCCGCGATTTGCCGGAGATTTTCCATTGTGACATCCTTCGCCTCGACTCGTCCGGCATTCACCGCCGCCATCAGCAGTCGCGCCCAGGCGGGACGGCGGCTGAGAAGATTCAGCGTGAGCGTTTGCAGACGGCGGCTCAGTTTCGGATAAATCTCCAGCAGCCGCTCCGCGGTCTGATTTCGCGGGTAATGCCGCAAGGCGGTCAGCGCGGCTTCGCGGACCTTTTCGGATTTTGCATTTTCCACCAAAGCCAGGCACAGCGCGGCAACCCTCGACCGTTCGGACTGGGCAAGAACTTCGATGAGGTTGACGGCAAGAGTTTCTTGAATCGTTTCTTCGTTCAACATCTTCATGGCGATGTCAACGGCCCCGGTGTGGTCGAGGCGCAAACCCAGGCGCACATAAGCCACGTCCTGTGTGTGAGCCGGCCAGACTTTGATGAACCAGTCCTTCAAAGCGGCAGGAGCCATTGGCAGCCTTCTTTCGGCCAGCGACTGTTCCATTCCCTGAAGAATGAGCTGGGTCGCCGTGGATTCGGGCGCGCGCTCCAAGAACTGTGTGCAGGTGACAAACCCGGTTTCACCGCCCTCATCCGCGTAACGCCGCGCGAGCCGTTCCAAAATGAATTTTTGCACGATCGGTCGCCGCCAGGTTTCTCCGCCGCCAAACAATTGCATGACGACTTCCCGATGCGTGACGGCTTTGTCTTCAATCGCCCACCAGAGCAGCATCGGAATGTGCGGGTCATTCACGTCTTCGTCGTGGTTCAACAATTCTGTGATGATCAGCAATGCGCTTTCACCGGACAATCGCTTCGCCGAGCAAGCCAGTTGCGCCCGAACGATGGGACTTGCATCCGACCGTGCCGCGGCAACGAGTGCCGTTAGCGTCGCGGCGGAAACTAAGCGCGCGTCGCCCAGTAAACGCACCGTCCAGGCGCGGAGGTTTTCATTCGGGTGCTTCAGCAAATCTCTCCCCAGCGTTTCATCGAAGCCGCCGGAGACGTAAAGCGCCCAGAACGATTGCAGAGCCAGGCGCGGGTTTCGGCTGTCGAAAATTTGTTTGCGCAGTCTGGGTAATACGCTCGCGTCGCGTCGTTCTGCCAGAAGCAATCGCACCTTTCGCGCAAACCAGGTGTTGGGTTCGGCCAGAAAGTCCACGAGTTGATCGCTGGAAAATTTCTGGAGGTCGAAACCGGGTTGTCCGGGATTCGGGGTACTGGCGCTGGATGCATTCGGATTCCGACTCTGAATTCTGTAGATGCGCCCGTTGCTTCGATCCCAGGTGTCCATGGGATCGAGGTGCGTCGCGCGTTTGTCGCACCAATCGGCGACATACACCGCGCCGTCCGGGCCCAGCTCGCAATCTACCGGGCGAAACTGTTCGTCGTCAGCCTTAAGCAGCGGCCCGCCGAATGCCGCCGTGAAACTTGAACCGTGCGGTTTGAGGCTCGCCCAGTAAACCGCGTGATCCAGCACGTTGGCGAAAATGTATTTGCCCGTGAACTCGGTAGGAAAAGCGTTGCCCTGATAGACAATGCCGCCCGACGAAAGGTGCGGACCGCGATATCCACTGTAAGGCACGTGGCCGAAGTAGCCGTAAGCGTGAGGGTTGTGCAGAGCGCCGTGTTTGCCAAAATTCTTGACGTAATAAGCCCCCTGGATTTGATGCAGCATTTTTTCGTCGAAGTTCGTGCCAGCAAGAATTTCTCCGCGCTCATCGAAATCCAATCCCCAGGTATTGCCACCACCTTCGGCAAACAACTCGAATTCCTTCGTCAACGGATGATAGCGCCAGATGCCCTGCTGAAATTCGATGCCCCGAATGTTCGCCGTGACCGTGCTGCCCTGTGCGCCGTAAAGCCAACCGTCCGGTCCCCACGTCAACGAATTCGCGAAGGCATGCGCGTCCTCCATGCCAAAACCGGTCAGCAGCACTTCAGGATCGCTGTCAGGAACATCGTCGCGATTCTTATCGGGATAAAACAAAAGGTAGGGCGCTTGGACGACAAACAAGCCGCCGTGGCCGTGGATCATCCCGGTGCAGAGATTCAATCTGGTGACGAAATCTTTGAACCTCACTGCGCGCTTCCGATCTTCGCTCAGTTCGCAGATGGTGATTCGATCCACGCCCTTCGGACCTTGCGGCGGAGGTTCGGGGCGGCGGTCGTAGGTCGTGCGAAGAAAATTGTCCACGCGCACTGGCTTCAATCCGGCCGGCGTCGGGTATTGCAGGTATTGAATCACCCACATGCGGCCACGCTCATCGAATGTGATGGACACGGGCTGGCGGATTTCGGGTTCGCT
>CAZCZP010000179.1:0-6175 GCA_964502895.1 uncultured Bifidobacteriaceae bacterium
ATCCTATGATTAACAGACGCAACTTTTTCACAACCACCGCCTGTCTCGGCGCCGGATTGGCGCTGGGCGCTCACGGGCAGGAAACCAAACCCGGTGCCGCTGCGCGCAAGAAACGCATCAAGCTCGGTATCTCCACCTATTCCTACTGGCATTTTCGGACCGCCAAGGTGCAGATCGAAACGGTCATGGACAAAACCGCCGAACTCGGTGTCGAGGGTGTGGATATTTTGCACCGGCAGATGGACATCCCGGAAAAGGAGCCGCTGACCGTGGCGCATCGGGCTTACCTTCAGAAACTCAAGCGGCACGCGTTCACCAACGGCGTGGACCTGATTTGCTTTTCCATCCACCAGGATTTTGTGGACCCAAGCGCGGAGTATCGGCAGTCGCAGATTGATCACACGCTCAAGTGCATCGAGATCGCGTATGAGTTGGGCGTGCCGTGCATCCGGCTCAATTCGGGCCGCTGGAACACGATTGCCAGCTTCGATGACTTGATGAAAGCGCGCGGTGAAGAGCCGATTCTTCCCGGCCACAAGGAGGACGACGGGTTCAAGTGGTGCGTTGATTGCATCGAGAAATGTCTGCCCAAGGCCGCCGAGTGCGGCGTGATCCTCGCGTTGGAAAATCACTGGGGCCTCACGCGCACGCCGGAAGGATTGTTGCGCGTGCTCAATTCGATCTCGTCGCCTTGGCTGGGCGGGTTGATGGACACGGGAAATTTTCTGGAGGATCCGTACGACAAGCTGAAGCAAATCGCGCCCCAGACCACGTTTGTTCAGGCGAAGACGTATCACGGCGGCGGCGAATGGTACACGCTGGACCTTGACTACAAACGCATCGCGAAGATTCTGGCGGACGTGAATTACACCGGCTACATCTCGCTGGAGATGGAGGGCAAGGAAGACCCGGACACGGCTGTGCCCAAAAGTGTTGCCCTGCTGCGCGAAGCGTTTGGGGCGTAGAAAATTCTATTTCTGCAGGAGTTTCACGACCGCCTCGGTCCGCGTGTGGACGTGGAGCTTTTCAAAAATGTTCTTCACGTGGCCGTGCACCGTCCAGGCACTGATGCCGAGCCGCAGGGCGATTTCCTTGTCCACGTAACCTTTGCCGAGGTACTGAAGTATTTCCCGCTCGCGATTCGTGAGACTCTCCAGGGCGCGGTTCGTCTCGCCGGTCGGCGCGAAGTTCAGGCAGGCTTGAAAGTATTTCCGGACGCGCGCTTGCACCTCCTGCGGCGACGGCGCTGTTGACAGACGTTCCGCGCAGATTGGGTCCAACAACTTTTCGGGCGATGTGCGCCGCAGCAGATAGGCCGCCGCTCCGCCGGGGGTGGCGGCGAACAATTGGCTGCTGTCTTCGTAAACCGAGAACAGCAGGGCGCAGGCGCGTGGAAAAAGTTGTTGGATTCGCTCCGCGCAGGCAGTTCCCGTTGTGCCGGGCAATGCGCGATTGATCAACCACAATTCGTTGGGGCCGGCCGAAGTCCGGCGGGCAGCTTCCTCGGCGGAGGCGCAGGTTGCGACGCAGCGAACTTCCAGTTGTTGATGCAGCCAATGCTGGAGTGCGCGCCGGATTCCCGCGTCGGGTTCAACCACGACCACGCTCAGCACAGCCTCACCTTTGGTAATCGGTTTGAACCGCCGGTCCTTCGTCTCGCTGTGGAACGTGGTGTAAGTCCAGGTCACGGGGTTGCTCACCCAATGAATGGCCAGGGTGACTTCGCGCGCGTGACTTTGGCAGGCGGTTTCCCAGCCTTTGCCGGAGACTATCTCGTAAATCGTCAGGGCTTTGGCGGCGGCCGCAGCCTTGTCCGCGGTGCCCAACGGGAAATAAGCGCCCATGCCCTCATGTTCGATGCGTACTGCCCACTCCGGACCGGGACTCATTGAATTCGGATAGCGACGTTGGATCAGGCGGTTCTCCCAGTAGCGAGCGTTTGTCTTCGGCAATTCTTCCTGCGCGGCTGGATCAACCGGTTCGCGGGAGCAGACTTCATCCTTGCGCGATGAAGCGAGGACCGCTGGCCAGCCTTGCCTGACGATCTGGTGATACAATCGCGCCGCCTCGCGCGCGGCGTCGGCGCGCCGGCTGGAGGTCAGGGAGAAGGTCCGTCGGCGACCTCGATGCTGGATTTTCACGGACCAGTTTTTGACTTCCACCAACCGGCCGTTGTGCGTGTAGGTGTTCTTGAACACGCGCTTCTCCCACCACGGCACCGGGCGCCGTTTCGCCGACGTGTTGCTGGGAGCTTCCGCCCGTTGCGGAGCAGACGGTCTTGGACGCTTCTTGGACATTGGGAGATGAGACTGGAATCGCTCGGACGGCGTCAATGCGGAAGATGCTTCACGTGATTCTCGGATTCTCTTGGCGGATTCGTTTCTGGCGCTTTGGAACTGTCCGGCCGGTTGGATCAAAACTCTGTCAAGTTACGTTCCGCTGAAATGCTGGAAACAGCCGCCCCCCTATCTGGGCCATTTGCGCGGGGCGCAATTCTGACTAACTTGTCTTCGTATGCTCCCACGTTCGCGAACCGGAACCCATTTGCGCGGGAACATTCCAAGCGGGTCTGCTTCCGCTCGGAATGCCGGGTTTACGCTGATCGAATTGCTTGTTGTCATCGCCATCATTGCCATTCTTGCGTCCATGTTGCTGCCGGCATTGGCCAAGGCCAAAGGAAAAGCCCAACAGGCTTACTGTCTCAACAACCTGAAACAGTTGACCCTGGCGACTCATCTGTATGTGGATGATAACAGTCAGTGGTGGCCACCAATCCAGGCCTCGGTCCCAGCCGGTTTTGAGACCACGTGGCGTTCGTACGTTTATCCGTTCGTCGGCAAGCATTCGCAGGTGTACGACTGTCCGGTGGAAAAAAAGGAGATTTACTCGCAGGGCCAGCGAGCGCTGCAGCCGCCCGCGCCGCAGTTGGTCGGCCAGCAAGTGAACGGTGAAATCTGGCTGCTCAGCGGAATTGGCGCGGTGAACGTGCATTGGTCGAGGGGTGGCGCGCCGCCGCCGTTCGGCCGCCCGGCTGGGTACGAGGACAACCTCTGCCGTACGGGCATGATTCAAAAACCTTCGCGCGTGATCGCTTTCGGGGACGGACACAGCGACATTCGCGACGAATGGCCCGCGGACCGGTGGTGGATCTGGAAATACGACGTCGAGAATGCGCCGGGGTTCAATCGCGTGGCGCAAGGCGACAAAGGCGCCGTGCGGCACAATCGGCGTTCCAATTATGCGCTGGCGGATGGCAGCGCATCATTGTTGGACGCGGGTCGCATCCCCTGCAACCGTGAAGAGTGTTGGTGGTCCATCAAGGCTGATCCGCATTGAGCTGGCGATGAACAAGTCGAGCGTTTTCAAACTTGGCCTGGCGCTGGTCTTGTTGGGCGGCGCGGGCTTCATGGCTTATCGCTACTTCCAGCAGGACGACGGCGTGGCCGAGAACACTTTTTTTTACGACTTGAGCGAGAAAAAACTGTTCGCGGCGCCGCGCGAAGCGTTGCCGCCCATCCGCGGGCTTAACGACGCGGAAGAGGACGCGGTTCGCGCCGTGGTCATCGCGCCGAATGGAAATCCGAAGGACGAATCCGGCCGCAAGATCGCCTATCTCGAGAAGTATGCCCCAGAGTTCAAGCGGCAATTGGAGCAGGTGCGCAACGGCCAGGCCACCCCGTTGCCGCGGGGTGCGCGCAACGCCTATCGCTTTGTGAAGCGGGTCGAGGATACCGAATGGCGCGCCCTGGACTCGCCCGAGGGAGAAAAGATTTTGAACGAGTGGAACGTGCCCGGACCGGACGGCCGGTTTCCGGCGGTCTGCACGCCCTGATCTTTCGCGAGAGATTTTTGTGACCCTTAGCCAACCAAACCAGCAGAGACAAACCAAACTATGAAACGAAGAAACACAAATGGCCTGGCCATCCTCGCGGGTGGCATGGCATTCGTCGGCACCGCCCAGGCCGTTGATGTCATTGTTGATGGTAACTTCGAAAACACCGCGGGCGGCGGGATCGTCAGGAATGGCGGCACGGCCGGTCCGGGTGTCGGTGGCGGCTGGAGCAGCTTCAGCACCTACCTTTATTCTACCGAGTACGCCAACGCAGGACCCGCCAATTCCGGAATTCAGTTTTTGCGACCTTACGCTCCCAACCAAACGGTAACCCAATTGGTGAGTCTCACCAATGCGACTGGGCTCTCGGCGACCGATATTGATGGCGGCCAGGGACGTTACACCATCTCCGCGTGGTTCAGCAGCTACCTCACGCAAGGCGACTACAGCACTTTGACCGTGGACTTTCTCGACGCCTCGAGTGCTGTGGTGGGCAGTTCCACGCCCTTGGGCGGCTTGGACTTCGTTGCCGCGATACCAACGGGCCCCAGTCCCACGGGTAAGTATGCCAATGGCAAGGAGTGGGCGAAGGATTCACAAAACGCGACGATTCCAACGGGTGCACGCACGGCGCGAGTATCCATTACCTCCACGGCCGTGGCTGGACAACCCGACGGTTATGTGGATGTCGTTTCGTTGGATATAACCGCTTCGACGGATACGGCCCCCGCGTTGGTCCAGGCATTCCCCGCCAACAATGCCATCAACGTTGACCCGCTGGTCAACATCGGGATCACGTTGCAAGATCGCGTGACGGCGGTGAACACGAACTCGATTCAATTGTCCTTGGATAACATCGTCGTGTCGCCATCCATTCAAAAAGCCGGCACAAACACGACAATCCAATATTCCCCCGGCGCTTTGGCCGCGCTTTCGACGCACACTTACAAGATTGTGTTTGGTGACAACGGAGTACCGGTGACCACCAAAACCAATGTGTTCCAGTTTACGGTGGCTGACTATCCGACGTTGCCAATATCACAAAGAACACCGCTTGGGAGCGAGGACGCCGCAAAACCTGGATTCAATGTAAAGGTCTATCAGGTGGAAACCCTGGCCGATCCCGCCGCCAGCCAGTTCAACATTGAAGAAGACATATCGTTGTCCGAAGCGGTCTTGGCCGGACTTGTGGGAACAAATGTGGCAGACCTTTCAACTGCGGCCCAAGGTAATACGTTTGCCGTGACCGATGTTATCAATTGGGTGAATTTCCTCGGCGCGACCGCCAATTTTCCGAATGATACGGGTTTCCCTGGAATTCCCGGCACGCTCGGCAGCGAAGACAGCTTCATTGACGAGATCACCACGTATGTTCGATTCCCTGCCGCGGGCTATTATCGAATGGGCGTGAACAATGAAGACCAATTCCGGCTCACTGCCGGGACCTCAGGCACCATGGTGCTTCAGATCAGTGGCCCCACGAATGTCGCCATTCCTTGCGTGACGATGTCCACGAACGTCCTGTTTGTCGGATTTGGCGCCACGCTTCCGCAGACGCCGCTCACCGCGCCGATTGCTTATGCCACACCCAGCGGCAATCCGGCGGACTCGTGCGCGATCACCAGTGCGAATCTCGCTGGCAAAATTGTGCTATTGGATCGCGGTGGCATTGATTGCACCGACGCCGTGAAAGCCAAACAAGCTCAACTGGCGGGGGCTGTGGCCGTGCTCATGACCACGCCGGGCGACACGGGCTTCCCCTTCCGGCTCGGAAGCGCCGATCCCACCATCACCATTCCTGTCCTGGTGATTGCCGAAAACTATGGGGCTGGTTTGTTGAAGTCTTACCTGACCAACAGTGTGGCGGTCTCGGCAACGATTCGTGGCGACCCGAGTCCTAGAATTGCGGAATGGGACTCCGATAAAGGGTTCGGCGCCGTGAATGTGATCGGCGGTTTCGCGGTGCCGGCGGCAGGGGTTTATCCCTTGCGATTGGTCGCGGGCCAGCAATCCGGTCGGGCGAATTTGGAATGGTTTTCCATCAAACCGGATGAAACCAAGATTCTCGTGAACGACACGACGAATCCGGACTCGCTGCGTACGTTTCGCGCCCGCAGCGCACCTCAAGTCTCGGTCATGAATCCGCCGACATTCTCGGGCGGCAACGTGACGATCTCTTGGACTGGCCCTGGCACGTTGGAAGAAGCCACGGCGATCACCGGCCCGTGGGCCAACTCAGCCAACCAGAATAATCCGCAATCGGTGCCGGCGACGGGCGCCGGGAAATTCTATCGCATTCGCCAATAGGCGACTGCCGGTACAGTTCCAAGCGGCTGGGAAATA
>CAZCZP010000179.1:6275-8009 GCA_964502895.1 uncultured Bifidobacteriaceae bacterium
CCGAATGCCTCAATTGACGGTTGAAGAATTGGCAGGCAAGGGGCCAGGAATTCTTCATAGTGCTTCCACCGGCCAATGGCTCGCGTGTAAAGGGGCTGGCTGACGGCCTCATAAGTAGGCGAGCCGACGGCCTTCTGCCTGAGCCGATCGCGGTAGTTCAACACTGTTTCCTCCCAAGGCAGGCCCAGAAAATCCAAAGCGCGCCGGGCTTCTTTCTCCAGGTTCGCCACCGCGTCCTCGTAACGCACTTCCAGCCAGGGCGACGCGATCATCCCGCGAAACTTCCGCCAGGCGGCCATATCATTCGCATAGCGCTGAGCCGTCCGTTCCAGGGTCAGGAAACAAACGCTGTTGGCGTTGAGCGGCAGATATTGCATGAAGCAACTGATCACCACGTCCCGGGGATCCCGCAACGCAATGAGCACGCGCGTTTCAGGAAACAACCGCAACAACCCCGGTAGCACCAGAGTCAGCGTCGGGTTTTTGTCCAGATGAACCCGGTCACCGATCGGCTCGTTCAACGCGGCTTCCATGTAGGCCAGATACCGTTCGCGCAGGGCCGCAACCTTCGACATGGGAATCGCATCAAACAATTTTGCGGTGGGCAGCGGGGTCGCGGGCGTCAGCCACATGGCGGGGAAAACGTCGCGCGCAAATGCCTCGCGCTCGTCCGAACTGACCAAACCTGAATGGCTGTCGAGCACTTGCTCCAACAGCGTCGTGCCGGACCGGGGAAAGCTCGTGAGCACGGCGGTTTTTTTTGCCGGCAAGGCACGGCCGGCTTCCAACCATCGCTGAAAATAATCGGGCGTGAGCGATTCGGCCAATCCGCGCAAGTGGCCCAGGACCGCGTCCGACTCTCTCCGCATTGGCCCTTCTCGTTGGAGGAGGATTGCTTTGCACTTGAGCATTGCCTCCATCGCCTGGCCATATTTTTCGTGTCGGTCGTGTCGGGCGGCAATCTCGGCCCAGGCTTGAGCGCGCACCTGGGGGTGTGCTTGATCGTTGGCCGCCAGTTCATGGAAAAGCGCTTCAGACGCCGCGTCGTTTTTCAAGCGGCGCAACAATCTGGCCTTGAAAAACTGTGCTTCCACGTAGCCCGGATCGGCTCGCAAACAGTTTTCAATCACAGCCGCCGCCTCTTCCACCCGGTGACGGCGCTCGTAGAGAATTGCCAGTTCCAGGCAGGCATCGGGAATTTCCCTGGTCATCCCGAGCACACGCTGGAAGCAATCAATCGCCTTCTCTGGCCGGAAAATCATCCGGTAACTTTGGCCGGCCAAGTGGAGGAGATTCGGTTGCCGCGCGCCAAGCTTTACCAGCCGGTCCAGCATTTCTTCCGCGCGCTGGATTTCAAAGCGCGCTCCCAACGCGCGGCTGGCATCCACCAAGGCGACGAGGTTCTGCGGATGTGTGCGGACCGCCTTTTCAAAAAGCTGCAACGATTCCTCGAAACGATTGGCGATCCAGAGCGCGCGGGCCGTTTGTAATTCGGGCAGGTCAACGCCCAGGCCAGGAATTACCTTCATTTGCTTCTGGCCCTGCAAACTGAAACTCCCGCCGCGATTGTTCTTAATGCTTCGCCGGCTCATTATTGCTTCAATTCCAGAGTGAAACACGAACCGCCTTCCGTCAGAAAGTAAAAACGGCCCCGGCGCTCCGCTTGGGTATCGGCTGCGCAGCGTTGGCTGGTCCGGACTTTCTTGGGTGTTTTCCCGTGCGAAAAACTGTAAC
>CAZCZP010000180.1:0-7988 GCA_964502895.1 uncultured Bifidobacteriaceae bacterium
GGCATTTTTTACACGCCCACGTCCGGGCTGTGGCAAACGGTGTGGCTCGAACCCGTGCCGGAGATTTGCGTTGATAGGTTGAAGCTCACGCCGGACGTGGACGCAAAATCTCTGAGGTTGCGGGTGGCTGTCAACAGCCTGTCCGAAACTGTTCGCGTCGAAGCCGTGGCGTCGGCGGCAGGCAAAGAAGTCGCTCGCATCTCGGGAATGGCAAACACGGAACTGGTTCTGCCTTTGCCCGCGGCGCGGCTTTGGTCGCCGGATGATCCCTTCCTGTACGACTTGAAGGTGACGCTGAAGGACAAGGAGCAGACGCTCGAATCGGTTTCGAGTTATTTCGGCCTGAGGAAAATTGCGCTCCGCAAAGATTCCCAGGGCATCACGCGAATTGCGCTGAACGATGAATTCGTCTTCCAGATTGGCATGTTGGATCAGGGTTTCTGGCCGGATGGCATTTACACCGCGCCGACCGATGAAGCGTTGCGCTCGGACATCGAGTTCATGAAGAAGGGCGGATTCAACCTCGCGCGCAAGCACGTGAAGGTGGAGCCGGCTCGATGGTATTACTGGTGCGACAAACTCGGCTTGCTGGTCTGGCAGGACATGCCCAGCGGCAACAACGCCATCCCGCAGGCGCGGGACGGATTTGAAAACGAACTGCTCCACATGGTTAGAAATCTGGCGAATCATCCCTCGATCATCGCCTGGGTGGTTTTCAACGAAGGATGGGGCCAGTATGAAACCGAACGGCTTACCCAGTGGGTGGCGACATTGGACCCGACGCGCCTGGTGAACAATGCCAGCGGTTGGACGGACATGCGCGTGGGCGACCTCATTGATATGCACAGCTATCCGGGACCGGATTCGCCTGATCCCGAGCCCCGTCGCGCGGCGGCGCTGGGCGAATTCGGCGGCTTGGGATTCTCGGTGGATAACCATTCCTGGTCGGCGCGCAGTTGGGGTTACCTGATGCTCACAAACCGGGCACAACTCGCGGAGCGGTACTCACGGTTGCTCGAACAAGTCTGGGCGCTGCACGATTTGCGCGGCTTGAGCGCCGCCATCTACACGCAGACCACGGACGTCGAAACCGAATGCAACGGCCTGTTAACTTACGACCGCGCGGTGACCAAAATTGACCCCGCCATTCTGCGCGCGGCAAATCGCGGCGAATTGCCCGGTCGAATTCAAAAAATGGTTTTGGCCGATGCCAAATTCGGCAGGGCCATTTGGAAATACACCGCGGAGAAGCCGCCCGAGGACTGGTTCAAGCCGGGGTTCGACGTTTCATCATGGCGTGAAGGCCCGGGCGGATTCGGTGCCGCCGGCACGCCCGGTGTGCGCGCGAATACCCCGTGGCAGACAACCGACATCTGGTTGCGGCGCGATTTTGTGCTGGCAGGCGGGGAACAGAATCGCGTCAAGCTGCGCGTCTTTCACGACGAGGATGCAGAGATTTACTTGAATGGAGTTTTGGCGGCGAGGCTGAAGGGGTTTGTCACAGAATACCGGGAGGTTGAAATCTCTCCTGAGGTTCGCGCGGCTTTGAGGCCAGGCAACAACACTGTGGCCGTGCATTGTCACCAGACAAGTGGCGGGCAGGGGATTGATGTGGGGATCGTATTGACGAAGCCGCAATCACCACCGGTCAGCAAATCTGAACGATAGTGGCGCGATTTCGGTAATCGTCTCCGTTGCCGCGCTTGATCTCAACTCGCGAGACCGACGGGCTGAACATTTTTTGTCTTTCCAAGGTTCGCAAAAGTCGAGGCGCACGCGGTGCGTGTGGCCATTTCATGCCACATGACACGCGGAGCGCGGCGTCCCTATAGTTGAGCGATGTTTCAGGAGTCGGAGCGTGAGCTTCCTGGCCAAACCTCGGGAGTCTTTTTGCGAGACCGCGCCGTCAAGGTCGCACGCGATGTCATGCGCCAACCTGTTTCAAGGTAAAAAGCCATTAGCCAACCAAGCACCATGAAAAACTCCACGCCAATAAGATTCAATCATCCCTTCGCCCTCGTCGCTCTCGCCTGTCTGTGGATGGCGATCGTGCCGGGCGCGCGCGCCAACGACTGGATTACCCCCGGCACCGGTTGGTGGAATGATGCGGCTAATTGGGACCTTGGTGTGCCCAATAACAGCGGCGGCTGGGCTATTGGCAACATCGGCAACAGCGGTACCGCGATCATCACCAACACCGTGCCGCATGTCAGCGAAGCATGGGCAGGCAATGGTGGCGTCGCGGGGACGATCATCGTGACGAACGGCGGAACGTTACCGGTGGACAACTGGCTTGTGGTTGGTCGCACGGGCAACGGCGGCAACACACCGCTCTCCACTTTGATTGTTGCAGGCGACGGCGTCATCAACAAAACGGGCGACGGCTTCATTGTCGGCGACAGTATTTCTTGCCTGGGGCAAGTGATCGTAAAGGACAATGCGGTGGTGAATGTGACCGGTGGCTGGAATGGCATCGGCAATGGCGACGGCGGGCAAGGCTGGCTCACGCTTCAGGACAACGCCGTGTACAATGTGGTCGGACGCGATTGGAACATCGGCGACTGGGGGAGTGGTCGCGGTCAGGCGTACATCAAGGACAATGCCACGCTGAATGTCTCCCTTTTCTGGATCGCCAAGGGAGGCACGACCGTAGGCGCAGTGTGGCAGACCGGTGGCACTCTTCTGGGCGCCGGTGGTAATGAATGGTGCATTGGCGGTACTGATAGTGCCGCCGCGGAGGCTTCCGGATTCTACCAGATCACGGCCGGCACGTTTGCCAACCCGAACAACCTGCATATCGGCCGATGGGGTAAAGGCGTGTTTTATCAATCGGGCGGCACCGTCAGTTTGGGCGGTTGGAGTGCCGTGGGTCGGGAGTCCATGGGCATGGGTGTGGTTTACGTGACCGGCGGACAGTTCAGTCATACGAACACGACCGGACCGGCGTTCATGGTTGCGGAACAACCCAGCCGTGGTGAGGTGACACTGGCCGGCACCGGCATCATGACCATTGCCAATCGTCTCGTGATCGGCAACGGTGGCACCGCCACTTTCAACTTGAACGGTGGCACGTTGAGCGTTCCGCAGATCGTGCGCTGGAACGGCACGGCTTACCTCAACTTCAAAGGTGGAACCCTCGTGGCCACGGCGGACAGCGCTAACTTTTTGGAGGGTTTAACTGAAGCCGTCGTTTACTCAGGCAACGCCGTCATTGACACGGCGGGTTTCAACGTGACCGTGGCGCAACCCTTGTTGGCTCCCACTGGCGACGGCGTCCAAAGCGTGGCGGTCGTGGATGGCGGCGCGGGCTACATGTCGCCTCCGATTGTGCAAATTGACGCTAGCGGTGTTGGTAGCGGCGCCACGGCAATCGCGCAGATTGATCCCGTTGCGGGCAAGGTTACCAACATTGTGGTGACCTGCTCGGGCTACGGCTACGCCAGTGCTCCAGCCGTGACCCTCGTCGGCGGCGGAGCTTCGACCCCGGCCACGCTCGGCATACCCACGCTCGCTCCGGTTTCTTCGGGCGGCCTGACCAAAAACGGTAACGGCACCCTTACTCTCAGCGGCGCCAATTCCTACACCGGCGCGACTGTCGTCAATGCGGGCAAATTGAACACCGGCACCTCCGCCACGGGCGCGGGAGCCCTCTCGATTGCGAATGGTGCCGGCTTCGGTGTCACCGTTCTGGCCGCCAATAGTCAATTGAATCAGTCCAGTCTTGCGCTAGACACCTCCACCTTGGACTTGGACCTCGGCAGCTTCGGTAATCCAACTTCGGCACCGCTGAACGTGACTGGCGCCCTGGCGGTTAACGGCGCCATCACGGTGAACGTCGAATCTGCTTTGCCCCAATTGGGCCAGTTCCCGTTGATCAAATACGGCAGCCGGAGCGGTTCTGGCAGTTTCGTCCTTGGCTCGCTTCCGCCGGGCGTGGTGGCCAATATCGTCACCAACGCTGGCGGCTCCATTGACCTCAACGTCACTTTCGTTGCCGCGCCGCGGTGGGAAGGCGGCGTGGCCGGTGGCATCTGGGACATCGCGACGACGGCCAACTGGATTGAACTGAGCACGACTCTCCCGACCACCTACGTGGACGGAAATGCTGTTTTGTTCAATGACTCGGCATCCGGGACCACCAGCGTCAACCTGGGAACGACCGTCAATCCCGCCAAGGTCACGGTCAACAACACCAATCTTAGTTACTCCTTGAGTGGTAGTGGCAAGATCAGCGGCACGGCCAGCTTGATCAAACAGGGCCCGGGCAGCCTGGCGTTGAACATCGCGAACGATTACACCGGTGTTACGCGAATCGAAGGTGGCACAGTCAATGTGACCAACCTCGCCAATGGAGGCCAGCCCAGCGCCATTGGCAGCTCCTCATCCGCCGCCAACAATCTGGTGCTCGCGGGCGGCGCTTTGAGCTACTCTGGTCCGGCGAAGACGATTGACCGCGGCTACTCCGTGCAAGGCCCTAATTCGACGATTGATGTCCAAAGTGACCTGGGTTTGAGTGGCCCTGTCACCGCTACGGCGGGGAGCGGCTTCGTCAAAACGGGCCCGGCGAAGTTGACCCATCTGGGCGCCGGCGTGAAGGAACTCTCGGGTGGCGCCGGGCCGGGCTACCGGATTGAAGCGGGCGTGGTGCTGTTCGATGGCACCGGTGGCGCACAGACCAACCACACCCAGAATGATCTGTGGGTAGGTAACACGATTAACCAGGGCGCGGCACTTGTTCTGAGTAACACAGTGTTGAATGTGGATAGCTGGGTCGCGGTCGGTCGGGGCAACGGCTCGGCGGATTATCTGAGCACTGCTGCGCTCTACAATTCGAGGTTGCGCTCCGGCAATTTCTCCATGGGCTATGCCAACAACATCGCTGGCAATCTTGCCAGGCAGACCCTGACGTTGAATGGCACATCCTCCATTACCAATGCGGGGGACATGAACCTGGGTGAGAGCGGTGGTTCAACCTCCACCATCTTCTTGAACGACAATTCAATTCTGTTCTCGGACAGCCGCGTTCATCTGGGCTGGCATGCTGGCGGGGTCGGCATAATGACCTTGGCCAACTCCAGCATTGTGAACGTGGACGCCTGGTTCGCAGTCGGTCACGAAGGCGGCACGGGCACCCTCACCGTGAAAGACAACAGCACTCTGCGCGTCCTCTGGGACATGAACGTCACCGACGTTGACACCGGTGACGGCACGATGAACATCCAGGACAACGCGCGAGTGATTTGGGGAAGCCTCTTCGTGGGCAAGGGCACCGGCAGCTTCGGCAGGGTGAACCAGACCGGCGGCAGCGTTATTGGGACAGACTTCCGCGAGGCGCACGTCGGATTCCGTGGCGAAGGCACCTACAACCTGAGCGCCGGGAGCATCGTCGCGCCGAGTCACTGGTTTGTGATCGGTCGCTATGCCACTGGTCCTGGGGTGTTCAACATGACGGGCGGCACGTTCATCCATGGTACCAACGACGCCGGCAGGTTGCTCCGTGTCGGAGAAGAAGGCACGGGCACGCTGAATATCAGCGGCACCGCCGTCATCGAAACCAGCGGTGACGCCTTGACCTTGGGGAATACGGCGGCCGGCAACGGCACGGTTAACCTGAATGGTGGGGTGCTCCAGGTCCGCCGCGTCGTAGGCGGTCCAGGCGCCGCCACCTTCAACTTCAACGGCGGCGTGCTGCGCGCAAGCCCTAATGCGAATGCCGATTTCATGTCCGGCACGATGACCGCCAGCGTCAACGCCGGCGGAGCAGTCATTGACACCGGCACGAACAGCATCGCCATCGTGCAACCGCTTCTGGACGGCACGGGCGGCGGAGGATTGACGAAACAAGGCCCGGGCGCGCTCTACTTGAACGGCGCCAACACCTACACCGGCTCGACGCTCGTCAACGCCGGGACGCTGGGCGGTTCCGGTTCCGTGGTGGGCGCCTTGACCGTTGCGGCTGGAGGCACGCTGGCCCCAGGAACATCCATCGGCACCCTGAGCATCGGCAACAACCTTGTGCTCAACGGGACGACAGTCATGGAAGTGAGCAAAGACGGAGGCGTCGTGGCGAGCGACTTGGCGGCAGTTACGGGCGCGCTCCAATACGGCGGCACGCTGAATGTCGTGTTGATTGGCACGAACGCTCTCGCCGTCAACGACACGTTCGACCTGTTCAATTGGGGCACGCGGTCGGGTTCATTTGCAACCGTCACCCTTCCCGCAGGCTACACCTGGGACACCAGCCAGTTGACGGTGGATGGCACCGTGCGCGTGACGGCGGTGGTTCAAGAGCCTACGATCAATCCGCCCACCGTGTCCGCGGGCAACCTGATCCTGCAAGGCACGGGCGGAGCGCCGCTGGGAAGCTACTCGTGGCTGACCTCGACCAACGTCGCCGCGCCTTCGGTTGAATGGACGACGAACCTCTCGGGCGCGTTTGACGGCAGCGGCGCGTTTTCCAATGCGTTCCCGATCAACACCGGCGAGCCGGCGCGGTTCTTCCGGATGAAGACGCCGTGAGTTGACTCAAGTGGGGCTGTGTCATTGGGGCGTCCCTTCGCGGGGACGCCCTTTTAATTTTGGACTCCATTTCGGGTTTGAAGTCAGGCGATGCGTGTTTCAACATTGTGGCCACTTCATGCCACATGACGCCGCGGGATGCCGCGCGTAACCTGATTCAACACATGAGAAGCCGAGAGCCAAATGCCCGCAGGCGACTGCCCGGGTTCACCTTGATCGAATTGCTGGTGGTCATCGCCATCATCGCGATTCTCGCCGCCATGCTGTTGCCCGCGCTGGCCAAGGCGAAATCCAAAGCCCAGCAGACTTCCTGCCTCAACAACATGCGGCAGATCGGTATCGCCACCGTCATGTACGTGGGCGACCACAAGTTTTATCCGGGAACGCTGTGGCTTGGCGGCGGAGGGTTTTACTATGTCTGGCCGCCACGATTGTATTCCCTCATGGGCGGGAATCGCGACGCCTTTTATTGTCCGGCCGCGAATCCAAATTCCTCCTGGAACACCAACCGCAATACCACTCTGCTTGGAGCCACCGGCCCCAACGGATTCGACCGTTATGGAATCCGGGAAACCACTCGCTTTTCGCTCGGTTACAACGATTGGGGATTGCGCGATCCGGGCCCGAATCAACTGGGATTGGGCGGCGACGTGAACATTGTGGGCGAGATAAAAGACAGCCAGGTGAAAAGTGCTTCCAACATGATCATGCTGGGCGACAGCAAGCCGGGATCCGCCGCGGGCACTCAGACCGGCCCGGGAGATTTCGACGGCAACATTGATCCCAAAGACCCGGATGAATGGCCGTCCAATCGGCACAATCGCCGGACCAATCTCATGTTTTGCGACGGCCACGCCGAGTCCGCCAAACGCAAAGACGTGGTTGATCCCAACAGCCACCTTTGGCGTCCCCGGTGGAATAACGACAATCAATCGCATACGGAAATTTCCTGGACCGTGAACCCTGCGCAGGAGAACCGGATTGATCCGTGATTTTGGATTGCGGGGCAGAATTGTGAAAGCGCGCTCTCATTAACACCCGGCTTTAGCCGGGTGATCCGGGCGGCAGACTTTAGGAACGGTTTCAACCGTTTCGTGTTTCGATTTCAGCAAAGCCGTTGAAACGGCTTCGCTCGCACGGGAACGCCGACATCGGGCTGAAGCCCGGTGCTAATGAGAAGCTCAGAAGGAAGCGCTGGAGCGGACAACGATTTCTTACAGGACAACGGAATAATCAACGGGATACTCTGACCATGAACGCCACCAAACTCACCGCCGCTCTCTTTCTGGGACTGGCGCTCACCAAGCTGCCATTGCGCAACGCGACCGCCGCCGACCAAAACCTTCCACCGCTGCGCCCGCCCGCGGTGCCGCTGGTCGCGCACGACCCGTATTTCAGCATCTGGTCGCCGGCGGACAAACTGACCGACGCGGACACCGTCCACTGGACCGGCAAGCCGCATCGGCTCA